>JBBPYF010000107.1:0-38805 GCA_038200165.1 Chthoniobacterales bacterium | reverse complement strand
GTGTCTCGACCCCGAGCCGCCGTGCACATTCATACGCGCTCTTGGCCGTGGGAATTCCCTCCGCTACCATCTGCATGTCCGCTTGAATCTGCGCCAGCGTTTCAGCGCGACCAAGCCGTTCGCCGACACGCCGGTTGCGGCTGTGCTGGCTGAAGCAGGTCGCGATCAGATCGCCCACGCCGCTCAGCCCATAAAACGTGCGCGCATTTCCACCCATCGCTGTCCCCAGCCGCAGAAGTTCGGCCATGGCTCGGGTGACGAGCGCCGCTTTGGAGTTGTCGCCGAGGCCCAGCCCATCGCTCACTCCCGCTGGCAACGCGAATACGTTCTTGAGCGCGCCGCCAAGCTCGATGCTGATGACATCGTTGCTGGTATAAACGCGGAACAATTCACTGCCGAGCATGCATTGAAGCTCGGTGGCGCAGCTCTCGTTCGCGCAGCCAATCACCGTCGCCGTCGGCAAACCGCGGGCCACCTCCACCGCCAGGTTTGGACCGGACAACACCGCGATGGTGTGGCCGGGAAAAATCTCCGTCAGGATTTCGGTCATCCGCTTGCCGCTGCCGTGCTCGATCCCCTTCGTGCAGCTGAGCAGTGTGGCGCGCTCATTCACGCCCGCCTGCCGCAGCCGTTCCGCAATCTGTCGCAAGGCCAGCGAGGGCGTGACGACAACGATGAGATCGGCCGCCGCGCATTCGGCCAAATCGTGGGTCATCCGCACGTTCTTCGGCAAGCGAACGCCTGGAAGATAGTCAGGATTCTCCCGCGATGAATCGATTGCGGCGATCCGGTCCGGATTATTACCCCAGAGTTTAATCGGACGTCCCTCTCCGGCCCAAAGCGCAGTCAGCGCCGTGCCCCAACTGCCCGCTCCGATAACGGCGGTGGTTTTCATTTTCGCTCGAGGCGCGGCTCTGTTCCGCGCAGGAGTCGTCGGATGTTACTGCGATGGCGCATCGTTACCAGTGCCGCGATTGCCAAGGTAAAGCCCAGGAGCAGTCCGCGCGAGCGACCGTTGCTGGCGGTGATGAGGCAAACGCTCACCGGCAGCGAGGCGGCCGCGACAATCGAGGCAAGCGAGACGAAACGAAAAAAGGCAAAGGTGATTAGCCAGACCGCGACAGCGACGAGCGTCACGAGCGGCAGCAAGCCTAGACATGCGCCCATTGATGTGGCCACGCCTTTTCCGCCGCGAAAACCAAGCCAGACGGGAAAGGCGTGGCCAAGCACAGCGCAGATGGCCGCTGCGACACCAAGATGACAGCTCCCGGCGGGTTGCCCATCACCTGCCCACAGCGCCAATCTAACTGCAAGAAATCCTTTGAGCGTATCTGCAAAAAAAACAGGGGATCCGTACTTCCTGCCTAGCTCCCGAAGCACGTTGGTCGCCCCAATATTGCCGCTGCCGTGGCGGCGGATGTCCACTCCCGCAATACGCCCGGCGATGTAGCCGAATGGAATTGAACCCAGCAAATACGCCATTGCTAAAACTGTAACTCCCATCATGGCAAATTATTGTGCATCCAAATCGAAAGCACCGTGAGATCTGTTCGAGTCAGTCCCGGAATCCGCCCTGCTTCAGCCAATGTGCTGGGGCGGGCGCTTGTCAACTTCTCGCGTGTTTCTGTGCGAAGACCGGGAATGATCGCGAAATTAATCGTCGATGGGATCGCCCTTTCCCACTCTGGCTGGCGGGCGGCCTGTTGCCGCGCGATGTAGCCGGCGTAACGAGCTTCAATTGCGACGTGACGCCATGTTTCGTCGTCCGCACAGCTCCTCACCTCCGAAGGCAACTGTTCCAGTGCGAAGGCCGGTGAACGCATCGTGGTACTCAACCGCTTGCCATCCATCCGCAGCGAATCGATTGCTCTATCAAGCTGAGCGATACGGCGTCTCTTTTCTTCGACACGTGCCAACCCTGCCTGGCCCACCAGTCCGGCCGCAGCGCCAAGCTCCGTTAGACGCAGATCCGCATTGTCCTCACGCAGTAGCAACCGGTTTTCGGCCCGGCTGGTAAACATTCGGTAAGGTTCATTTGTGCCGCGAGCCGTCAGATCCTCAATGAGGACACCAATATAACTTGCCTTACTGGGAAGAATAAACGGAGGATGTGACTGGACCTGCAGCGCCGCGTTCGCGCCGGCGACAAGCCCCTGACCGGCGGCTTCTTCATAGCCCGATGTCCCGTTAATTTGACCAGCGAAAAATAGGCCGGCGACGCGTCGAGTCTCCAGCGTCTGCTTTAGCTGCGTGGGTGGGAAATAATCATATTCTACCGCATATCCTGGGCGCACGATTTCAGCGGCGCGAAGTCCCGGTATGGATCGAATCAGCGCGACCTGCACATCGTAAGGAAGACTAGTCGAGACCCCATTGACGTAGATTTCTTCCGAATGACGTCCCTCGGGTTCGAGGAAGACGTGGTGCGACTCACGATCCGGAAACCGGACGATTTTGTCTTCGATGGAGGGGCAATAGCGCGGCCCAGTCCCCTCGATGCGCCGCTGATAAAGTGGCGATTTGTGCAGATTGCTTTTAATGGTACTGGTTGTCTGGTGCGTGGTGTGGGTTAACCAGCAGGGAATTTGTTCCACGTGGAACATTCCTTCCCCATCAAAATTCAAAGTGAAAAGATCGTTGGCTTCCCGCCTGACGTTCAGTGATGAAAATCGCGGCGGCGGTTCGTCGCCGCGCTGAACTTCAAGCGAGGAAAAATCGATTGTGCGACCATTAAGGCGACAGGGAGTTCCTGTCTTGAACCGCCTGGTTTCAAAACCGAGTTGGCGCAAGCTCTCGCTCAGAGTTGACGCAGCGTCCGCCATCCGACCCCCGGGCATTGATTTCTCACCAATGTGTAACAATCCGCGTAGGAATGTTCCCGCCGTGACCACAACGGCTCTGGTCCTGATCGGAGCGCCGAGATCGGTGTTAACGCCGGTGACTCGATCCTTGTCAGTGAGAATCGTACTCGCGGTAGTCTGAAGGACCCGCAGGTTCTGCGTGCGCTCCAGCAGCGCCTTTAACCGGAATTGATAGACTTTCTTGTCACATTGGACGCGAGTCGCCCACACCGCAGGCCCTTTGCTCCGATTCAAGGTTCGAAACTGGATGCCTGTGGCATCCGCGTTGAGCCCCATTGCTCCTCCCAGCGCGTCGATTTCTTTTACGATGTGGCTTTTGGCCGAACCGCCAATGGCTGGATTGCAGGACATCTGTCCGATGGTGTCCAGGTTCTGCGTCAGCATCAGTGTGTCGCAACCCATCCGGGCCGCAGCGAGTGCTGCCTCAATCCCTGCATGGCCACTACCGATAATGACAACGTCAGCGTTTAACATTTGTCATAATCCCGCGTTTGGGAGACGGTAACAGTTTGTGGATGTACTGGACTCGGCGCGCCCCAGCCACGGTCTGGCTCACGATTTTCAGCCGCGGATTAAATTCAGCTAACACCTGACGGCAGGCGCCACATGGTACCACGGGTTCGGCGGAATCAGCCACGATCGCGAGGGTCTGTAAATCCCGTTCACCGGCCACTACTGCGGCGGCGACAGAAGCGCGCTCTGCACAGATCGTCAGTCCAAAAGAAATATTCTCAACGTTAGTCCCGGTAAACACCTTGCCGGAACTTGTCTCGACGGCCGCGCCGACCGCAAACCGCGAATATGGTGAATACGATTGTTGGCGAGCTTCGGAAGCGGCCTCTATCAAAAAAGATATTTTGCTAGCCATTCAGCGATAATCACTTGCTTTCTGACCTTGAAACGCCCGCAGAGCAATACGGCCGGGCAGGATCAGCATCAGGATTGAGAAGGTTAAACCGGTGCCCCATATCCAGTATTCGTAGGCGCGCGGGTGCGTCTCCCCACGGGCGATGCGCAGGCCAAGCTGTCCCAGCGTTCCCAGATAAGCGTAGAGGAAAAGGCCCGGGGCCTGACCAATGGCGATCCACAGCAGGCAAGTGCGAACGCGAATCCGGGTGAGGCCGTACAAGTAATTCATCAAGCTGCTGGGGAAGAGCGGGTGCAGTTGGCTGAGCAGAATCAAGTTTCCAAACCCTCCCGCTCGACTGCGGGCTGCAACGCTCCAAGGCGTCGAGAGCGCTTCAGCCGTCGCTGCAGCCATCGGCGACCAATGGTTCTGCCGATCAGCAGCGAGATGGCCGCGCCCGCGACGTTCCCGAGCAGGATGATCAAAAATCCCCACCATAAACCGAAGAAAAATCCGCCTCCGATGCTAAGGATGCCACCGGGCAGCAATAGCACATTACAGCATGCGTAAAGAAGCGGATACCGAATCGCGCTCCAGATTCCCCCGCGCATGACGCGTTGCTGGATGGTGCCAAGCAGATCGGCCAGAGGCAAAAGGTGCCACAGCACCAGCATCGCTGCGCCCAGGGCCACGACGACGCCGATTTGGAGCCAAAGCGTTCGCGGCGTTTTCAAGCCACGGCCAAATTCGGCGCGTCACATCTCACGTGCAAACCGCGCGAGTTCGCACGTCGAGTCATAATGCAGGAAGGGCGTGATCAGATAAATGCCAGGAAATTGCGCGCCGATGGCCCCGAGGATTTCGCGCGCGATCTCCAGCCCGATGGCTTGCTCTTTCTCGGTCCCGTAGCTCGCCATCCGTTTCCGGACCGCCTCTGGAACGATGATGCCGGGCACTTCGTGGTGGAGAAATTCGGCCTGGCGCGCGCTGCGCAGCGGCCAAACGCCAATGAAGATCGGGATTTGCAAATGAGTCGTGCGCTTCTTCGTTTCGCAGACCAGCGCGGGGTCGAAGACAGGCTGGGTCATGGCGAATTGCGCGCCGGCCGCGACCTTGCGCTCGAGCCGGTCGACCTGCGAAGCAAGGTTGCGGGCGTTGGGGTTAAAGGTGCAGCCGATGACGAATTGCGTGCGCGCTTTGAGCGACTTGCCGGCGTGGGTGAAACCGTCGTTCAGCTTCTTAATGATGGAGATGAGTTCGATCGAGTTGACGTCGTAAACAGATGACGCGTTCGGGTGATCGCCCACACGCGCCGGATCGCCGGTGAGCGGAAGGACGTGGCGCATTCCCAGCGCAGCCATACCGAGCAGCTCGCTTTGCAGGCCCAGAACATTTCGGTCGCGGCAGCTCAGGTGCAGGAGCGGAGTAATGCCGAACCGTTCTTTTAGCATGGCGCCGACAGCAAGATTGCTCACGCGCAGGATGGCGAGCGAATTGTCCGCCAGCGTCACTGCGTCGCAGCCGGCCCGCACCAGTTCCTGCGCGCCGCGAAAATATTTCTCGAGAGCGAGAGTCTTCGGCGGGTCGAGCTCGCAAATAATGACGCGTTTCCCCGCAGCGATTTTCTCGAGCAGACTTTCTTCCTCTGTGACCTGTTTCGCCGGCGGCGGCGGCTCGATAACCTGAACTGGCTTTGATCGGACCGGCGCGAGGTCAGCGATGGCTCTGGCAATGGCGGCGATAGTTCGCGGGTTCGTTCCACAACAACCGCCGATCAGCTGCGCGCCTTGCCCGGCCATCTCGCGCGCTGCTTGCGCGAAATAATCCGGCGCCGCGTGATAAGTGAAGCGCCCGTCGATGTATTTCGGATAACCAGCGTTCGGATAAGCAGCGAGTAAGCCGTCGAGCGGAATGTGTCGCAGCAGTTGCACGGTTGCGTGGGGCCCGTTCATGCAATTCACCCCGGTCACGTGCGCGCCGATCCCGCGCATTTTTTCGAATGCCTGAGCGATCGGAAATCCGGACGCCAGCCGTCCTTCCGGCTCGCAGGCAAAGGAGCAGATGGTTGGGCAATCACTGAGCGCATTCTTCGCTTCGAGCGCAATCTCCATCTCCGCTTCATCCATGAACGTCTCCAGAAAAATCACATCCACGCCGGCCTCGAGCAGCGCTTGGATTTGCTCGCGAAAACAGAGCGCTCGATCCACTCCGCGCGCCTCAGCCTCCAGCGCGCTCAAGCCGAGCGGCCCGACACTTCCCGCCACGCAAACATCTTTGCCGGCCGCTGCTTCTCTCGCGAGCTTCGCCGCCGCCACATTGAACTCGCGCACACGACTCTCGAATCCGAATCGCGCCAGACGCGCCGCATTCCCGCCGAAGGTGTTCGTCTCGATCACGCGCGCCCCCGCGGCGAGGTATTCCTCATGAATGCGCCGCACCCGCTCCGGATCGCTCACGCAAACTTCCTCGAGACACCGCTCGATCGGCAAACCCTGATCGAGCAGCAGCGTACCCATGGCGCCGTCGCCGCAGACGAGGCGCTCCTGAAGTTCAGCGAGGAGATCCATTGCGCATGCGACTAACAGTGCGCACCGCGCGCCAGTCAATCGCCCAGTACTCTATGGCAGAACGGCGAAGACGCGGGCGGGAAAACCCGATCCGCCTTTTGGTTTTGGAAAGCTGGCAACGACGATGGCGCCCGACTCGGGAACCTGATCGAGATTTGCCAGCAGCTCGATCTGATAATGATTGGTGCCGAGAACGTAAGTCTCCAGCGCGTAGTCATCCTTCGTCGTGGCCAGGCCTGGATCAGTGTCGGTCGTCTCGTGGCCGGAGGCAGTGATCTTGCGCTGCTCGTAAAGAAACTTCAGCGCAGGTAAACTCCAGCCGGGATAATGCGCCACGCCTTGTCCATCTTTGTTCGCCATTCTCTCCGCGTCCGGCCAGCGCTTCGACCAATCGGTGCGCATCGCCACGAATGCGCCGGCTGGGATTCCGCCATGATCCGCTTCCCACTTCCTCACCCGTTCCAGCGTGAGCGTGTAATCAGCATTCCTGGCGCACTCTTCGTGCACATCGATGCAGACCAGCGGCAGGATCATTTCCTTGGGCTCGATTTGATCGACTGTGCGCAGGCCTTTGTGGAAATGCGCCGGTGGATCGACGTGTGTCCCCCATTGCCCGACGTGCGTGAACACTTCGGAGAAGAATCCTTCGCCCATCATTTCCGGCTCTTTGTCATACCAATAAATTGTCTTTCGTTGTTCATCAGGAAAACCGGACCAGCGGGGAATGCCTGGCGCGAATGCGTGCGTCAGATCCACGAATTGTTTCCCAGCGAGGAACCGTTGGACCTCGAGCAGTGTGCGGGGTTCTTTGGCGGAGGCATTCAGCGCCATGAGCGCCAGCGCGCAAATGACGACGGCCAGAGAGCGCGCGGCTGACGAAGCTTTCACGCGGATGTTGTTAAACGATCGCGCAAAAAGAAGCCAACAACTTCGAATAAGTCTCAATAAAGAGCGTCTCGCTTTCAGCGAAGTCGGGTTTACCGGCGCAAATGGCATGTTTGTTCACAGTGTTCGGGACTTGCCGATGCGCAGGTAAACGCGCTGAGATATCCGGTTATTCGCCGGCTGAAGGTGAAGAATTGATTTGAAGTGAAAAGGAAAATCACAGAGAGCCTGTGCATAACCACGCCGCCGGCATGAACCATTTGGTTAAACCGCTCGTCCCGCCTGCGGCCGTGCCCGCCCCATTGCCACTTCGCGACACGCCCGAGAGCCCGGAAAGCCTATTCGAGCGCTTTGCCTGGATTTACAATTTCTGCCGGGAAAAGGTTTTCCGCGATGATACCCGCCGCATCATTTCCAGTCTTTGGCCAAACGAAAAACCGCGGGCTGGTTCGCAGATTCTCGAACTCGGCTGTGGGCCAGGATTCTACTCGCGCAGACTGGCGGCGTGTTTTCCGGAAGTCTCTGTTCTGGGAATAGACAACAGTAAACGCCAGCTCGAACATGCGCGTGCCAAAGCCGCGCGGTGCGGTGTGCGCAATTGCTCCTTCCAGCGGGGGAATGTTCTCGATCTCGCGCAACCGGATGATTCCTTTGACGCCATTATCGCCTCACGCTTGTTTACGGTTTTGCCGGAGCGGGAGCGCGCCCTGGACGAGATGTTTCGAGTCGTCCGTCCCGGTGGCAAATGCTTCATCGCCGAGCCGCGCTTTGCTTTTTCAGCTTCGATTCCACTGCTGTTGATGCGCCTGCTCGCGCGCCTGAGCGGTTACTCGGGTGAATATCGCGAGCCTGCCAAAGCGATGACTTTGTCTGTGGAAGAATTCCGCGCGCTTTTCGAAACGCAAGGGTGGGCGCGGATCGACACCTGGCGCGCTGGTCGATATCAATACGCGCTTTGCGAAAAAGCGAGCCATTTGTTTCCCTCACCAGGCGCTGACGCGTCCTCCTCTCCCTCAGGGAGAGGAATGAGGTGAGGGGCGAGCGTAATTGTCAGCGTAAATCAGCGTGCGTGCCGCATCGCGTGTTCGATCCGCGCTTGAATGAGCAAGTTCCGCCTGGCCTTTGCGCGCTCGGCATCATGACCAAAGCTCCGCGAGCCGGCGCGGTAAAAACGCGATTGCAGCCGCCGCTCACGGCTGCGGAAGCAGCCGCGCTCAATGCTTGTTTTTTGCGCGACACCGCCACCTCTATCTCTCAAGTTTGTTGTAGCGGCGGTCTGCGATCGCCGATCATCGCACGTGGCGTTGGCGTCTTCACTCCGCTCGGCAGCGAAAACGATTACGCTGAGATTTTGCCTCGCGAGTTCGACCTGCTCCTTCAACGCGGAAACGATTTTGGTGAACGACTCCTGCACGCCATAGAGGACTTGCTGCGCATCGGTTTTGATTCCTGTTGCCTGATCGACTCAGACAGCCCCACCGTCACGCCGCACGCATTCGCCGCGGCGGTGGAATTCCTGCGCGCGGGGGGCTACCGTCTCATCCTCGGTCCGTCCGATGACGGCGGCTATTACTTGATCGGGATGAAAGCACTGCACCGCCGAGTTTTCGAAGATATCGACTGGAGCTCGGAGCGCGTGTTGGCGCAGACAGTGGAGCGCGCGCGAGAGATCGGCCTGCCGGTGGAGACGCTTCCTGTGTTTTCCGATGTGGATGATCGAGCCGGTTTGCGTCGCTTATGCGACGAGCTGCTCGGTAACGACAACAACAGCAGCGCGCCCACGACCAAAGCATTCCTCCAGCAGTTGATCGCGCGCGAGGGCCGCGAAAGAATCTGGCCGCAATGACCAACGGCAACGCGCTCGTCACCGGCGGTGCCGGCCTAATCGGCTCGCATCTCACCGATCTGCTCGTGCGCGAAGGCTGGCGCGTGCGCGTGCTCGACAATCTCGAGCCGAACACGCACAAGCGGGGCAAGCCGCTGTGGATCAACGACAGCGCCGAATTTGTGCAAGGCGATCTGCGCGACCGCGACACGATCGAGAGCGCTCTGCGCGAGATCGACGTTGTCTTTCACCAGGCCGCGTACGGCGGTTACATGCCGGAGATTGCGAAATATGTGCACGTCAACTCGCTCGGCACGGCGCAGATGCTGGAGGTGATTCGGGAGAAGAATCTGCCCATCCGCAAGATCATCGTGGCCAGCTCGCAGGCGGTTTACAGCGAAGGCGCCGGCGAATGTCCGCAGCATGGCCTCGTCTTCCCCGCGGTGCGGCCAGTCGAACAATTGCGCCGCGGCGATTGGTCGGTGCACTGTCCGCTCTGCGACCAGCCGACGACAAGCATGCCGACGCCGGAAAACGCGCCCGTTGGCGGCGAAACTGTTTACGGGTTGACCAAGGTCGACCAGGAAAAGCTTGTCTTGCTTTGGGGAAAACAGGTCGGCGTTCCCACCGTCGCGCTCCGTTACTCATGCACCTATGGCCCGCGCCAATCGATCTTTAATCCCTACACTGGCGTCATCGCGATCTTCTGCACGCGATTGCTTAACAATTTGCCGCCGGTGCTTTACGAAGATGGCGAACAGACACGCGACTTCTCATTTGTGGAAGACATCGCCCGCGCCAACCTGCTCGCCGCCGAAACAGACCAGCTTGACGGACTGCCCGTAAACGTCGGCAGCGGCAAAGGCGTGCCTATTCGCGAAATCGCGGCGCAAGTTTCCACTGCGCTCAACATTCACATCAAGGCTGAGATCAATGGGGAATTCCGCCCTGGTGAAATGCGCCATCTCACCAGCGACACCACGCGCGTGCGTGCCGCCGGCTACGCGCCCAAGACCGAGTTAAGCGATGGAATCGGTCGCTATCTCGATTGGATCCGCTCGCAGTCTGATGTGCGCGATTACTTCAGCGAAGCCGCCGACATTCTGCGCAGCAAAGGCATCGTTCATCGGGTGGCGAGATGAACGCACCACCCGCCAGTCCTGATTTCCAATCGCACGTTGTCGATTATGCGTGCAAAGATTTTCCTCTCCTGCGCACCGGGATGACGGTGGAAGCGGCGCTCGAGCAAATCCGGCGAGAAGGCGTGGCCGAGCGCGTGATTTATTTCTACGCTGTCGATTCGGAGCGCAAACTGGCCGGTGTGGTGCCAACGCGCCGACTACTCACCGCCGCGGTCGAGACGAAGGTGGAAGAAATCATGATCACGCGCGTGGTCGCGCTGCCGGCGACGGCCACCGTGCTCGATGCCTGCGAGTTTTTTGTTCTCTACAAATTTTTCGCCTTTCCCGTGGTGGACGCCGAACGTCGCGTCATCGGCGTGGTGGATGTCAGTCTCTTTACCAGCGAACTGCTCGAATCGGACGACAAAAGCTCGCCGGTCGGCCTCCCAGACAACGAGATCTTCGAAGCCATCGGTTTTCGCCTGGAGCAAATCCGCGGCGCCAATCCCTGGCGCACGTTCCGCTATCGCTTTCCCTGGCTGCTCGCGACCGTCGCCGGCGGAACGTTTTGTGCGCTGCTCTCAGGTGCGTTCGAAACCACACTCGTGCAAAGTCTCGTCATCGCATTTTTCCTCACCATGGTGCTCGGTCTGAACGAAAGCGTGAGCACCCAATCGATGAGCGTCACGATTCAGGCACTTCGTTCCGCTTCGGTGACCTGGCGCTGGTTCGTGGCGGCGTTCCGGCGCGAATTCATCACCGCGATTTTGATTGGAATGGCGTGTGGCCTCCTGGTCGGCATCATCGTCTGGACCTGGCGTCGCGATTTCGCCGGCGCACTCGTCATCGGAGGGAGCATTACCGTTTCGCTTGTGAGCGCCTGTCTTCTCGGTCTCGGCGTGCCCTCACTTCTTCATCGATTCAAACTTGATCCGAAGATCGCCGCCGGCCCGGTCACTCTCGCGCTCGCTGATTTTATCGCGCTCCTGATCTACTTCACCAGCGCGTGGCTCGTTTGGGGATGAGCTTCGTCTCAGTTGTCATTCCGGCGTTGAACGAAGAAGAGCCGATCGCCGGCGTGGTGCGCGAAGCCATCGCTACCGGCATTCCGCGCGAAATCATCGTCGTCGACAATGCGAGTACAGACCGCACGGCTGAACGTGCGCGCGCCGCTGGCGCCCGCGTCGTCAGCGCGCCGCGCGGCTACGGCCGCGCCTGTGCCACTGGAGTCGCCGCTGTGTCGCCAGGTTGCGAGGTCATCGTGCTTCTCGATGGCGACGGGAGCGATTGCCCGGAGTTCATGTCCGCACTGGTCGAACCGATCGCGCGCGGCGAATACGACTTCGTCATCGGCTCGCGCACTCGCGGAGAGCGGGAACGCGGCAGCATGAATGCGCAACAGATTTGCGCCGGCTGGCTTGCGGGCTGGCTCGTCCGGCTGCTCTACGGCGTTCGCTATACGGACATGTGTCCTTTCCGCGCAATTCGGCGCGAGTGTCTCCAGAGCCTCGACCTGCGCGAGCAGACCTACGGCTGGAACCTCGAGATGCAGATGAAAGCCGCGCGCTCTGGTCTCCGCATTCTGGAAGTGCCGGTCAATCATCGGTGTCGCACCGGCGGCGTCTCCAAAGTCTCCGGCACGCTGCGTGGCACAGTCATCGCCGGACTGAGAATCCTGGCAACCTTTCTGCGAATCGCGCTCGCCAGACGCGACGCCAGCCGTTAGACGGAGAGCCTTGCCAACCATCCTTTCGCGGAGCAAAAGCAAGGCGGCACTCTGCGGCCTTTTAGCCGGAGCCGTCGCCGCCATTGCCATGACTCTCGTCATGTTGCTTCTGGCGTGGAAACTTCGCATCGCCACTCCACTGGTGATCCTCGGCGATCGGCTCAGCGTCTTCATCTCGCCCCGGCCGTTCTTCTGGATCATGGGTCGCGTGGGTGGCTACAATCATCTCAAGCAGCTCGGCGTTAGCTCCAGCGCGCTCGGGCAAATCGCCATCGGCGCGCTGGGTGGCATGTTTTACGGCCTCGCTGCGCGCAAACGTGAGCGCATCCCGTATGGCTGCACGTTGCTCGTCTTCGTCGTGCTCCCCCTAGTGGTCAGCGCATGTCTGCTCTGGCCGGTGCTCGGCACCCACTACGGCGGCTTGCCGATCGAGGCCGCTCGTATGGTCACGCTCCTCGGCCTCGCCTTGTCATTCCTCGCCTTCGAGCGAGCTCTCGTGCTCGGATTTCATTTTCTAACGAGGCGCGACTCACATGTTACTGGCGCGCCTAACGAGTTCTCGCCGCCCATCGGCCGGCGCGCTTTTCTACTGGGAACATTCGGTCTTGTTTTCACTGGCGGCGCTGTTGCCATTGGCCGGCGGTTATTCCGAATCGCGACCTTCAGCTATGATGGCACGCAGTACAAAGGCGCCGAGGTGCGGCCCATCACGCCGAACGATCAATTCTATTGCGTGACCAAGAATGTCGTCGACCCGCGTGTGAACGAAGGCCTGTGGCACCTGGAGGTCAGCGGACTCGTGCAGAATCCGCGCACCTATCGGATTCACGATTTCAGAAGCATGACGATGACCGACCAGGAGACCACGCTGATGTGCATTTCCAACGGGCTCGATGCCGGTCTCATGAGCAATGCAGTCTGGCGCGGCATTCCCATGGCTGATCTGCTTGCTGGCGCTGCTCCACTCCGGGGCGGGGCACGCGTGAAAATGCATGGGGTTGATAACTACACCGACACCATCCCGCTGGAGAAAGCCATGGAGCCGACCACGCTCATCGCTTTCAAGATGAATGGGCAGGCGCTGCCGCACCGTCATGGTTTCCCGGCACGAGCCATTGTGCCCGGCTACTTCGGCGAGAAACACGTGAAGTGGCTGACCCGCATCGAAGTCGCGGGTGAAAATGCCAAAGGCTTTTACGAAACTCAGGGCTGGGGGCCGGACTTCATCGTGCCGACGCGCTCGCGCATTGATGTTCCAGCTAACGGGTCGTGGCTGAAGCTTGCCGATGCTGGTAAAGGTGTGCCGGTGAAAGGAGTGGCTTTCGGAGGTGATCGCGGAATCTCGCGCGTGGAAGTAAGCTTTGATGATGGCGATAGCTGGGAAGAAGCGAAGATTACTTATCCGGGGACTAAATTAACCTGGGTGTTGTGGAGTTACCTTTGGAAACCAGATGAAACTGGAGACCACGCCGTCATGGTTCGGGCGACAGATGGAGAAGGTGACCTGCAGGAATTTGAAGAAAACCGCGAGTTTACTTCCGGGATCACCGGGTTCCACAAGATTGTGGCGCATGTCTATGCGTAAACAACTCGTCATGCCAAGCAGTCGAGGGATCCCGTGGTGTTAGGTTAAAGGTAACTTCCGCCGGATCCCTCACTGCGCTTCGCTCCGCTCGGAATGACAGTAGGGAAGGCGCGGGATGACAGAGTGCGAATGTTTGCATTAGATTGCGCATACCGCATGAGCGCCAACTCGCACGTCTTCACCCTCGGCATCGAGGAAGAGTTCGCCATCGTCGACCCTGAGACGGGCGAGCTTAGATCGCACATCCAGGAGATTCTAGAAGGCGGCAAGATCATGCTGAAAGAACAGATCAAGCCCGAGATGCACCAGTCGGTGGTCGAGCTCGGCACGGAAATTTGTCGCGATATCGCCGATGCGCGGCAGCACGTGACCAAGCTGCGAAGCGAACTCGCCGGGCTGGCCGATCGCAGCGGCTTGCGCATCGCTTCTGTCGGGACGCATCCATTCTCACACTGGCGCGACCAGCTCATCACCGAAGGCGAGCGTTACAAGGAGATCGTGCGCGACATGCAACTACTCGCCCGCGCCAATCTCATCTTCGGCCTGCATGTGCACGTCGGGATCCCGAACCGCGAATCGGCCATCCACGTGATGAACCAGGCGCGCTATTTCCTGCCGCACATCTATGCGCTCTCGGTCAACTCGCCATTCTGGGTTGGTCATGACACCGGTCTGAAAGGTTATCGGCTGAAGGTATTCGAACGCTTTCCGCGCACCGGCATTCCCGATTCATTCGAGTCATTGTCGGAGTACGAGGATTACTGCAAGCTACTGGTGAAAACAGGCTGCATCGATAATGCAAAGAAGATTTGGTGGGATATCCGGCTCCATCCTTTTTTCGATACTTTGGAAGTGCGTGTGTGCGATGCGCAGTCGCGCGTCGATGATACTTTAGCCATAGCAGCTCTCATTCAGGCTATTATCGCGCGGTTATTCAAGCTACTTCGACAGAATACTACCTTCCGCATCTATCGACGGCGATTACTTGATGAAAATAGATGGCGGGCATCGCGCTACGGAATAGACGGGAAGATGATCGACTTTGGCGAGGAAACCGAAGCTGAGACTCGCACCCTCATCTACGAACTGCTCGAATTTGTTTCAACCGAAGTAGGCGAACTCGGTAGTCAGAGGGAAATGGAGCATATTGAACGGATTCTGCGCGAAGGCACGGGCGCTGACCGCCAACTGGCGGCGTGGGGCCGAACGCAAACCATGAAGGGAGTAGTCGATCACATTGTCACTGAAACCTATGAAGGTTTAGAGGTCGAAGCAGCCCAGCGAGCTAGCGCATAGCGCAGCTAAAATTTCGCAATGAAAGTATCGGATGACCGGGGCGCGATCTCATTTATCGTTCCAGCTCACAATGAGACGACGGAGCTGCCGGCGACGTTGCGCTCAATTCGCGATGCTATAGAAAGACTGGAATACGAATGCGAGATCATCGTGGTGGACGATGCCTCGAATGATGGCACACCCGATCTCGCCCGCGAACTTGGAGCGCGAGTCATTTCAATCTCCCGCCGGCAGATCGCAGCCGCGCGAAACGCCGGGGCGCGCGCCGCAGCCAACGATATTCTCATCTTCGTCGATGCCGACACGCACATCAGGCCGGATCATGTCAGAGGCGTTCTGGATGCGTTACAGCGCGGAGATGCGGGAGGCGGCGCCCGGATTTTCGTTGGTGGCGAAGTGCCGCTGTGGGCCAGAGTTGGCCTTGGCCTGTTTAGCTTCGTCTATTTCGGAATGAATCTTGGCGCCGGCGCTTTCCTTTTCACCACGCGCGAGACCTTCTTCGCCATTGGCGGGTTTGATGAGCGTTACTTCGCCGGCGAGGAACTCTTCTTTACCGTGGCACTGAGAAAGCGCGGGCGGTTTACGTTACTTAAAACGACGGTGATTACTTCCGGGAGAAAACTGCGCATCTATTCCGCTGCTAAACTCGCGCGGCAAGTCGCAGCGATACTTCTGACTGGCCCGCGAGCGATCACCTCGCGGCAGAAGCTCGAAGTTTGGTACGGCGGCGCGCGAGAAGAACGGCTTTGAGCTATGCGGTGCGGTTACTCGAAAAGAATAGCCATCGCTAGCAAGACAATGTAGCTTGGCCCCGCAACTCGCAACCTATGATTAATATTATCTGGCATATCATCGTCGGCTTCATTATCGGTCTCCTCGCGCGCGCGGTCATGCCCGGCGCACAACACATGGGCCTGATTCTGACCGCGCTTCTTGGCATTATCGGCGGCGTCGTCGGTGGTTTGATCGCGCGGCTTTTTTCCAAACCCGAGCCCGGCTCTGCCTTTCACCCGGCCGGATTCATCATGTCAGTCATTGGCGCGATTATCGTGCTGTTTATCTACACGCGTCTGGCGCCGGCGTAATCGTTGAGTTCGGCAATAAAGACGCGCGACTTCGTTGACGACGAAGAAGTGCGCGCGCTGACCTGCGCATTCGAGCAGGCGACGGTCCCGCCTTCACAGTTTCCGCACAGCGCACACATCGCGGTAGCGCTGAACTATCTTGTGGAGGAAAAGCCGGAAGCTGCGCTGGCGCGAATGCGTTGCGCACTGTTGCATTTCAGCCACGTGCACCGGGTGAATGTTTATCACGAAACAGTGACCCAATTCTGGATGAAGCTGCTCCATCATCTTGCCAGCACGCATTATCGCGAGCTGCCTCTGTGGCGGCGGGTCAACCTGATTGTGCAACGCTGGGCTGTAGCGGACCCGCTGCACGCGCACTACTCGCGCGGCGTTCTCGGCTCGCGCATGGCGCGTGAAGGATGGGTGGCGCCGGACAAATTGCCGCTGCCGTTCTAGCACGCCGAGCGCGTCCGCACTTGCGAACTCGGCTTTTCCATCTACACTACGCGCTCATTCATGGCAGAAGACGCCCAGACGGTGGAGCTCGCGGAGTTCCAATTGCACGACAAGGATACGGGCAGCGCTGATGTGCAAGTGGCGCTGTTGACGCGCCGCATCGCGCAATTGACCGAGCATCTCAAGAGAAATGCGAAGGACAATTCTTCGCGGCGCGGCCTTCTTAAGATGGTCGCGCAACGCCGCAGCTTGCTTGATTACCTCAGCCGCTCAAATAACGAGCGCTACAAGAAGGTGATCGGGAAACTAAACTTGCGGCATTAGCTGCGAGGTCTGCGTCCACGCCAGATAACAACAACTAAGCGCAAGGCCAGGCCGAACAGGCACCTTGAGTTTAGGTTTCAGCTTCGTCCGGCAGCGGGTGGATCGGGGTTGAAACCTACAATCAGGGTGACCGGCCTGGATTCTCGCACAAATCCAGGAGAGTACAATGCAACAGAAGGTCACGGCGCAAATCGGCGCCAATTCAGTCACTATTGAGACAGGCAAAATCGCCAAGCTGGCGGATGGCTCGGTCGTCGTCTCATGCGGCGAGACTATCGTAATGGCGAGCGCGGTCTCGGCCACGGCGATCAAGGAAGGGCAGGATTGGTTCCCGCTGACGGTCGATTACCGCGAGAAGGCCGCGGCCGTAGGAAAAATTCCGGGCGGTTATTTCAAACGCGAAGGGCGGCCAAGTGAAAAAGAGACGCTCACTTCGCGCATGACGGATCGGCCGCTGCGGCCGCTCTTTCCGCAAGGTTATTTCTACGACACCCAGGTCATCTCCATTCTGCTGAGCGCGGATGGCGAGAATGATCCGGATATTCTTTCCATCAATGGCGCATCGGCGGCGTTGTGCGTTTCGGACATTCCATTCAAGGGGCCGATCGGCGCGGTGCGCGTCGGGCGGGTAAACGGCGAATTCATCGCCAACCCCAGGCACAGCCAACGCGTGGAAAGCGATCTGGATATGATTTATGTCGGCACTGAGGACGACGTCATCATGATCGAAGGCGCGGCGAATCAGTTGCCGGAAGAAGAGTTCGTGAAGGCGCTGGAGTTCGCGCACGGCCATGCCCGCGAGATGATTCGGATTCAAAAGGAGCTGACGGCGCAGATCGGCAAACCGAAACGCGAGATGCCGTTGTTATCTGTCAAGCCGGAGCTACTCGACATTGCCTATCAAGTTGCGGGAAACCGGATCGAAGGCGCCCTTTATACGCAGGGCAAAGTGGCGCGGGCGAAAGTGGTGGAGGCATTGCGTGAAGAAGTGAAGAACGCGGTGCTCGAGAAACATCCCGAGGCGGACAAGTTCGCCATTTCGCAGGCGTTCGATTACGTGCAGAAGAAATCGTTCCGCATCAGCGTGCTCGAAAAACAAAAGCGGATGGACGGGCGCGGTTATCAGGAACTGCGGCCGATCACGTGCGAAGTGGGCGTGCTGCCGCGGGCGCACGGCTCGGCGATTTTCCAACGCGGCGAGACCCAGGCGCTCGCGCTTGCGACCCTGGCGCCGATTGAAGAAGCGCAGATGATCGATGCCTATGGCGGCGGCGAACAGTCGAAGCGATTTCTGCTTCATTACAATTTTCCGCCGTTTTCTGTGGGCGAGACTGGCCGTTTCGGCGGCGCGAGCCGGCGCGAGATCGGGCACGGCGCGCTGGCGGAACGTTCACTCGAGCCGGTGGTGCCGAGCGAAAACGATTTTCGTTATGCCATTCGCATCTCGAGTGAGGTGATGGAATCCAACGGCTCGACTTCGATGGCGAGCGTCTGCGGTGGAATGCTCGCGCTGATGGATGCGGGCGTGCCGGTGACCGACGTGGTCGCCGGGATTTCGGTCGGCTTAGTTACTGAATACGAAGGCGAGCAACTGAAGCGTTACGAGCTGCTCACGGACATCATCGGCTCCGAAGATCACTTCGGTGACATGGACTTCAAGCTTTGTGGAACGGCGAGCGGTGTCACCGGTTATCAACTCGATTTAAAACTGCCTGGGATCAGCCACAAAATTCTCGCGGAAGCGATCTATCGCGCGAAAGAAGCGCGGCTAAAGATTCTTGAGCTCATGCGCGGCGCGCTTGATCAGCCGCGGCCGGAACTGTCCAAGTATGCGCCACGCATCGAGACGATCAGAATTAATCCGGAAAAGATTGGCGCCCTCATCGGGCCGGGCGGGAAGACGATCAAAGGCATCGTCGCGGAGACCGGGGCGGAGATTAACATCGAGGATGACGGCTCGGTCCACATCTATGCGACGAGCGGCGAATCGATGAAGCGGGCCAAGGAGATCATCGGCGGGATGACGCGCGAGATCGAGATCGGGCAAATGTATCAAGGCCGGGTTGTTTCGACCAAGGAGTTCGGCGCATTCGTGGAAGTGTTCCCCGGCAAAGATGGGCTGGTGCACATTTCCGAGCTGGCCGATTTTCGGGTGCGTAAAACTGAAGACGTGGCGAAAATTGGCGACGTCATCTGGGTGAAATGCATCGGCATTGACGACAAAGGCCGGGTGAAACTTTCCCGCAAAGCGGCGCTAAAGGACCGGGCCGAAGCCGAGACTGGTCAGGTGCCGGAGCCGGCGCACGATGGAGCCCGCTGAGCTTGTGAAGCGGCGTTAATGTCGCCTATGCCGGAACGTGCGCGCGATTGGTTGCGACAAGCAGAGGCGGATTTGCGCCTCGCCGGAACCGCTCGCGATGCGGGGCACCACGAATGGGCGGCCTTCGCCTGCCAGCAGGCAGCGGAAAAGGCGGTGAAAGGCTTGTATCAGCGTCTGCACAAAGAGGCGTGGGGCCACGTCGTGACTGAGCTGTTGAAGGCGCTCCCGGATGAAGCAAAGGCGGATGAAGATCTGTTCGATCACGCGAAGGTGCTCGACCGCCATTATATTCCAACGCGTTACCCGAATGGGTTCGAACGCGGCGCGCCCACCGATTTCTACTCGCGCAGGGATGCGGAAGAAGCCATTGGACACGCGGAGGCGATCCTTGAGTTCTGTCGAAATAAAATCAGTTGACGTGGCGGAGGTGCGGCGACGCGCGGACGAGTACGCTCGCGAATTGTTAGCGCTTCATCCTGAAGTGGAGGAAGTGATCGTGTTCGGCTCCTTCGCGAATGACAGGTATGCGCCGGGAAGTGATCTCGACGTTTTCATCGTTTTACGCGAAGCGACCGAGCGGCCGCGGGAACGCATTCCGCGGTTTTCGCCCAGCCGGTTTCCGGTGCCGGTAGATGTATTCCCCTTTACTCGCGCGGAAATGGCGGAACGCGCTGATTCGCCGCTGCTCGCTGCGGTGGGCGAAAGCAGGTGGCGGTATTCGCGCTCGAGCTGTCATCCTGAGCGAAGCGAAGCGTAGTCGAAGGACCCCGCGGCGTTGCCTTCAAGCTTGCGCAGCGGGATTCCTCGACTTCGCTTGGAATGACGAAGCTGTTATGAAATCCGGATTTCTCGAGAAACTCATCTCGCGTCTGGGCAAGATCGGGCCGGAGGACGTGCAGAATTATCTGCTCCGGCTGGCTCAGGAGAAAGGGTTTCTCGAGACGGTTTTTAATGCCATCCAGGAAGGAATCATCGTCACCGATTCCACCGGGCGGATCACTTATTTGAATGATGCGGCCTGTGAGCTCTTCGGCCTCGATGAGGAGGACTCGATCGGCAAGCAGCTCGATGAACGGGTGCGCGGGTTGGACTGGCAGGCGTTGACACGCAGCGGCGGACCGGTGACGCGTGATCTCGAAATTTTTTATCCGGCAAATCGCTTCATCAATTTCTACATCGTGCCGCTGATGATCGAGCACCGCGAATCTGCAGCCGATGGTGCCAGTGGGCAGGTGGGTTATGCGATTATTTTGCGCGATATCACCGAGAGCCGGCGCACGGCGGAGAAGGTGATGGAAGGCGAGCGGCTCAATGCGCTCACGCTCCTCGCCGCCGGGGTGGCGCACGAGATCGGCAACCCGCTGAATTCATTGAACATTCATCTGCAATTGATGGAGCGCGAGGCGCGCAAGCTGAAAGGGAAAACGGGCGAGCAGCTTCAGGAATCGATCGACATCGCCCGTGGCGAGATCAGCCGGCTGGATTCCATCGTCACGCAATTTTTGCGGGCGATCCGGCCATCGAGACCGCAGCTGCGAGCGGAAAGCATCAATGGGCTGGTGGAAGAAACGGTGCAGTTCTTCGGGCCTGAAATCGAAGCGCGCGACATCGTGGTCGAGACGGAGTTGCGCTCCGATTTGCCGCTGCTCCAGCTGGATCGCGACCAGATGAAGCAGGTTTTTTACAACATCATCAAGAACAGCTTTGAAGCGATGAAGAGCCGCGGCATTTTACGCATTCGCACGGACGCGGATGACACGCATGTGCGCGTGAGTTTCACCGACAACGGTGGTGGCATGTCGGCCGATGCGCTCAGCCGCGTGTTCGAGCCGTATTACACCACGAAAGCCGAGGGTTCGGGACTCGGGCTTCTCATTGTACGGCGAATCGTGCGCGAACACGGAGGTGAGCTGGCGATCGAAAGCACGGAAGGTAGGGGATTGACGTTCACGATTCGTTTGCCGCTGGCCGATCAACGGGTGCGGATGTTGGAAGGGCGGAAGGATGAAGGCAGAAGGATGAAGGCGGAAGGATGAAGCCAGAAGGCGGAAAGGCCGATTTGCGCGGCCGAACGAAGGATTACGCATTACGGATTATCCGTTTGTATAAGGCTTTGCCTCGCCGCGATGGAGTGGCGGAGGTAATAGGGAAACAGCTACTCCGATCGGGAACATCGGTCGCGGCGCATTACCGCGAGGCGTGTCGAGCAAAGTCGGACTTGGACTTCATCAGCAAACTAGAAGGTGCGCAGCAGGAGCTCGACGAGAGTGATCTTTGGCTTGAACTTCTCGGCGATTCTAACACCGTAACTGCGAATCGATTGAGCGACGTGCGTCGCGAGACCAACGAATTGATCGCGATATTCGTCACGATGACGAAGAACGTGAAAAACCGGCGACGAGAATAGCATGCCGGTTCCGCCTTCCGCCTTCCACCCTCCGCCTTCGACGATCCTCATCGTCGACGACGAGAAGCATACGCGTGATGGATTGCGGCGATTGCTGGAGGACGAGTACGACGTGTATGTGGCGGCGGATATTCCTGGCGCGGTGAGTGTGCTCGAGCGCGAATCGGTGGATTTGCTGCTGACTGATTTGCGCCTCGGCAATGAGGATGGGATGCAGCTGATCGAGCGCGCGTTGGAAATGGCCCAGCCGCCGATCTGCATCATGATGACAGCGTACGGCTCAGTCGACACGGCGGTGGAGGCGATGAAACGCGGCGCCTATGACTTCGTGACCAAGCCGCTGAATCTGGACAAGGTCGAGATGCTGATCGCGCGCGCGTTGCAATCGCGCCGAATGGAACAGGAGAATCGGACGCTGCGGCAGCAGGTGGATGAGCGGTTTGGGCTGGAGAATATTTTGGGCGAATCGGCCGCGTTGCGCGAGGTGCTCGATACGATCCGGCAGGTCGCGCCGTCGTCGGCGAATGTGCTGATCGAAGGCGAGAGCGGCACGGGAAAGGAACTGGCCGCGCACGCGATTCATAATCTGAGCCGCCGCAACAAGGCGAAATTTGTGGCGGTGCATTGCGCGGCCTTGTCGCCGACGCTGCTTGAGAGCGAGTTGTTCGGGCATGAGCGGGGCGCGTTCACGGGTGCGCATGAACGCCGGATTGGGCGGTTTGAGCAAGCGAGCGGCGGCACGATTTTCCTCGACGAAATCGGCGACATCGATGCGAGCACGCAGGTGAAGTTGTTGCGGGTGATGAGTGAGGAGCGCTCCTTCGAGCGGGTCGGCGGCACGCAAACGCTGCGCGCGGACGTGCGCATCATCGCGGCGACGAACAAGAACCTGGAGCAGCTCGTGCGCGACGGGAAGTTCCGCGAGGACCTTTACTTTCGGCTCAACGTCGTGCGCATTCTCATGCCGCCGTTGCGCGCGCGGAAGGAAGACATCCCGCTCCTCGTGAGAACATTCCTGCGCCATTTTTCAAAAGCGAATGACAAACGAGTTTTCGAGACTACGACCGATGCGATGAACGCTTTGCTTGCCTACGATTGGCCGGGAAATGTACGCGAGCTGCGCGCCGCGATTGAGCACGGCGTGGTGATGGCGAACGGGCCGAAAGTGACGTTGCGCGATTTGCCGGCGAGCCTGCGGCAGCGCGCGGGAACGACGGCGTTCGGCGTTTCCGAAACAGCCAACCCGCTCGATCTGGCGGAGACGGAAAAGCGGCTTATCGCGCAGGCGCTGGCGGCGACGAAGGGAAATATCACCGCGGCCGCGAAACAGCTCGGCATCAGCCGGCGCACCTTGCACCGCAAACTCAAGGAACTCCCTGGCGAAGGTCGCAACGTGGGCGCACCGGCCGAGCCGGTGAAGTGAGACATGCCCGGTTCCGCTGATTTCATCCAGAAAATCGTGCACACGCTGGAGACGGGTGCAGTGGCGCTCTGGGTTCGGCGCTCACTTTTGCTCGTGGGCGCGATCGTGCTCGCGGTTTATCAGCTTTATTATTTTCGCGGGCTGGCCACGGCGGAAGCGATGGACCAGGCACAGATTGGTCGCGAGATTGCGAGCTTCCACGGCTGGCGCACAAATTTCATCCGCCCGCGCGCGATTGGCCAGCTCTCCGCGCACGGCAAAAACATCGCGCGCAATATCCAGTTCGATACTTACGAAGCGCCGCTGCCGCCGTTGGCCGATGCCATCGCGCTACGCCTGATCAAGTCGCACTGGAAAATGTCGCCGCACGATCTGGTTTACGCCGGCGACAAAATCATCGCGGCGGAATCTGTCGTGCTTTTCCTGCTCTCCATCGTCGTGCTCTTCTTTGTCGCGCGCCGGCTGTTTGATCAACGTCTCGGTTTCCTTGTCTGCGGGCTGGTGCTGTTGTGCGACATGCTCTGGCAATACTCACTCAGTGGTTTGCCGCAGATGCTGATGCTGCTCATTTTCAACAGCACGCTTTACGTATTGGTGCGAGCGATTCAGGCGCGCCACGCCGAACAGGCGGCGATGAAATGGCTGGCGGCAGTGGGCGCTGGCTTCGGCCTGCTGGCGCTCTCGCATGCGCTCACACTCTGGATGTTTCTCGGCGCGCTCGTTTTCATCGCGCTTTACTTCCGGCCGCGCCTGCGCTCGGCGCTCATCGTGCTCGGCATCGTCGCGCTTCTGTATGCTCCGTGGTTATTGCGGAATTTTATCCTCACTGGGAATCCCGCGGGCGTGGCAGCGTACTCGGTGCTGGATGGGGTGCGTCATTCCGAAGCCGCGCATATGCGCATGCTGGCGAGCGACGGCGGAGCGAGCGTGGCGGCGTTTCGCGACAAAATGATCACAAACTTCCTGAGCGAGACGAGCGGCCTCTTAGGGAATCTCGGCTGGAGCGTGGTAGCGCTGGTGTTCTTCGTCAGCGTGCTTCATCAATTTAAAAGTCGCGACGCCGCCATATTTCGCTGGCTCGTTCTCGCCATGTGGGGCGGCGCGCTTGTCGGCATGTCACTTTACGGCGTGGCGCCGGAACAGGGTGTGGCTGCGAATGAGCTGCACGTTTTGTTCATGCCAATCATGAGTTGCTTTGGGCTGGCCTGGCTCCTGGTGCAATGGAATCGTCTCGGCTTTTCAGAGCTGGCACGGGTGGGATTCATCGGCGGGATTTACGTCCTTTGTGCCTTGCCGCTCCTCTTCAATCTGCCCTATTTCGCTCCCGCTTCGCGCCCGCAAATTCGCTGGCCGCCTTATGTGCCGCCCTACATCGCGGTGCTGAACGATTGGATGAAACCGAACGAAATCATCGCCTCGGACATGCCGTGGGCCATCGCCTGGTACGCCGACCGGCGCAGTGTCTGGCTGCCGGAGACGGTGCAGCGATTCACCGAGCTGAATGATTACGGCCTGCTCGGGGGGCCGGTGAACGGCCTGTATCTCACGCCCATCAGCGGCAGCCAGAACAAACTCGGCGATATTATTAAAGGTGAATACAAGGATTGGGCGCCGGTGATTTTGCGCAATGTGGATATGCAGAAGTTTCCCCTGAAATGGGCAACGTTGCTCGGGATCGAGAGTGAGTGCGTCTTCTTCAGCGATCATGACCGGCAGAAGGGGGCGACGCAGTGATCGAACCGCCCGCTCAATGGCTGGTCATCCCGAGCGGAGCGAAGCGGAGTCGAGGGAGCCCGTGGAAGTTATCTGACAGGTTCCGCAACGGGATCCCTCGACCGTCGCTCGGGATGACAGACTTTGCGGTTTACGAGCGGCGCGAGCGGCATTTCAATTGAGCACGTGAGCGATAACCGAAAGCTCTTCGGCACGGACGGCGTGCGCGGCGTCGCTAATGTCGAGCCGGTGACCGCGGAGACTGCGCTGAAACTCGGGCGCGCCGCGGCGCATGTATTCACGAAACTGAATCCGCGCCAGCATCCCGCCGGCGCGCGCCCGAAGATCGTGCTCGGCAAAGATACGCGCCTGAGCGGTTACATGCTGGAGAACGCGTTCGTCGCCGGCATCACTTCGCTCGGCGTCGATGTCCTTATCATCGGGCCGCTGCCGACGCCCGGTGTGGCCTACATCACGCGCTCGCTGCGCGCGGATGCCGGCATCGTGCTCTCCGCTTCGCACAATTCCTATGAGGACAACGGCATCAAGTTTTTCCGGCACGATGGCTACAAGCTCGATGACCAGGTGGAGCAACAAATCGAGCAGCTGGTTTTTTCCGGCGAGATCGATTCGATTCGCCCGACGGCAGGGAAAATCGGCCGGGCCACGCGCATCGATGACGCGCTCGGGCGCTACGTCGAGTTTGCCAAGCAAAGCTTCCCGCGCGGAATGACGCTGGAGAAAATGCGCATCGCGGTGGATGTTGCCAACGGCGCCGCTTACAAATCGACGCCGTGCATTCTGCGCGAGCTCGGCGCGGACATTGTCGTCGCGCACGACATACCGAACGGAATGAACATCAACGCGCAATGCGGCAGCACATTTCCGGCGGAGATTCAGCGCATCGTGAAAGAATCAGGCGCGCATGTCGGCGTGACCCACGATGGCGACGCCGATCGCGTTTTGCTTTGTGATGAGAACGGCGAGTTGGTCGATGGGGATGAGATTCTGGCCATCGCGAGCATCGATTTTCTTCGTCGCAAAAAACTGCGTGACGACACGCTCGTCGCAACCGTGATGAGCAACTTCGGTCTCGACGAGGCACTCGCCGGGCAGGGCGGGAAAGTTGTTCGCACCAAAGTGGGCGATCGCTATGTGCTCGAAGAAATGGTGGCGCGGAATCTCAACGTCGGCGGCGAGCAAAGCGGCCACATGATCTTCCGCGATTTCACCACCACCGGCGACGGCATCATCAGTGCGCTGCAGATTCTGCGCATCATGAAAGAGAGCGCGAAGCCGCTGAGCGAGCTGAAGCGCTGCCTGACCAAATATCCGCAGGCGCAACGGAACCTGCGGGTGAAATCGAAGCCGCCGCTGGAGGAGTTACCCGGGGTGATGAAGCTGGTTGGTGAAACCGAAAAGCAGCTGAATGGCAGAGGCCGCGTGTTGCTGCGTTACTCTGGCACTGAACCGAAAATGCGCTTGCTGATCGAGGGACGCGAGCGCGAGCAGATCGATCGCCAGGCGAACCGTATCGCAAAAGCAATTCAGATTGCGATAGGAGCGAATTGATTCACCACAGAGGGCACAGAGCACACGGAGAAATTTATTTTGTTCTCTGCGATCTCTGTGTTCTCTGTGGTTAATCCATGACGCTCATCCAGGTCGTCGAAGCGCTGCTCTTCAGCGCGCAGAAGCCGCTAGCGATTCGTGAGCTCGCGGAGGCACTCCGAAGCGCGGGTGAAAGTGACGAGCTTTTGCCGAATGAGTGGGCGCGAGTAAAGGAAGCAGAGGTGGCGGCGGCGCTGGGGCAATTGAAAGTCGAATACATTCAGTCGACGCGCGGATTTCAATTGGCGGAAAAAGCCGATGGTTGGCAGCTCGTTAGTCATCCTGAGTGTGCCCGCTGGGTGCAGCAGCTCTTTCCGGCGGCGAAACCGGCGCGGCTCTCGCCCCCGGCGCTGGAGACACTCGCGATCATTGCCTACCGCCAGCCCGTGACGCGCGCCGATGTTGAAATCGTGCGCGGCGTGACGGTGGAAGGCGTTCTGCAGAACCTGATGGAACGCGGCCTGGTGAAAATCGGCGGGCGCGCCGAAGTTCCAGGGAGGCCGCTGCTTTACCAGACGACAGAATTTTTCCTGGAGCACTTCGGCTTGCGTGATCTCGATGAATTGCCGAATGCGGAGGAATTGCGCACGCGCCATTTGCCCAGCGCGCAACCCAAACCGGAGAGTGGTTCGGAACCGGCAACGGGCGAAACCGCGCGGCTGGAAGCTGCGGCGCAAGATTGACTTGGCCCGCTTGTTAGGAAAGCATTCGCACCGAAGCTCCCAACCTATGAAAACGTCGCTGCTGAAAATTGGAATCACGCTCGCCGCTCTGCCGGTCATCTTTGGATTAACCGGATGCGGCAGTTACAACCGGCTGGTTACCCTGGAGCAAAACGCGAACAAGAAATGGGCCGACGTGCAGTCAGTTTATCAACGGCGCGCCGATCTTATCCCGAATTTGGTCAACACCGTTTCCGGAGCGGCCAACTTCGAGAAGTCCACGTTGACCGAAGTAACGAACGCGCGTGCGAGCGTCGGACGCGTGCAGCTCGACCCAAACAAGGCGCCCACTGACGCGGCGCAGCTCCAGCAATTCCAGCAAGCGCAGGGGCAATTGAGCAACGCACTCTCGCGTTTGCTGGTGGTGAGCGAGAACTATCCGCAGCTGCGTGCGACCGAGGCGTTTCAAAATCTTCAGGCGCAACTCGAAGGAACGGAGAACCGCATTTCAGTGGAACGAAACAACTACAACGCCGCGGTGCAGGAGTTGAACACAGCGCTCGGGACGTTCCCCACAAACATGCTGAACAAGATGTTCGGGTTTCAACCGAAAGCCTTTTTCCAGGCGCAACCGGGGACGGAGCGCGCGCCGACGGTGAATTTTAATTTTGGCAACACACCGGCGGCTGCCTCGCCTGCGCCTGCCGCGAGCGCAACGGCGACACCATAGCACTTTGCACGTCATCCTGAGCGCAGCGAAGCGGAGTCGAAGGATCCCGTGGAAGTCAGCTTAAAGGTCGCGCAACGGAATCCCTCGGCTGGGCTGGGGATGACCCCCTTGCTGGTACGGTGCTTTGTTGCGCTTGCCCTTGCCGTTCTGGCAGCCCGGCCGGTCCTGGCCGCGGAAATAATTCCGCCGAAGCCGGCGCGGATGTTTAACGACTACGCCGGTGTCGTCTCGCCCGGCGTTGCTGATCGCCTGAATACGCAGCTGGCGCAGTTTGAGCGGGATACTTCAAATCAGGTTCTCGTGGCCGTTTACCGAAAGATGGAAAGCGACTCATCGATTGAGGACTACACACAACGCATCTTCCAAGCCTGGGGTGTTGGACAAGCAGATCGCCGCAATGGTGCCGTCCTTTTCGTCTTTCTGGATGATCGGAAGATGTACATCAAGGTTGGATACGGGTTGGAAGGCGCTTTGCCGGATGTCACGGCAATCGACATTACCGAGCGGCACATCAGGCCGAAGTTTCGCTCTGGCGACTACGAAGCAGGACTTGTTAGTGGAGTCGACTTGATTTGCAGAGCGATTCGCGGCGAATACAAAGGCTCTGGCCGGACGAGTGCGGAACGCGGCGTCAATAACAGTGGCGGGACAGCGGGGCTGCTCGTCTTCCTCTTTCTTATTATTATGATCATGATCGCGGTCCGCGCGTCGCGGCGGCGAGGCGGCTATCGTTACACCGGACTGGGTGGACCTCTTGTGATGGGCAACTGGGGCGGTGGTGGCGGTGGCTGGTCGAGCGGCGGTTCGTCCGGCGATGGCTTCGGTAGTTTTATGGGCGGCGGTGGAAGTTCCGGCGGCGGCGGTGCTGGATCGAGCTGGTAATCAATGCGCACGCGGCGATTTCTTCAGCGGCTGGATCACAAGCGCATCATCCAAGCGATCAAAAAGGCGGAGGGAAGAACGTCCGGACAGATCCGTGTCTTTGTGCAGCGAGGAGACTTCGAAGAGGATGCGCTGCCGCGGGCGGAGCGCAGGTTTGTGCAGCTCGGCATGCAGAAAACGCGCGATCGAAATGCGGTCTTGATTTTCGTCGCGCCGAGGGCGCGGAAATACGCGGTGGTGGGAGATGTGGGCGTGCACGAAAAATGTGGGGGCGAGTTCTGGCAAAAGCTGGTCACCGCCATGCGTGTACATTTTCAGAAGGAGGAATTCGATCGCGCGATTATTCATGCAATCAATGAAGTGGGCAAAGTGCTCGCCACGTATTTCCCGCGCACCGGCGACACGATCAACGAGTTGCCGGACGAAGTGGCGCGCGGGTAGCGGCAAAATGCCGAAGCCCGAATAACGAAATCCGAATCAATGACGAAACTCGAATGACGAAGGGCGAGCAACCTTGCTAGCTTCGTTATTCTGATTTCGTCATTTTCAAAGCATCCAGCGCGCCAGTTGCAATTCGCGCCCTTTCGTGTTCATTCCACCCTTCGCAGCGAGTTTGTAACTTTTGCGCCGTTGGTCCCTGGGTTTCCGTCGCTGGACGCGAAGCTTTACTCGCCAGGGGGAACCCGGCGCTTTGGAAGGATGAAGGATGAAGGATGAAGGCGGATGGATGAAACAATCTTGCTGAGTGCCTCCTGCCTTATTTCATTCCTCATCCTTCCGCCTTCATCCCTAAAGAAAATGCCTATTCGTTACGGTCGGTTTGAAATGCCCAAGACGCTCTCCAGGGAGGAGAAAGGGTCGACGGAAACTTACGCGAAGTTTGTCGCGGAACCTTTTGAAGCGGGCTACGGCCACACTGTGGGCAACTCGCTGCGGCGCGTGCTGCTCTCCTCGCTGGAAGGAGCAGCTATCACCGCCGTGAAAATCACCGGCGCGCAGCATGAGTTCGCTACTTTGCCCGGCGTGGTCGAGGACGTGACCGATATCGTGCTCAATCTGAAGCGGGTGAAATTCAAGGCCACCGATCACGAGCCGCGCAAGCTCTCACTCAGTGTGAACAAGGAAGGTGAAGTCACCGCCGGCGACATCCAGCTCGTGCAAGGCTACGAAATTCTCAATCCCAAACAGGTCATCTGCACGCTGGATAAAAAACACAAATTCGACGCCGAGCTCGAAGTTCGCGTGGGTCGCGGTTTCGCCACCGGCGAAGAGAACAAACGCGCCGATCAGCCCATCGGACTCATCCCGATCGATTCCATTTTCTCGCCGGTCACTCGCGTGAAGTATGCCGTGGAAAACACCCGTGTCGGTCAGCGCACCGATTACGACAAGCTCATTCTGGAAGTCTGGACCGATGGCCGCTTAACGCCGGATGACGCATTGCTGCAGGCCTCCGCCATCCTGCGCCATCACCTCGATGTCTTCGTCAACTTCAACGAGGACGTGATCGAGTTCGATGAAACGCCAGCGGGCGTGAGCGAAGAGAACATGAAGCTGAAGAAGCTTCTGAACATGAGCGTGAATGAGATCGAGCTTAGTGTGCGCGCGGCCAATTGCCTGAACAACGCCAACATCACCACCGTAGGCCAGCTCGCACAGAAGACGGAAGCGGAGATGTTGAAGTACCGGAATTTCGGCAAGAAATCGCTTAACGAGATCAAGGACAAGCTGACGGCGCTCGGGCTCGGCCTCGGGCTGAAATTCGATCCCGGTCTGGTGGAGACGCCGGTAGCGGGAGTAGATGGCTCGAGCTCGAACGGCGCGAGCGAAGAGTAATTGCGATGATATGTGTTTATGCAACATATCATGCGACCAGTCGTTAGCTAACGAGACATGAGACACCAGAAGAAAACGATCAAGCTCGGGCGTAAGGCTGAGCACCGCAGAGCGCTGCTCGCGAACCAGGTTTGCAGCTTGATCGAGCATCAGCGGATCAAGACAACGCTGGCCAAAGCCAAGGCGGTGCGTCCATTGGCGGAGAAGATGGTGACCTTGGGCAAGAAAGGGTCCATTCACGCGCGGCGGACGGCATTCGCGGTCTTGCGGCAGAAGGATGCGGTGAAGAAATTGTTCGACGATATCGCGCCGCGAAGCGCGGAACGAAACGGCGGCTACACGCGAATCATTAAGCTGGGCGAGCGGAAAAGCGACGCGGCTCCGATCGCGTTTTTGGAGTGGGTGGATGCCGCTATCGTTGTGGACGAAGAGCCGCAGGAGAAAGCCGAATCGGAGTCACGCAAAGGTAAGAAGGATCAGCAATCCTCTGCTCCGGCGAAGAAGAAGGCTCAAAAGGCAGCGGCCGCAGCGGAGTAGCGATCCCGCTCAACGCCTTGTTTGTCGTCCGGGTATCCTTTCTCGTGTCATCGTGAGCCAAGCCCGTTCGACTCGCTTCGCTCGCTCAGGATAAACTCCGCTGAGTCGAAGGAGCCCGCTGCGTTGCGTTCAAGCTAGCGCATGGGATCCCTCGGTCCCGCTCGGGATTACCCCCAAAACGTTCCATTTTCGGGACTGCCATTTCCCGAGCGCGGAATGATTTCGCCGCCGGCAGGTTTGGCTATCGCGCTGTAATCCACACAGGATCAGATTGTTGTGCAGCGCTCTATGAGCGTGGCACGGTGGCTGCATATCGGGGTGCAGCTATGAAAACCCACAAGTCAAACACTTACGACCTTGTCATCGAGTCCCAAGCCGAAGACAAGAGCCGCACCATCGTTGAGACATTGATCTACACGATCTTTATCTTGAGCGCCGTTGTTTCCATCTTCCAAGCCGCCGCCCAACCGGTCGTCGTTCCCGGTCACCTCGCCAGCAAACAAATCGTCTGCCAGACGGGACAACCCTGCTAACGAGAAGCGGCCGCTTCGCGGAACGGCGAAATCCGAATGACGAGGCTCGAAACAATAGGAAAATCGCAAGTGCGCCAACACGCGTGCACTTTTTTCGTCATTGGTCATTCGTCATTCGAGCTTCGTCATTTTTAAGATGAATGATCTGCGCTACGCCTTGCGGATGCTGGCGAAACAACCAGCGTTCACCGCCATCGCCGTGCTCACCCTCGCGCTCGGCATCGGCGCGAACACCGCGATTTTTAGTGTCGTTAACGCTGTGCTGCTGCGCCCGCTCCCATACCCGGAGCCGGAGCGGCTAGCGCTCATTCGCGAGCGCACGAACATCTTCGATTCCGGCTCAGTCAGCCTGCCTAACTATCTTGATTGGCGGGCGAATCAGCGCGGCTTCAGCGACCTTGCGCTTTTTCGCCGCGGCGATGCGAATCTGTCCGGCGCCGCCAGCGAGGCCGAGGCGGAACGCGTCGGCTCAGGGCGGGTGACCTACAATTTCCTCTCTGTGCTGGGTGTGTCGCCAGCGGTGGGACGTGATTTCGCCGAGGCGGACGATGTTCCCCACTGCAAAAAAGTCGCGCTCGTTTCAGATGCTTTATGGAAACGCCGCTTTGGCGGATCGCGCGGCGTCATCGGTCAGTCGATCACGCTCGATGGCGTTGAGCGTGAAGTGATCGGTGTGCTTCCGCCGAACGTGAAGTTGCCGCGGCAAGCGCAGGTTTACATCCCGCTGGATGATTTGCGCGCGGAGAAGGTGTATTTGGATCGAGGGAATCATCCCGGCTTTTCCGCGCTTGGCCGGCTTAAGCCCGGCGTCACCCTGGAGCAGGCCAAGGCCGATCTGAATAACATCGCAGGCGAGCTCGAGCGCCGCTATCCTGATTCAAACAGCGGGCGCCGCGTGACCGCGCTCATCCTTCTCGATTCGGTAATAAAAGACTACAAACACGGCGTCTCGCTTCTCCTGGCCGCAGTCGGTTGCGTGCTGCTGATCGCCTGCGCCAACGTGGCGAACTTGCAGCTGGCGCGCGCCCTCGGCCGTGAACGCGAGCTGGCGGTGCGCGCGGCTCTGGGTGCGAGCCGCCGCCAACTGGCCATGCAGGTGTTCAGCGAAAGCGCGATTCTGGCAGTGTTCGGCGGGATTGCGGGCGTGCTCCTGGCGTTGTGGGGACTGGACGCGATCAAAGCAATTTCCCCGGGCGGCTCGGCCAGTTTCAGTCCATCCGACGTATCGCGTTTCCAGGAAGCGAGTCTTGATTTCAACGTGCTCGCGTTCACCGCCGCGGTCGCCATAGGCGCGGGCGTGCTTGTGGGCATGTGGCCGGCGCTGCGCATTTCGCGCAACGCATCACTCACCCTTTCACTGCACGAGGGCGGCCGCGGGACGAGCGACGGGGCACAGCGTCAACGCGTGCGCTCGGGTCTGGTGGTGGCGCAGGTCGCGCTCGCCTTGCTCCTGTTAGCTGGCGCGGGATTAACCCTGAAAAGTTTTCGCAACGCGCAAGACGCGCCCCTCGGATTCAATCCCCACAACATTTTGGTCGCGGACCTTTTGTTGCCGAAGGCACGTTACGATACGGACGAAAAGGTCACCCGGTTCCACCATCAGCTTCTCGATCGGATTCGCGCGCTTCCCGGCGTCGAAGCAGTCGCGCTCGGCTCGAATATTCCTTTCGACGATAACGAATGGGACAGCTCCTTTCATCTCACCGGCACTGCGCCGTTTCCTCCCGGTGAACGTCCGGAGGCGGAAATCAACGGTGTCACGCCCGATTACTTTCGCCTGATGGGAATGCCACTGCTGCGCGGGCGCGCCTTCAACGCCGACGATCGCGCCGACCAGCCGCACTCAGTCATTATCGATGAGAGTCTGGCCCGCCGGTATTTCCCCGGTAAAGACCCGATCGGTCAGCAGCTCGATGACAACCAATCGGATCAGAAGAATCCTCCTCCGCTGACAATCATTGGCGTGGTTCCGCGCACGCGCAACGAAGCGCCTGGAGAAGACAACGTGGAGCAATACCACTGGCCGCAGATTTATTACTGTGCGGACCAAGTGCCGACTCACGGCAACATGGTGATGGTGCGGGTAAAATCGGGCGATCCGCTCTCTCTCATTCCGGCAATCAAACGCGAACTGCAGGCGCTCGATCCCGACCAGGCCTTTGCCGACATTTCCACCATGGAAGACAACATCGCGAAAAGTCTCGGCTCGCGTCGGATGATGATGTCGCTGCTGGGCGCGTTCGCCGTGATCGCGCTGCTGCTCGCCAGCGTCGGGTTGTATGGCGTGATGGCATTGACCGTAACGCAACGCACGCGCGAGCTGGGCATCCGTCTCGCGCTCGGCGCGCAACGCGCGGATGTGTTCCGGCTCGTGCTCTCACAGGGAATGTTGCTGGTCGCCTCCGGCCTCGTCATCGGGATAATCGCGGCGCTGGGGGCTGGGCGCGGATTGCAGAGTCTGCTCTACGGTGTCGGCGGCTTCGACGCGCCGGCCATCAGCATCGCACTTTTCGCGCTCGCGCTCGTCGCGCTCATAGCCTGCTGGGTGCCCGCGCGTCGCGCCACCCGCGTCGATCCCATCATCGCCTTGCGCTCGGAATAGTGCCCGATGCAAAACCTTCGTCTCGCTTTTCGCGCTCTGACGAAACAGCCGCTTTTCACCGCGATCGTCATCATCACCTTCGCGCTCGGCATCGGCGCGAACACGGCCGTGTTTTCCGTGCTCAACGCTGTGGTCTTGCGGCCGCTCGGATTTCATCAACCGCAGACCCTCGTCGAATTGCAGTTGTATGACATGCGCGTCGGGCCGCAGAGCGCAGGAGGCTCCTCCGCTTCGTATCCGGATTTTCAGGATTGGCGCGCGCAGAACCGCGTCTTCGATCGCGTCGCCGTTTACACCAACCAAAACCTCACGCTGACCGACGGGAAAGAGGCGATGCACATTCAGGCACTGGCGGTCTCAGGCGGGTTGTTCGATCTGCTTGGCGTCGCGCCGATGCTCGGCCGCAGCTTCACGGCAAAGGAGGATGAACCGGGAAATCGCGTCGCGATTCTGAGCTACGGATTGTGGCAAAGTCGTTTCGGCGCCGATCCCGCAGTCATCGGCAGAACGGTCATGCTCGATGGGCAGAGCTTCCAGGTCGTCGGCGTGATGCCGGCGCGGTTCGATTTTCCGGTGCGCACAGTGCCAACGGAGCTTTGGATCACCGTCGCCATCCTGCGCGAATCCAGCGACGGGTCACAGCCGATGACGGATCAGCGCGGCAATAATTTCCTGAACTGCATCGCGCGCTTGAAGAATGGCGTCTCGCTCGACCAGGCGCAGGCGAACATGGATGCGATCAGCGCCGGGCTCCGCCGCCAGTTCCCTGATTCGAACACGAACATGAACGTGCGCGTGCTCCCGCTGCGCGACGCCATCATCGGTGAAGCACGCACCGCCTTGATGATGCTGAGCGCGATGGCCGGTTGCGTCGGCCTCGTCGCCTGCGTCAACGTCGCAAATCTGCTCCTGGCGCGCGCCGTTTCGCGGCAAAAGGAAATCAGCATTCGCGCAGCGCTCGGGGCCGGCCGGCGCCACATCGTGCAGCAGTTGCTTGTTGAAAGCCTGTTGCTCGGTGGCCTCGGCGGCATCGCCGGTCTGCTTCTCGCCATCTGGGGACTTGATCTTCTAAGAAAATTTCTGCCCGCGAACATTCCGCGAATCGACCGAATCTCGCCGGATGCGCGCGTGCTCATCTTCACCGGCGCCATCAGCCTCATCGTCGGAATTCTCGCCGGACTTCTGCCGGCGTGGCGCGCGTCGCATCCGAACATCGCCGGATCGCTCAACGAAAGCGCGCGCGGCTCGAGCGAAGGAATTCATGGGCGCCGTCTGCGCTCCGCGCTTGTCGTGGCCGAGATCGTTCTTGCCCTGTTGTTGCTTTCGAGCGCGGGCCTGCTCGTGGAAAGTTTTCTGCGTTTGCAAAAAGTGCAGCCAGGCTTCGATCCAGGAAACGTGATGACCGCGCGCATCGCCTTGCCCGATGCCACCTACGGAAAACCGGCGCAGGCCGCGGTGTTTTATGACAAGCTGCTGAAACGCGTGGGGGAATTGCCCGGTGTGAATTCTGCCAGCGCAGCCTGGTGGATTCCTCTCAGCGGCAGCGAAATCACCCTCACCACCGACATTCAGGAACGGCCGCTGCCGAAAGGCCAGCAACTTGCCGTACAGGTCAATGTCGTCGGTCTCGATTTTTTCCAGACCATGCGCACGCCGCTTCTGCATGGACGCGATTTCACCGCGCGCGATGACATCAACGCGCCGTTCGTCATCATCGCGTCGGATAGCTTCGTGAAGAAATTTTTCCCCGGCGAAGACCCGATGGGCAAACGTATCAGGCCCAGTGGATCGGTCACTCCGGGCGATCCCCCCGTGCGCGAAATCATCGGTGTCGTCGGCGACATTCACCTAACGAGCCTCAGGACGCCCGCGCAGCCGCAGCTTTACATCCCTCACCAGGAATTCGCCATCGGCGGGATGTCGCTGCTGGTGCGCAGCAACACCGATGCACGCTCACTCATTCCGTCGCTGCGAAATGCCGTCGCTGAGCTCGATAAAGACGTGCCCCTTTACCGGCCGAAACCGCTCCCGGATTATGTCGCGTCATCGATTTCTCAGCCGCGCTTCAACGCCATCCTCGTCGCCCTCTTCGCCGGCCTTGCTCTGTTGCTCGCAGCTGCCGGCATCTTCGGTGTCATGAGTTACGCCGTCACACAACGCACACACGAGATCGGCATTCGCCTCGCTCTCGGCGCGCAACGCAGTGATGTCCTGCGTCTGATCTTTGGCGAAGGCATGCGGCTGGTCGCGATCGGCTCTGCCGTCGGCATCCTCGGCGTTTTTGCGACCGGGCGATTGTTATCGAGCCTGCTTTTCGGGATCGGCCCGACTGATTTCCCCACGATCATCTTCGTTACGATCGTCCTCGCCTTGTTCGCGCTTCTCGCCTGCTGGTGGCCGGCGCGACGCGCCAGCGGAGTCGATCCGATGATTGCTCTAAGGAGCGAATAACCATGCACAACATCCTTGCCGATTTCCGATTCGCCCTGCGCGCGCTCGCCAAACAACCTGCCTTCACCATCATCGCCGTGCTCACGCTCGCGCTCGCCATCGGCGCGAACACCACCATTTTCAGCGTCATCAACAACGTCCTGCTCAGCCCGCTGCCTTACCCGCAAGCTGATCGCCTCGTCGTCTTGCAGGAGGCCGACAAAACTGGCCAAAGCGCGCCGTTCTCCATCTCGCTCCCGAATTATCTCGATTGGCGGCATGACAACACCGTGTTCGAAAATCTCGCGCTCACTCACCGCGAGACCGCGAGCCTGAGTGAAATTCCCGGTCAGATTCCGGAGCAAATCCCGATCGCTTTCGTCACCGCGAACCTCTTCAGAGTCATCGGCATCGCGCCGGAGCTCGGGCGCACGTTTACGCAAGATGAAGACAAAGCGGGCGCGCCATTTCTCGCCGTCATCAGTCATCGGCTTTGGCAGCGCGTGTTCCAAAGCGATCGCGGCGTCATCGGCCGCGCCATGAATTTACAGGGACGCCCGGCCACCATCGTCGGCGTGATGCCGCCGGAAATGGACGTGCCATCCAAACCGGAAGTCTGGCTCTCGCTCATGCGCCGCGCCGCGAACCCGGCTTGGGTCAAACGCGAGATTCATCCGATGCTCTTCGCCTGGGCGCGATTGAAACCCGGCGTGTCGCTCGAGCAGGCGCGCAGTGAAATGAAAGCAATCGCGTCGCGCATCGAGCAGGCTCATCCCGACACGAACAAGGACGCCACTGCGCAAGTCACGCTGCTGCTCGAGAGTCTCGTCGGAAAATATCGGCAGAACTTGATTCTGCTCTTCGCCGCTGTCGGTCTGGTCTTGCTTATCGCCTGCGCAAATCTTGCTAATCTTTTCGCTGCCCGCGGAGCCGCGCGCGCTCGGGAGATCGCCGTGCGCGCTGCGGTTGGCGCGAGCCGGGGCCAGATCATCCAGCAATTGCTGATCGAGAGTTTCGTTATCGCACTTCTCGGCGGCGCCATTGGACTTTTAATTGCCTTCTGGGGCCGCGATCTGCTTGCGGTGCTGGCCCCGCGCGACGTGGCGCGATTCGAGTCAATTCATTTCAACGTGCCCGTTCTCGCTTTCACACTAGTCCTCACTTCGCTCACCAGCATTCTTTTCGGCCTTTGGCCCGCGTGGCAAAGTTCGCGCGCCGATATCCAGCTGGCGTTGAAAGCGGGCGCGCACGGCAGCTCCGACACGAAGGCCACGCGGCGCACGCGCGATTGGCTTGTCATCGGCGACGTCGCGCTCACTCTCGTTCTGCTCAGCTCCGCCGGGCTTGTTTTGAAAAGCTTCGCGCGTTTGCAGTCGTTGTCGCTCGGGTTTCAACCACGAAATCTCACTACCGCGCGGGTCGATCTGCCTTTTCGCAGTTACACCGATCCGGCCAGGGTCACGAAGTTCACCGATGCCGTAACCGCGAAATTATCGGCGCTGCCTGGAGTGGAGAAAGTCGCCTTCGGCGCAAACCCGCCGCTGCTGGCGGGCTGGCAAATCGGCTTCGTGCCGGAGGGCGTGCCCATTCCGCCGCCGAGCGAACAGCCGAACGCGGAAAGCGAAGTGGTGACCGGCGATTACCTCGGCGCGCTCGGGGCCACCCTCGTGCGCGGCCGCGCCTTCAACGAGCGCGACACCAAAGATTCGCCTTTGGTGGTGATGGTCGATCAAACGTTGGCGGAGAAGTTTTTCCCCGGCCAAAGTCCGATTGGCAAACGGATCACGAGCGATCCCGACGGCGACGGAAATCAATATCGCTGGTATGAGATCGTTGGCGTTGTCGCGCCCATGAAATTCTACGGCGCGGAACCGACGCCGCCGTTGCCGGTGATTTATTTTCCCCTCGCGCAAATGTACCGGACCAACCTGGTCTTGCTCGTGCGTTCGCCACAATCTGCAAGCGCGCTGGCCAGACAGATCAGCGAGACGGTGGCAAGCGTCGACAGTCGCCAGCCCGTTTACGACGTGCGCAGCATGTCCGATCGCGTGGGGCAGACCTGGGCGACGCAGCGATTGCTCACATTTTTGCTCTCGGTCTTCGCCGGGCTCGCCCTGCTTCTCGCCACTATCGGCTTGTATGGCGTGCTTTCTTATAACGCCATCCGCCGCTTGCGCGAAGTTGCGCTGCGGCTCGCGCTCGGCGCGACGCCTGCGCAGATTCGCGGGCTGATTTTCGGTCACGGTTTGCGGCTGCTCCTCGCCGGTTGCGTCGTCGGACTGGCCGGCGCGATCATCTCCGCCTCAGCGCTTCGGTCTGTCCTTTTCGAAATCTCGCCCGCGCAACCGCTGATTTACCTTCTGGTCGCTGTGGTTCTCACTCTTGCCACCGCCATCGCCTGTTGGTTCCCCGCGCAACGCGCCATCCGGGTGGATCCGATAGAAACGTTGCGCGCAGAATAAACGGAGCACAGCCGTCCCGGCTGTGCGGCCGGCGGGCGTCCCGCCTGCCAGATTAACCCAGGCGAGACGCCCGGTTGCCGCACAGGCGAGGACGCCC
>JBBPYF010000106.1:0-8943 GCA_038200165.1 Chthoniobacterales bacterium | reverse complement strand
GGAGGGCGAGACAACCACGCTCGGCCGCGGTGGCTCGGATTTAAGCGCCATCGCCCTGGCTGGCGCGCTCAACGCCGACGCCTGCCAGGTTTTCACCGACGTCGATGGTGTCTTCACCTGCGATCCGCGGCTGATTCCCGACGCGAAAAAGATTGACGAAATTTCCTACGACGAGCTGCTGGAGATGGCAGGCGCGGGCGCGAAAGTAATGCAATCGCGCGCCGTCGAATTTGCGAAAAAGTTTGCCGTGCCTTTCGAGGTGCGATCGACCTTCAGCGGCGCGCCCGGCACGCTCGCGCGCGAAGAAACGTCGAATATGGAAGACGTGGTCGTGCGCGGCGTGAGCGTCGACCGCAAGCAGGCAAAGGTGACCATCTGCGGAGTGCCGGACCGAGCCGGCGTGGCCGGCGAAATTTTTGGCGCGATCGCGGCGGCGAGTGTGATCGTCGACATGATCGTGCAGAATGTCTCGACCGGCGACACCACCGATTTGTCGTTCACGGTTCACGAGCATGACCTTGAGCAGGCGCGACGGGTTCTCGAGCCGATGCTTGCGCCGATCGGCGCGAGCGGAATCAACGCGCGCAACGGCGTGGCAAAGTTGAGCGTGGTGGGAATTGGGATGCGCTCGCACTCGGGCGTGGCTGCGAAGTTTTTCCATTGCCTCGGCGCCGGCGGCATCAACATCGAACTAATCTCCACTTCTGATATCAAAATAGCAGTGGTGGTTGCCGAACACGATGTTGACACGGCGGCACGCCTGACTCACGAAGGTTTCAACCTTACGCGACTCGCGCCAGCCGGTGCAGTCAGCTGAGGGGGGATTCGGGCGGTAATTTCTGATACCGATGCTCGACCGTGCCGCGGTCCGCGTGGGCCGCGGGCGCTCCGTAACAGGAGAGCGCTTTCCGACGATAACGACGTTGCCCGGCTACATTTTTATAACATCAGACAATATATGTCATATAAAGTCGACGGGTATTGGTGCTGATTCGGTATGGTAATTTATAACTTGGCCGTTGAGTTGTCCCACCTGTGTTTTATCCCGAATCACCGCCGAATAACCCAAACAACGTTGAGGGATAGATACTTACGAATCGCCGCGCCGAGCGACGCGCCACCTGGAACTTGTCCCGCCTAAATCGAATCCCGCGGCTTCCGAGTTCCACCCTTCTACGAGGGAACGCGAGTTCCAAGTGGGACAACTCTCCCGACCATCATAGGGGTGGAACCTGGAACCGCTTTTGTCCCGGTTTTTTGGGGGTTCTGCAGCCGCTTTGCTGAGCCGCTGCAAGGCCATTTCCCGCCCATCACATAAGGGGTGCAAGTCAGTTTTTCAGACAAGCGGTCGCGGCGATGCCCGTCTGATCCGCAACCTTTTTGACCAGATGCCGCTTGCGCCAGAAAAGCTTCGGTCTTCGCCGCGAGATAGGCTTTGCCGCCGAGTCGCCAGCTGTCAATGAAGAGCCAGCGGATCATGCGATTTCTGTGCTCAAGATTTGGCATCTGCTTTTGAACGGCCTCCGCTGCCGGACCTCCGTCAAGAACCGCAAGGACAGCGCTGCGGGCTGTAAAGGCTCGGAACTGTAGATGCAAATAGTGCCGGTGGTCGAGCCTTGGCCATTCCCCTTCCTTGATGAACGCTTCGATCGCGCGCTTCAAAGCTGGTCGGATGAGATCTTCGTCAGTTTGCAAAAACGCAGTGTTCACTTCGTCTGCAACGAAGGGATGACCGAGTTCCCGCACAATGCCGGCTTCAAAGATGGCCATCTGTGCATCAAGAAAATCCGACCGCTGCTGGAGGAGAAGGACTTGTTGCTTTGGTCTCACTTCGTTGTTTAGCCGCGACGCGCCGGTAGAATCGACCTCGTTTTTCGAATCGAGCCAGAGCTGCTGATTAGAAATGAAGCCGCCTTCGTTTGGTGCGCGTGCCGTAAATGGGCCGCCAACGAGCGTAGCATCAAAATCTTCTATCAGTCTGTTTACCTTCGTTTGGAGTTCGGCGGCAGTAGGCTCTGCCAGGATTCTATATTCAGCGCTCATTTCTTTCCTCCTTGGATAACCGCAGCGTTGCATCCATTCGGGCATTGCCAATTGCGAGCGGAGACGCGGCCGCGGCGAATGTCTGGGCACCATATCTCGCGACAGGTCTTACACTGCAGCCAGCGCCGCGGGAAAACCTGAACTCCTACCCTTGCTAACCCAGAATTCGTGCACCGCAACGAGCGCGCTTTCGCAGCGTCGGCAGTAACGCGCGTAGCTCCCGCTTTTCCGGCGAGGCGCTCTACGCTTCCAAGCCTTTCCCTCACTGCCAAGCGAACGAGCTCGCTCATTGATATGCCTAAGCTGCGGGCCGCGGCGCGAACCTTTTCATGAAGCGGTTTCGGCAGGCAAACCTTAACGCGGGTTATGCGCTCGGACGGCTGTTTGGGCGATTGCTTTTCCCCTGTTCGGGCGTGCGTGGCTTCAGATTGCCTCCACCAGATGCTCGGCTGGCTGGTTCGGAAGCTGTAACAATCTTTCGCCCCAATGATGACATGGTCCAGCACTGAAATCGCGACCACTTCTCCCGCGCACACGAGCCGCCGCGTCATGGCACTGTCTAGTACACTCGGCGCGGACGAACCTGACGGGTGGTTATGCGCAACGATGATCTTGGCCGCGGCGGCAGCAATCGCCGGCCGAAATATCTCGCGAAAAGAGAAGATCGTTTCGTTGAGCGATCCGATTGTGACCAGCGCGTAACTTTTTAGGCGATTCTGGGTGTCCACGAGGAAGACAACAAGGTGCTCTTTCTGGTCATCGTACCACGGCGCTGAGCCAATCGTGCGTGGCCACAAGCGCGCGATATCATCAGCAGTCTCAATCAACTGATTTCGCCTAGATTTCAGACGGTGCTCGCGCACGGTCACGACCTTTACTTGCGTCGCGAACACTTCACGCGGGTGCGCTGTTTTGCGCGATGCGCGAAAACGCTCCGCGAGGGTTTCGACCTCGCGTTTATCCATGCGTCGCAACTGATCCATGTTCACGACCGGAATCTCGCGCGGGAGGCCGTTTTGCTTTCGCGTGGACCGTGGTTTGGATTGCGGCGCTGGCGTGGGCCTGCTATCGTTTTTTTGTCCGTTTGAATCGTTCATCGCTCTGAGCCTTTCTCTCGGATTTGTGCGGTGATCGTGCTGTAACGCGATCACCGCGATTTTTTCCGCTCCTCTCGACAGCGTTGCGCTTCAAAGTTCGCAGCTGTGCGAGAAGCTTTAACGTATAATGCGCATTCGGTTTCGACCGGCCGGACAGCCACTCGTTCAACCGTTGCCGAGACACTCCCAGCCGTGCAGCAAGCGCGGACTTTGTGCCGCGCTCAGCCGTTAGCGTTTTCACTTGGTTTACCAGATCGGATGGAGCGATCGGCTTGTGCATCGGATACATCTTGTCATCGAATCCGGTTACGATTGCAAGCTCATTTTCGAATTCAACAGTAAATGGCGATCCAAAAGCGGCGCGAGCTAACTCTGCGCTTATTTCGAATTGTTCAACGGCTCCTACCTGCTGCGCGGCCTCCAGCCAAGACCGCTCAAACGTTTCAGGCGACTCGGCAATGTTATGGCCTGACTTCTCGCGCTGCTCCAGCACTCGATCAATTTCTACGTTCTTCTTTGCCCTATCTACTTCGATCTCAGCGACGCGCGCGCTTAAATGCGAGGCGTAGAATTCACTGAACGGAGTTCTTGCTGACATTTCCGGTACAGGGTCGAAAGCTCTCTGCGACAGCACGAGGGTCGGTCGCCCTTGGCCCGTGGTAAGCCACCGCGGCGACACCCGGAAGACTCGACAAATCATCGCGCCAGAGATGTAGTCGAGTGGCACCCGTAAACTCTCGATGTTGGCGAGCTTCGAGCTGTCAAGCGCCAGAAATCGGCCGAACATCGGGCGCGAGAGGCGGGCCGCCTCTCGGACGATCCGTACTCGTTTGCAGATCTCAGTCTCCTCTCGCGGAAGGCGTGTACCCATACGGCTGCCGCGAATCCTCCAACACGCAGCCGAAAAAATAAAGCTTGTGCGTTTTGTAAATATCCATGTAATCTCACTACAAGCATCATATTCAGATGACAGGACGACCGCCGCCAAACAAACGAACTACTCGCCTTGCAGAGGTATTGCGGGAGCGCGGAATGAACATGCCTTCCTTCGCTCCGCTGGTCCCGCTTAGTGTCGGCGCGCTACGCAATATCGCGTGTGGTCACACGACCACGACGGCAACGCGCCTGAAGATAACGAACCTTTTGGGAGTTCCGATATTTGAAAACATTCCCGTTACCGAACGTTCTATCACGTTTCCTGCCGGCGCCGAAATCGAGATGCCGTCGGAAGAAGAGGCAATCGCTGCTGAAAAAGAGTTTGCCACTTGCACGGAGCGCCGTGGCCGAACGGTCTGCTTCGTAAAAGCCACCCCAGCGACGCTCTTGGTCGAGGACTACTTACCCAAAGCAAGTCAACCAGGTTAAAACGATCACCTCACACCATGACTACCTCCGATTCTTTAAGACCTCGCGCGATCAGTCCGGCTGATCAAATCCGTGCACTTGTCGCCGCGGACATGCGGCAGCGCGGCGTACCATATGAAGTGGCGTGGGCAAACGCTAAGCGCACACGACCCGAACTTTTTTCAAAACTACGGCAACCAAAGGACGCGCCGCCATTCATTGAACCAAAAAAGAAAAACTAACCGCATGAACCCCCAATCTCCCGACGAAATTGCGACCCGCATTCAAGCTGCCTCAGCTGAGCTGAACTCGCTTTTTAAAGAATTCGGTCGCGCTTCGATTTTCGGACGAGGGCAGCGTCCGCGCCACCGGCGTTTAGAAGCAGACTGGAGGAGGTCCTCACCGCGATGATCGCGAACGAACCGGACAAGCTGCCTAGTCCAGCTCCGCGCTTTTTGAAGCTGCTTCTAGGACTGCCGAGCGATGCCACGCCCGATGAAGTTCGAACGGAATGGGGTCAGCAAGTCATTCCTCTGTTCTCGGTTGGCCCAAAGGTTCTCTTCGATGAGCTGGTGATGAATACCATGGCCGGCGGATTGCCGGCTGAAAAGGCATACCGCGTGGTTGCCCAAACAAAGCGCGGACAGCAGCTCAAAAATAGCATGGACAGGGAAACAGGATTTCGACAGCGGGCAGCTTCCGCGGTTCCACCTTTCCTTAAGCCGGCCGGCGACGCAGCTAAAGCAGCGGCGAAGATTTCTAATTCCGCTGGGGAAGCGGATGGCGCTTCGACCATCGTTCAAAGCGTCTTCGGCGATCGCCTCGTTAACGACGCTGCGCTAGACGGCTGGGTGCAAATCTCCCCTTACGGTGAGTTCGCGCACGCGCGCGGGAAGCAATACCTCGATCGAGAGACGGCCAACAAATTGGTGCATCGTTTCGCCGGCAGCGGAAAGCGCGGTTTGCCCTGGTATCGCGGCCACCCGGACACACATCCCCAGCGTCATCAAGACACTGAAGCCTATGGCTGGATGAAGGATCTCCAGGCGCGAACGGATGGCCTTTACGCCCACGTGGAATGGACGCCCAAAGGCGACCAGCTCATCCGCGACAAGAGCTACAAATACTTTTCGCCCGTTTGGGACACAGAGGCGGCCCGAGTCAACGGGAAATCAGTTTTCAAGCCGACGGAGCTAATCTCGGTCGGGTTTACCAACACGCCAACAATTCCGGTTGGCCCCATTAATCGATGAACAAACCACCAACTAGCTTCGCCGCATTACACGCAAATGAAACCTGAAAGCATCAAACAATTCTCAAATTCAGACATTGAAAGAATTCGCGAAGCGACCATCCAGATTTCGGCACTCTTCAGCGAGTTCGACTCTAACGATCACGCGCTTGAAAGCAGTGCCATCGGCGATCGCATCGTAGCGCACATCCGACCGCAGCCGGGAGTGTCCCTCATCAATCTCGCGCACGATATCGTCGATGGTCAGATCGAAGACGCGATTGAGGAATTCACTGTTGCGACAGAGGGTTTCTACAACGGCGCGCTACGATCCGAGACTGCTGCTCAGTCGACCGATCGCGTCTTAAAACTAAACCACGATCGCAACGAGCTGAGTCGGTCACCTTCCATCGAGCTAGCGCGAGAACTGCAATCCGTTTTCGGCGAATTCCTCGCCGCACAACCAGCCACAAACAACCCTCAATGACGGGGCTTATACGCCCCAACATCTTCATGAAAATCAATATTTCCGAAGAGCAGCGATTCGAGATCGACGACGCTTCCTCCACATTAAGCGCAGCAAGCGAAGTTCTGCTCTCTACCAGTGATCAAATCGAATTGCTTGCAATCGAACGAGAGAAGAGCGCCAGCAAAGTAACCGAAATCGAGGGAGCAAAAATCCCCACAGAAAAGCAGGTGCACGATCTCTTAGTCGCACGGGAACGCTCCGCCCTCATCAATGCTCGCATCGAAAAGCTGTCCGAAAAATCTGAGGCGCAGAAGCGCGAATTGATCCGTGCGATCCACGATGGGTCGGAGACGGTTCGCCGCGTCGCTTCGAAACAAATCGAGGAAGCAACTAAGGCGCAGCTGATTGGTTCACTGCCAACGTCCGTTCGAAACAGCGATCACTTGGTGGTCTCGATATGGGCGGGTTCAGCCGAGAAGCGTGCGATTGGGCGATTTCTAAATCCGAGTCCGCCAAAGCAAAATGACGCCGCGGAAACAATTTTGCTCGCAGCCGCAGACCTCCTGGCGCGACTTCAGAATTTGCTAGCTGGCCGTGAAATCGTTTTGCCGACGGAAGCCGCGCAAACGGCCGAGAACGCTGTGGGAGTCTGAAGAAATGCCTGCGTTTGTCGAAACCAAATTTGCTCGGTCTTTGTCAGGATTGAGCCGGGCAATTCCGCCGACCGGTTTTGCCGGCGGAACTCCTGGCGCGGCTCCGTGTCTTCCGGGGCCGCGCTCCCCTTTTTGTTGGATGCAGGCTGGCCGAAGCGCGCCGGCTCAGCGGCTTTTTCATTTCTCCGCTGAGCCGGCTAGTCGGTGCCTCTTTTTGAAACCATGAGCGCGAGTCTCACCGTTCAAACGCCGGAGCTGCGAAGTTTCCAGGACGAGCTGGCGCAATTCGGCGTCGTGGGGCGTGGAGCGGTGCTGCGCGCAGCGGGCACCGGGCTCAAGCAAACGCTAGTCGATCATTTGTCACAGCTCGACAAGGACGATGTCCATCATCATTCGTCATCATCGCTTGGCGCTCAGCAAGTGCATTTTTATGGCTCAGCCGTTGGGAGCGTTCAGAACCCACAGATTGAAGGCGATGATGAGGTCTCGGTTTCAATCAATAGCGTAGGCCTGGCGCAGCGCTATTACGGCGGCGTTATCGGAGCCAAGAACAAGAAGTGGCTCACTATTCCCGCAGTGGCGGATGCATACGGAAAGCGCGCCGGTTCCTTCAACAATCTTCGCTTTGTGCTTTTCCGTCCCGATCTGGCGGCGCTGGTGGAGACGATGGCGAAAAGCACTAAGACCGCGGCCAACGGCGTGGTGAAACGCACCGGCGAAACGGCCGTGAAAGGCCGCGTCGTTTACTGGCTCAAGAAGGAAGTCACGCAAGAAGGTGATCCGACCGTGCTTCCGACCGATGACGAGATGTCGGCCAGAGCGATTGAAGCCGGTCAGGAAGCGGTTGCGCAACTCAAGATTTTCGGAGACAGCGCCGCATCATGACCGGGGCAATGCAAACACAATGGCTGAAGCGGCCGATCGCATCTTAAAAATCCTGCTTCAGCTTAGCTCGGACGTAACCGGTGCTACGCAGACGACTGCTGCGCTTAAGGAGGTGCAGGCTCAGGCCGCTCAGACCGGGACTGCCGTGAATGATGTCAGCGCGGCTTCGAGCCTGGCTGCAGGCGTCGGTAAACTGATCGGCGGTGGCTTTGTCGCAGCCGGCGTCGCCGCGTTCGCCGTCTACAACCACATCTCCAACGCGGTCGAAGCGGAGAAACAGCTCAACGAGGAGATCGCGGGCCAGAACGAGCAGCTCGATCACGTCGTCACCCAGATGAGCCGCGTGGCCGACAGCGCCAAAGACCTCAGCAGCCAGATCAAAATCGGAGAGAAGATGGAGGGCGAGCTGCGCCAGCTCTCCGATAAAATGCAGGAGTTCCGCCTGCGCGCGCTCAACGATACTTCGACCTACGCAGAGGCGCTCGAATCAATCACCCGTAAAGCATTGACCGGCGGGAGCGATTTCGGACTTGATCTCAGCCGCTGGATCAGCCCGCTCACTATGGGCCAACAACAGGCGGCGGCCGAGCTCTCCGCGACGCAGCAAACGATAAAAATCGCTGTCCGCGACACTAACATCGAACTCACTCGGGCGGCAGAAGAAACCGTAAAATGGAACGCTGCCACCGCTAATTTGCCCAAGGGCATCGCCGCTTATCAACAGGAGCTCGTCCAGGCGCAGGAGCGCCTTGCCGTTTTAGAGAAGGCAAGGCAAGCCGACCCCGATAATAAACTGACCCTCGAATTGTATCAGGACCAGCTACGTGTGGTCACCGAGTTGCAAAATAAGATCGACACTCTCACCAGCACGCAGGCGCGCCTGGCCGCGCAAACCCAGCGCGTGGCTGACCAAATCTCCCGCGCGAATTTCGAGCAAATGGATCCGGCGCATCAGCTGGCATCGTTCCAGGACAATCTTCTCCAGATTCAGGAAAAGCTGCGCGACGTCGGCGTGTTAGCGGCCTCGCCCAATGAGGCACTGGAAAAAGCCGGCATGCTCACCGGCGAAGACGCCAAGCAGACCACCGCGCTGCGCGAGGAAGTGATTCGGCTCGCCGGCGCATGGGCGCAGGTGTTGGCCATGATGGGTGCGGTAGCCACTCAGGAGCGCGCCGCCCAAGAAGCGCTGGCGAAAACTGCGGCTGATGCCAAGCTTTTGCG
>JBBPYF010000105.1:0-8721 GCA_038200165.1 Chthoniobacterales bacterium | reverse complement strand
TGCAACTGGCTGGTTTAATTCGCCGCAGGTTGAGGTCAAGGAAGGAGTAGTCTTCCTCAAGGGCCAGGCGCAGTCGGCCGATTTGAAGAAGTGGGCCGGCAACCTGGCCGGCAACACCCAGGACGTTGTCGCAGTCGTCAATCGAATGGACGTGACAGTTCCATCGATGTGGGATTTTGGTCCGGCCTGGAGTGGGCTGCTGGTTCTTTGGCGGGATTTTATTCGCTCCCTGCCTTTTCTCGGGTTCGGGTTAGTCATCCTCGTCTTATCGGTCGTGGCCGGCCTGCTGGCGGCGCGAGCAGCGCGCGCACTGCTTCAAAAACGAGTTCCGGCGAAACTTCTCCGCAGTGTCATCGCCGGCGGAATAGGTTTTCTCGTCCTCCTTATTGGAACATATATTGTTCTTCGAGTTTCCGGACTTACTCGCCTGGCCATGACGGTGGTCGGCGGCACGGGGCTAATAGGTCTTGCTGTAGGCATCGCCTTTCGGGACATCACCGAGAACTTTCTCGCGAGCATTTTCCTTAGCATGCAGCGACCTTTCGCGATGGGGGACCTGGTTGAGGTAGCAGGGGTAACGGGTTATGTCCGACAACTGAATGTCCGGACCACGGTTTTGATAACCCTCGACGGCAATATTGTTCAGATCCCAAACGCTACTGTTTACAAAAGCAACCTCTGTAATTTTACGACCAACGCCAATCGGCGCGAGGATTTCCTGGTCGGTATTGGCTATGATGATTCGATTGCTGAGGCGCAGGAGATAGCGAGTGGTGTTCTGGCAGAACATCCTGCTGTTCTGAAAGACCCAGCGCCTTCAGTTCTGGCTGAGAGCCTCGGACAAGCCACCGTCAATTTGCGCGTCTACTTCTGGCTTAACGGCCACGAATACGATTATTTGAAAGTGCGGTCGTCGCTGATTCGCCTGTTAAAAGGCGCTTACAAAAAACACGGCATCTCCATGCCGGACGAAGCCCGTGAAGTGATCTTTCCCCAGGGCGTCCCGGTCACCACGATCGAAAGCAAACCTGGGGAGAAGCAACCCGCCCGAGCACCCGCGCAGCCCTCTGCCGCGCGGTCACACGCAGACTCGGATGCGGTATCTACAAAAGCGGAGGCGGGGTTGGGGAGCGAAGCTGGCGTGATAAAGGAACAGGCCCGCGAAGCTCAACCACTAAAAGAAGCAGAGAACCTTTTGCCAGCTACTCCTGATGGTGGTACGGCAAAAGATAGTTAAGTGGGAGGCACGAGTATCTTTAGTGCAGCCATCCGAAGCCCGTCGGAATAAGCGCCGGCAATGTTTTCTGCCTCGCGAGCGAGCGATTAGAAAAGAGCGACTAAACGCGCTTGACGACCGCGACGATGATAGCAATCACAGCGAGGAGCAGAAGGACATGGATGAAGGCGCCCAGAATATGGAATCCGAGCCAGCCGATGAGCCAGAGGACGATAAGGATGACTGCGATGGTATAGAGCATGTAAAGTGATCGCATCTGCCGCGTCATCTGGCTGGGAACAGCACGTCCGGTCAAGTCGCTGACCGATTTAAGCGAAGCGCGGAACAGATTCGTCGCGCATTCAAGTTAGCATTGACTGCCCGCTACGTCGTGCGCAGCTGAAAATAGCTCAGCATTTTCACGTTCAGAAAGGCCCGGGCCGAAGTTGGCGTCGCACCAGGTCGCTGCGCAATCCGATGCCTGCGGGAGTATCGTGTAGAATCAGCTCGCGCAAGTCCCGAATGAACGCCGGATCTTCATAGCTGTGCCCGAACTCGCCCACGATCGAGCCGGTGACATCGATCATGTCCACTTTACCAGTGGCCTTCTCTTCCGTCGCTACGTATCCGAGTTCGCGATGGTCTTCCCGGTGCAGTCCGGTGATCTCCAGTGCAGCGAGCACAGTCGATTCGATCAGGCCCAACCGCCCATGGCCTCCATGCAACAATGTGGAAAGCCCGAGCGCGCGATCTTTGGCCGATACATAAATCGTTAGGCGATGCACCAGCGGCAGAAAACGATCCACGTACTGATCGAACAATCCTTTGCCAATATCAGGCGCCAGCAGAACGACGTGATCGGCCAGTTTGTCGTATCGATTCTGCTCCCGGCAGGCCGTGGCCAAATCGGCCAGCGAACGCACTAGAGCGCGCGCGCCCATCGAATGCGCAATCAGATTCAGCTCCGCGTTTTCATCGCTGCAAACGCGGGCGAGCGCCTGCAGGAACGGTGTGAGTCGCTGCTGAGCCCCCCGGCGCAGGCAAGCCAGAGAAATGCGCCTATGGCATCGTGGTGCCTATCTTGCCCGGGCTGAAGAAAGCGCGCGAGCTGCGTGATGCGGAAAAAATTGCGCAGCTTCTTGTCGCCATCGCTCCTTCCTATAGACGACCTCGAGCAAATCCAATCCCGCCTCGACCGCGGCACACCGGTCACAATTATTTCGCGGCAAAGAACAAAATTAGTTCCCGTTCTCCGCATGGCCATTGTCGAACCGCAGGACAGCGACTTGTTCCGCTTGGCGAAGCCTTGTTGAAAGACGGTTGATTCACGGGAAACTTAGTAATGAGGCTTCATCGATATTGCATCTCTTTAACGCTCCCGGTCGCTTTGTGCTCGGTTATGGTTGCTCAGACTCGCTCCAGTTCACCCGCAACGGCACGCGCCGGAATCGAAGGGACAATCTCCGTCAGCCCGGTGCGCGGTGGACCAACGCGCGAAGGCGTTTCCGATTCAGCTCCGCTGGCAAACACTACTTTTGTAGTAAAGAACGGCCACGAGACGGTGGCATCCTTTGCCACCGATAGTGACGGACGCTTTCGTGTTTCGCTTACACCAGGCCACTACCTCGTTGCCCGCAAGAATGGGAATAGTGCAGTTGGTCACTGCGGTCCGTTCGAGGTCGATGTTGCTCCTGAGCAAACTCAACGGGTCAAATGGAGGTGTGATACTGGACTGCGATAGGACGAGTCTATGGTTGCTACCTCGCAGAGTCTTCCCCGCAAGAGGCACTGACCAGTCCAGTGAATGTCACTCTGAGGCGAAGAAACTTCATTGATCTCGCTCCGCTTTTGTCACATTCAAGCGAGGGATGAGTGTGACTGGATGGAATTCCTATATGTTTGCGCGAACGCTGATCACGAGCCCTTCAGCGCCTGCTCTGCGGCGGCGAAGCGTTCTTCAATTTCTTCGCGGTCGCGATCGTTTTGCACATGGGCGCAGCCGTCGTCACGGATTTTCTGCGCGTGCTCCCTTAGCACCGCTCGATCGGATTCGCGCCGGAGATGCGGCCCCACTCTTGCCAGCATTTCCAGCATGCGCAGCACGACCGAGACGCTTTCGCTCCCATATTGGCGGATTTGATTCAAGGCCGCGGCCGCGATGCCGGCGAAGTCAGTGGCGTGGGCGATGATTCGCAACCGGTGCTCTTCGTCGTGGCGCCAGCCGGATGGGATCTCTCGCCCGGCTACGCGAATGAGGGCCGCACCGAGCCATTCGATACAGGTGACGGCTGTGAAAGGATCGTTCGTTCCTGGCGATAGTGCGCGCACCGCCACCTCGACCAATTGGTCGATGGAGTATTCGATGTCCTGCGTCGGAGTGCGCCCGCGACCGAAGTAGTACGCGCTCTGGACATGTTTGATACTCTCTTCGTTGGTCTTTTCCCGCGGCAGAACCCATCCCAGGGTCGCGCCTTTTGCAACAAAATTGCCGGGGCGCTGACTCAGTCGCAAAACGAGATCTTTCTCCTTCGCTAGGGCGAAGAGATCGCCCATCGAGATCGCGTGGATGTAACCGCTCGATTTCGAGATGATCGCCTGGCCCTCTTCCTGAGCTCGCTTCGCCAGGTCGCGGTCGCCCGGCGATTCCGTATCTCTCTGGCCGGTTCCGACTTGCTCGGGATAAAGCCTATCCATGCTTTTGAGCAACTCCGAAGCAACCCGCCCAATGACGTTCTCCGCCAGAATCGATGTTGAGATGTGGTGAATGAAGAAAATGAGAAAGCCAACGCTGATAACCGCGAAGATGAGGCCGAGCGTGACGGAGAGAAATGGGACGAACGTCGCTGCGGCGTCGGTCCCGCGGACCGTGCGGAGAACGAGCAGGCAATAAAGGAAAGTGGAGACGAACGCCCCGAGCGCGAGCTGCGTTCCGCGGTTATCGAGGAAATTGCGCAGGAGACGCGGACCGAATTGCGAGGAGGCAAGTGCGAGCGAAACGATTGTGATTGAAAAAACGACGCCCGCGACCGTGATGGTGGAACCGGCAATCGTTGCCAGGACGCTGCGCGCGCCTTCCGGGCCGCCCGCCCAGATCCAGCCGGCGGTGCGTGCCCATTTTGCATTGATGAGTGTATCCACATGCACCGTCAGGAAAGAGAGAGCAGCCGCTCCCGTGGCCATGATCGTGGGAATAAACCAGTAACTCGTTCGCAGTCGCTCGATCAGCGCGCTGAAGAAGGTCTTCATCGAGGCTCACCGGAATCGAGAATTCTCGAGAATGTCGCGAAAGCAAAGCCGATGGCGACGCTGCTGATGCCGAGCAGCTGTACCAATTGTCCGGGTTTGAAAGTCCGGACGGCGATGACGAGCGCGGCCAGAATGTAAGGCCAGCCTGTCACTCAGTGCGCGCAACATTCCGCTCAGACTGTTGGTCGCTTCGGAAAAATCGAACTTCATCAGCTTCTATGATTAACGTCCGGCGTGCGGCCATTGGATGGCGTTGCGCGTGAAGGGCGGTCATGGATTCCGTTAACGGGCGAGGACAACAAGCGTGACAGAACGTCAACTCGATCCGCGACTAACATTGAATACGCGCACATTCCATCGATGAGAAAGCCAGGCTCATTGTGCAGGAAATTCTGGTTGAAAAGATCACCGCCGAATACCTGCGCGAGGTGCTCAATTCACATGGCTTCCCCTACAACCTCACATCCATTGGCGCGCGTTGCTTATGTGGAGAGATAATATGCATAAAGACAGTGCGGAAGGCGAGCGAAGCACGGCCCGGAAAGACTCTGCCGACCGAGGGCCGCAGGCCGGCCAGACAGACGAATGCCGAGATTGGGGCGATCACGAAAGATTCAAGCGGCAGACCCAAGGCGGCGCCGCGCGGCGCCAATGCCGTCACGACCAGGGCGAATCAAACGACGAGTACCAGCTTTCCGCAAAAGCCGGGGCCGAAGAGTTTTCGGAACAGGCTGGGCGAGATGCATACCGCTGAGAAGGAGCTGACGCTCGCGCCTCCGCTCGTCGCCAAGGCGGCGAAATCCAAGGACCTGGAAACGCTACTGAACATTCATCTTAAGGAGACGAAGGGACGCGTGATGACGCTTTGGCAGCCGGCAAAGATCCGCTGAAACAACTGGTCGAGAAAACGTCCCTCAAACACGCGAAGGCGAACTCCAGATAGCTCACGGCCGGTGGAAAGAAGAGCAATTCCTACAAGCTAATTTCACGTGCAGGATGATCCGAAAAATCAGCGCCGCTCCTGTAATACCAATCAACAGGCGCATTACTTACCTATGAAAACCAAATGCCTCACCATCATCGCGGCGACTGCCGCATTCGTCATTATACCGAAAATGCAGCTGGCAGCTGCGGACACAAACGCGTCGTCCGCGGATGCGACGTTTATGAAACATGCTGCCGACGCGAACATGACCGAAATGAAGCTCGGTGAGATCGCCGCCGATAACGCGGAAAAACAGAGTGTGAAAGATTTCGGCAACCGCATGGTCAGCGATCACGGCAAAGCCGCGAACCAACTGGAGCCGATCGCGAAGAAGCTTGACGTTACCATTCCAAGCGAGGTGAGCTCGGAACACCAGAAGACGATCGATCGTTTGTCCAAGCTGAAAGGCGCCGAGTTCGACAAAGCTTATGCCGACGCGATGGTCAAAGATCACAAGAAAGTGATCTCGATGTTCGAGAAGGCCGAAGGCGACGTGAAAGACGCCGAGCTGAAGAAGTTCGCGCAGGACACGCTGCCGACGTTGAAGGAGCACCTTGATCTCGCGCAAAAGATGGAAAGTGGGCAGTAACAAGCGAGGAAAACAATGGCCGCGGATACGGGCAAAAACAGCGCGCGAGACGGATGATTTCCACCCGAGGGGCGAATGAGGAATTTTGGGAAGTCGATTTGGTCGCAGTACCTAATGTCCTCTCCGCGGGCCTGACGTGAAAATCGTCGACACGCGGCAGGAGCGCCGTCCGCGAGATGGCTGTCTCACGCGCGCAAAGAAGAAATGAATAATCCATCCAGTTGGAGCGCACGCTTGCCGATTCTTGTTTTGGCGGCGGCAGGTCTGGGCGTCGCCAGTTACCTGGCTGCATATCAGTTCGGCTCCCTGCGGAGTGTCTGGGAACCGTTTTTCGGCGATGGCAGCGTGCGCGTGCTGCACTCGTTTCTTTCGCGACTCCTGCCGCTGCCTGACGCCGCAGTCGGCGCCTGCGGCTACGCGGCGGAGTTGGTCGCCGGCGCCGTCGGCGGCGCGCATCGACGGAGAACGATTCGTGGCTTGTGATTATCTACGGAGGGATCGTTGCCGCTCTCGCGCTCACCGCCATCGCATTGACTCTCATACAAGTTTTTGTTGTCCGCGCCGGTTGCACGTTATGTTTAAGTTCGGCCATGATTTCGCTCGTGATCACGTGGCTGGCGCGCATGGAAATTTTTGCCGCCTTCCGACAACTCAGAACAACACCCGCTGATTTATGAGAAATGGAAAACGACATGAGGTGGTTGTAATTACCGGCGCATCGGCCGGCGTTGGCCGCGCAACCGTGCAGGCGTTTGCGCGACAAGGCGCGAAGATCGGTCTGATCGCGCGCGGGCGTGCCGGCTTGGAAGGAGCGAAACGCGATGCCGAGCGGCTCGGCGGCGAAGGATTGGTGCTGCCGACTGATGTGGCTGATGCGAACGCAGTCGAAGCCGCGGCGGTTGCGGTCGAGGAAAAGTTCGGGCCGATCGACGTGTGGGTGAACGATGCGATGTGCTCGGTCTTCTCGCCGATCAAAGAGATGACGGCGGATGAATTCAAAAGGGTGACGGAGGTGACCTATCTCGGTTTTGTCTACGGCTCGTTAGCCGCGCTCAAACGCATGCTGCCGCGTGACCAAGGCGTCATCGTGCAGGTCGGCTCGGCGCTGGCGTATCGTGGCATCCCGTTGCAGGCGGCATACTGCGGAGCCAAGCACGCTATTCAGGGTTTCTGCGATTCGCTCCGTTGCGAACTCATCCACGATGGGAGCAAAGTCCGGGTGGTGATGGTGCAAATGCCGGCGCTGAATACGCCGCAATTCAGCTGGGTGAAAAGCCGGCTGCCGCGCAAACCGCAGCCGGTGCCACCGATCTTTCAGCCGGAAGTCGCCGCGGACGCGATTGTTTATGCCGCGCACAACAATCGGCGCGAAGTCTATGTCGGCATGCCGACAGTCGAAGCGATCGTGGGAAACAAAATCGCGCCGGCGCTGCTTGATCATTACCTCGGCGCGACCGGTTACAATGCGCAACAAACGAGCGAGCCGGTTTCGCCCGAACGCCGGGATAATCTGCTCGCGCCCGTGGACGACGAACGCGATCACGGCGCGCACGGCAGCTTCGATGTACGTGCTAGCAGTTGGAGCGGGCAGCTTTGGGCGAACAAGAATCGCGGCTGGATCGCGCTCGGAATTCTCGCTGCCGCAGGTGCGCTCTGCGGCGGCTGGTTTGCCAGCGAACAGCTGTCGGACTGATGCAGCCACCAGATGTCGATGCGCCCGGCCAGCCCGGTATCGAACCGCGCTGGACCTCGAGCGCGAAGACGGGCGTTGGCACCGCGGCGGGGCCGGGCAGCTGCGTCTGGTTCACCGTCAGCCACGGAATTCTCGACGAAATTTACTGGCCCGAAGTGGATCGCGCCTGCACGCGTGACATGGGCTTTATCGTCACCGACGGCAAAGAGTTTTTCTCGGAAGAAAAACGCGACACGAAACACACTCCGCAATATCTGGCGAAGGACGTGCCCGCATTTCGCCTGATCAACGAATGCGAAGAAGGCCGTTACAAAATCGAGAAGGAAATCATCACCGATCCCGCGCTCGACGTGGTGCTGGTGCGGACGCGGTTTAGCGCCAAAGATGCCGATGAACTTCGTCTTTACGTCCTGCTCGCACCGCACCTGGATGACAGCGGCGCGCACAACACAGCTTGGATCGACCGTTTCTGGGGCGAAGAGTTTCTCCTGGCCGAATGCAACGGCAACGCGCTCGCACTCGGCTGCTCGGTTCCATTTTTAAAATGCTCCGCCGGTTACGTCGGCGTCTCCGACGGCTGGCAGGATTTGTATCAACACAAACGCATGGAGTGGACTTACCGGCGCGCGCGTGACGGCAACGTCGCGCTCACGGCAGAAATCGATCTCGCCAAGTGCAACGGCGAATTTGTCCTCGCTCTCGGCTTCGATGGTGCCGCCGTCGGCGCGGTGCATCATGCCCGCGCCAGTTTGCTCGATGGCTTCGATGCCGCGAGAGATGAATACGTGCGCGGCTGGAAAAACTGGCAGAAGCCGCTCCAGACGCCGGCGGAGGAAGTGAGCGGCAACGCGTTCGATTATTATCGGATCAGCACGGCCGTGCTGCATACGCACCAGGCAAAAAAATTTCCGGGCGGAATCGTAGCCAGCCTTTCCATTCCGTGGGGCTTTTCCAAAAGCGACTCCGACCGCGGCGGTTATCATCTCGTCTGG
>JBBPYF010000104.1:0-19288 GCA_038200165.1 Chthoniobacterales bacterium | reverse complement strand
CTTGTCCTTCGCCGCCTGCACACCCGGCAGCGAATGATAATCCAGGCCGGTCTCACCGATGGCAACGACGCGCGGATCTTTCGCCAGTTCGCGCAATGGCGTGATCACATCATCATCGGTGATGCTCTGCGCCGCGGTGGGATGAACGCCGACAACAGCGAAGATGTTTGGGTATTTCTCGGCCAGCTCAATCGCGCGCCGGCTGCTTTCCACCGACGTGCCGATGGTGATGATGCGCGTCACGCCGGCTTCCGTGGCGCGGCGGAGCACGTCGTCAAAATCCGGCGCGAAATCCGGATAATCGAGATGCGCGTGAGTTTCGATCAACATTATTTGTCTTCAGTGCCGGCGTGCAAAAGTTTCTGAAACCGCGGATGGCTACGCAACGGGTCCATGTCGGAGTCGTGAGCAATCCACTCTCTGTAACGGCTTGAGCCATGTTTCAAGACCGACTCCAGCAGGTCGAGCGCGGCATCATGGTCACCCAGCTTTGCGTAAGCGCAGGCACAATTATAAAGGGTGTTAGTCTCATCCGGCTCGATTGCGATAGCGCGACGGATCCATTCACGCGCGCGGTCGTATTCGCCCAGCTCGAGCAAGGCCGCCACCCCGAAGTGCGCGGGCCGGGAATCCTCCGGATGTGCAACCAGCTCGCGTTCGACCAGCGGAATCGCTTTCGCTGCCGCCTCCCGGCCTTTGTCGAGCTGGCCCAGCGATCGATAAATCTGAATGAGCATGCAGGGCGGCTGATAGTTGTCCGGCAGAATCTCAGCCGCGCGCTCGAGGAGTTTCGCCGCGCGCTCGAGCCGCCCTTCCAGGATAGAACTGCGGGCGTAGAGGGAGTGCGCCGCGAATGATTGCGGATCGAGCACAAGTGCGCGTTCGAATTCTTCATTTGCTTCTGCGAATTTGTGGGCAGCGGTGAGAGCGGCCCCGCGCGAGGAATGCGCTTCGCCCAGATTATTGTCCAAAGCGAGAGCTTTGTCGGCCAGCTCGAGAATGCCTTCAGTCGAGAGATTGACCTGGTAGGTTAGATAAAGCCAGGCGTCGCAATCGGCCATGCCGGCATAAGCGCGAGCATAGTTTGGATCGAGCTCAACGGCTTTGGCGAACATGCGGCGAGCGAGCTCGAAATAGCGCTTGGAATGTCGGTAGAAAAAATCTCGGCCGCGCAGGTAGTAAGTGTAGGCCTCGATGTTGTCAGTCGGCGCCTGGCCAATCGATTTCTTTTCCTGCGGCAGGAGCTTGATCTTAAGCTGATCCACGATGGCACGGGTGATCTCGTCCTGAATGGCAAAAATGTCGGTAAGATCGCGATCGAAACGTTCCGCCCATGTGTGCGTGCCATCGCTGCTGTCGATGAGCTGACCGGTGACACGAACACGCCCGCCCGCTTTGCGCACGCTGCCCTCGACAATGAAATCAGCCCCGAGTTCCCGGCCCACAGTCTGGACTTTCACTGCTTTGCCTTTGTAGGTGAACGCGGTGTTACGTGCGATGACCGAGAGAGCGGAGATTTTGGAGAGATCAGTAATAATATCTTCAGTGATGCCGTCGCTGAAGTATTCCTGTTCCGGGTCACCGCTCATGTTGGTGAAGGGCAAAACCGCGATGGAAGGTTTTTCCTTTTTCGATGCAGGCACTGCTTTCGACGATCCGAGTTCCTCCAGAATAACATCGTAAACACGCACCGTTTTCTCAATGTTCTTGAGTTGCTGCTCGCCGCGATCTTCGAAGTTAACGTCCAGTCGATTGCCGACCTGATCGCGCACCGATTCCGAAACAGCGATGCCACCAGGTTGCGCCACGCTTTCCAAACGCGCGGCGACATTGACGCCATCGCCGTAAATGTCGTCATTTTCAACAATCACGTCGCCTAGATTGACTCCGATTCGGAACTCGATCCCGCGATCACGTCGGGCGCGCATCGCCTGCTGGATCTCGACCGCGCAGGAAACGGCGTTAACAACGCTGGAAAATTCCGCGAGCATTCCGTCGCCGGTAAGCTTCACCGTGCGGCCATGATGCTGCGCGATCTTTGCGTCCAGAATTTCGCGCCGGATTTCTTTAAGTTGCGCGAGTGTGCCGGCTTCATCCTCGCCCATCAACCGGCTGTAACCGACCACGTCGGCGGCAAGAATTGCGGTCAGGCGGCGCTCCATCTTGCGCTAACAAACAGTCATTCCGCGCCCCAGTCGAGGAATCCCCACCGTCATTCTGAGCGACGCGCAGCGGAGTCGAAGAATCCCGTGGAAGTTATCTCAAAGTGGCGCAGCGGGATCCCTCGGCTTCGCTCGGGATGACAGGAAGAAGCGCCGCGACGTTACCATTCCACAATCGTGCTCGCCCAAGTCAATCCGCCGCCGAACACCACCATCAGCACGTAATCGCCTTTCTTAATCCGGCCGGAGCGATTCGCTTCATCGAGCGCGATGGCGACGGCCGCCGCGGAGGTGTTACCATAGCGATCGACGTTGACGAAAACCTTCTCGCGCGGGATTCCGAGCCGTTCGCCCACCGCCTCGATGATGCGCAGGTTCGCCTGGTGTGGAATAAGGCAGGCGATGTCTTCGACAGTAAGTCCAGCCTGGTCGATTGCCTTCTTCGCCGCCGCCAGCATGGCCGTGACTGCCTGCTTGTAAACTTCCTTCCCCGACATGTGGATGGTAACCAGATTCAGATCCACATTTTCCGCCGTGATCGGCGTTTTCGAGCCGCCGCCGGGCATGAACAAGATGTCGCTGAAGGCGCCGTCACTTCCCATATAAGTGCTAATGACTCCGTGGGCGTCTCCTCGATGACCGAGCAGCGCCGCGCCTGCGCCGTCGCCAAAGAGCACGCAGGTGTTGCGATCTTTCCAATTGGTGATCGACGTGAGCTTGTCCGCGCCGATCACCAGCACCGTGTCGTAAGTGTGCGAAGTGATGAACTGCTGCGCAATCTCGACCGCGAAGAGGAAGCCGGCGCATGCCGCCGATACATCAAGGCAAGCCGCTTTGGTCGCGCCGATTTTCGTCTGCACAAAGCAGGCCGTGGCCGGGAAAATCATGTCCGGTGTGGCGGTCGCGACAAGGATCAAATCGATTTCTTCGGGTGAGACCTCCGCCTGCTCGAGTGCGCGCAGCGCCGCCTTTGCCGCCATGTCGCTGGTGGTTTCATCTCTGGCGGCAATGCGCCGTTCCTTTATGCCGGTGCGCGTGGTGATCCACTCGTCGCTCGTGTTGACCATGCGCGAAAGATCCTCGTTGGTCAGAATTTTCTCCGGCGCGTAGCTGCCGGTGCCGATGATGGAGACGCTGCGCGCCGAGTTAGCGAATCGCCGGCTCGAGTGGGGCTGCCGTTTCATGATAACGCTGAACCTCCTCGATGATATGAGGGTTGACCTGGTGTTCAACACTCTCCGCCGCCATCCGCAGCGCGTTCTTGATCGCCAGCGGCGTGCTCGCCCCGTGCGCGATGATGCAAATGCCGTTCACCCCGAGCAACGGCATGCCGCCGTATTCCTCGTAATTCGTTTTTTTGCGAATGGTGCGAAAGGCCTCGCGCGCGAGGAAGGCGCCGGCTTTGCGCGGGGCTGAGCGCATGAGCTCGTGCTTGAGCCATTTGAAAATCGCGGTCGCGATGGACTCGCACGTTTTCAAAATGACGTTGCCGACGAAACCATCGCACACCACCACTTCCACCGGGTCGTCAAACAGGTCGTGCCCCTCGATATTACCGCGGAAATTCAGCTGGCTGAGCCGCAGCATCTTGAACGCTTCTTTCGTCAGGTCGTTGCCTTTCATCTCTTCGCCACCGATGGACATGAGACCGACGCGCGGATTCTTAAATCGCAAAACGTGGCGCGAATAAACCGCGCCCATGATGCCGTACTGCAGCAGATTCGTCGGCTCGCAATTCGTGTTGGCCCCGGCATCGATGAGCACGAAGAGGTTCGTCTCCGTCGGGATGAGCGCGGCAATTCCCGGCCGGTCGATTTCCGGCAAGGTGCGCAATTTAATTGTCGCTGCCGCTACCGCCGCCCCGGTGTGACCGGCGCTGACGATGGCATCGGCCAACCCATTTTTAACGAGATCGACCGCGCGACTCACGGAGGAATCTTTTTTACGCCGCACCGCGTCGACCGCTTTGTCGCTCATATCGACGACCTGGCTGGAGTGGACGATCTCGACGCGGCCATCGTTGCAGCCGTGTTTTTCCAGCTCGGCCTCAAGCCGCGGCGCATCGCCGACGAGAAAAAGTTTGCCGATGCGACGGTATTCGCGCAGGGCGAGCACCGCGCCTCCGACGAGATTCGGCGGACCGAAATCGCCCCCCATCGCATCCAGCGCGATCTTCATGCGAGCGGCCAGTGTGCTTGCAAGATGAGGCGAATGCAAAACGAAAAACGCGAGTTAGTGCGGGCGCCAACGGTCCGGTTCGCGCTTTTGATTTCGCCCGCCAGTGTTCCGTGCTCTGATCTTGGTCTACGCTGCCCGAATGAAGCGTTACCTGCCTTTCATCATCATTAGTGCAGCTGCGTTACTCACGATCGCGGGAGGAACAATGCTCTACTGCGCACGTCAGCGTTGAGCGATGCCGAGGAATCGGGCCGATTCCGTAATCGAAGGTGGGAGGCCGCTTCACGTACGTGGACCCGCCCATGCGCCTGTCACGCTCGATGAGTTCGGCGACTTCCAGTGCCCGCGTGCGGCACGCTTGCCGGTGTGCTCGCATTTTACAGCGATAAAATCTTCCATCGCAAACATCGCTCCAAGTGTCGTGGCGGTATCAAACGCACTTGCAGATGTCTTGAAGATCAATGTCGCCTCTGGCTCCCAGGAAGTTGAGGCGCGGAAGGTTTTTGGCTCGTTTCGGCGCAATTTGCTCCAAAAGAGTAGCTTGGATGAATCGGAGGCAGCTTGGAAACCGAAAATCAATCCATCAAATGGCCTGAAACTGTACAGGTTTAAGCCAAACCCCTTCCTTCCCGATTTAAGCCGGAATCAATTATGAAAAGGTGGCAACGAGCAGGCAGTCCGTCAGCTCTGGGTCATTCGCACTTTCGGCGAGACGAGCGAAAAAACAGGCAAGCCACGCGTTTCCGAAACGCGGATGCGCGTTTTCTTACACGCCGACGCTGCGCACCTGTCGTCCTTTGTAATAACCGCACGATGGACAAACGGTGTGCGATGCGACGCTGCTGCCACACTGCGCGCACTTGTTGAGCTGCGGCGCGTGCCACCGATGCGTGGCTTTGCGCGTGCGCAGCCGCATCTTTGAGGTTTTGCGCTTGGGAACTCCCATGAGAGTCGCTAAGGAAAGCAGGAAATCAGGAAAATACAAACCGGCGGTGTCGCTGCTGCACGGCAACGCGCGCTTCTCCTCAGCTCAGCTTCGCAATTTCAGGTTGTCCAGCGCGCCCCAGTCGCGCTCGCGTTTCTCCGCCTCCGCGCGTTCGGGCGAAGCTGCATGATTTTCTATCGCGATCTTCGGCCCTTTGCATTCGCGCCCGCCATCGCGATCACAATGTGGATACGGTGGCAAATTCAGCAAAATGTCTTCGCGCAGAAACGGCGTGATATCGATTGTCTCCGGCCCATGCAGCTCCGTATGGAGCGCGAAGGCCGGCACTGCGATCTCATGCTCGAAGTTCTCCAGACACGACACACAAGTGAGCTCGACCGTTTGCGCAATCATGCCTTGCGCCCAGAGCGCCCCATCGGACACACCGAGATCGAGACGGTAGCGCAGCGACCCGACGCAGTGCACGTCGGCTAGGTCGCGCAGAGGACAATCGTCTTCGCCCTCGAGATGCAAACCTCCCGGCGGAATCTGATTCAGATGAATTTTCACTCGTCGTATCCTTTCGGAGTTCACTCGCGCATTTCGTCGGAGTTCACTGGCGCATCCTTGCGACACTTAACCCTGAAATTTCTTCGCGAGCGCCTCTACCACTGGGCGCGGCACGAAGGCGGAAACATCGCCACCCAGCCGCGCGATCTCTTTCACGATACGCGAGCTCAGGTACGTATATTCCTCTTTCGGCATGAGGAAGATCGTCTCCACCCGCGGGTCGAGCTTGCGATTCATTAGCGCCATTTGAAATTCGAACTCGAAATCGGAAATCGCGCGTAACCCGCGAATCACCGCGCAGGCATTCTCGGCCGCGGCGAAATCGACCAGCAGACCTTCCATCGGCGCCACCCGCACGCCACTCGCGCCGATTGCGTCCTCCAGCATGGCGAGCCGTTCGGACGCAATGAAAAGCGGCTGCTTCTGATCGTTGATCGCCACTGCCACGATAATTTCGTCGAATAATTTCCGTGCCCGCTCGATCACGTCGAGATGGCCATTTGTCACCGGATCGAAGCTGCCTGGATAAATCGCCCGCCGCATGGGCGAACCATTCGCAGAGGAGGTTCGCTTTGAAAAGCCCAGCGTGCGAAGGCGGCGCGATTTGCCGCCGATAGCGCAAGGCTGGACATTCGCGCGATGATCGATCCTTCGCCTTATCGCAGCATCGCGGTCGCGAGCACCTTCTCGCCGCGCTTCGAGCAGGTGCTGGCGGAGGCCAAACGCATCCGCGATCGGTTCGCTTCACAGCTGAGCCTGATCTACGTGGGCGAGAGATCCGAAGGAGTGGCGGCCAAGTTTCGCGAAACTCTCGAGCGGCTCGAGCTGCCGCCCGACTCGGCCATTCATTACCAAACCGGGGACCCGGCGGAGGCAATCTTGCGCGCGCTCGACGAGAACGCGATCGAGCTCATCGTCGCCGGGGCGCTGGAAAAGGAGGTCGTGCTCCATCCCTTTCTCGGCAATGTCGCGCGCCGTCTGCTCCGCGAAGGCCGCAGCTCCATCATGCTTTTCACCAGGCCCGAGCGCGAGCCGAAGCCGCTGCGCAAAATCGTGTTCGTCGCCGAATATTCCGAGCATGGCGCGCAATCATTGCGGCGCGTGCTGCATCTTGCCGCCATCGAGAACTCCGAACGCGTGTTCGTTGTCCGCCTCATTACCACCTTCGATGAAGCACGCGCGGCACGCCAGGCCGATGCCACCAACGACGAAATCGACGAAGAAGAGAAACTGGAGCATTTCGTTCTCGGTCTTGGCCACACCGATGTGCCGATCGAAGTGCGCTGCATCCGCGGCAACACGGGATTTGCCGCGGCCGATTTCGTCAAATCGATGGAGGCAGATTTGCTCGTTGTGCCGGTCGACCCGGAGAAGAACGGCGGACGATTGCCCCCGAACCTGGAATGGCTGGTCGACGTCATTCCCTGCAACCTCTGGGTGGTGCGCTGACACCTCCTCTGTCATTCTGAGCGCAGCGCAGCGGAATCGAAGAATCCCGTCGCGCTACTTTAGAGTTATGCTGCGGGATCCCTCGGCTTCGCTCGGGATGACCCTGTGAAGTATTAATTCTTTTCATCACGAGCGCTGACAGCTAGAAGGCCGGTTGTGATTCGCGGGTAATGTCTTTGCTCGGGCACGAACGGCATCCGTTCGTCGGTCTGGCCATTGCAGCGATCATTGGCATCATCGCGGCCGATTGGTTTCCGGCCCTCAACGTCGCCAGCGTCGCGATCGTCTTTTGCGCAGCCATTATTTGCGTGCGGTGGCATCCCGGACCGCTGGTCTTTGCCGTGATCAGCGCGGCGTTCTTCTGCCTTCACAGCTCGCGAATCACAGCCACCTCCGCAGATCGTTTGGCAGAGTTCCTGGGCAGCGGCATCAGGCCTGCGAACGTGCGCGGAGTCGTCACGACCGAACCGAAAATCGAGGCGAATGGTATGGCGACGTTCTCGTTCAAGCTGAAGAAGGTGCGCTGTGACGCGAAGAGATTTCGCACGGACGGGACGGTTTACGTTCACTGGCGCGGCACTGCGCAGATCGGCGATGAGCTCGCCTTGTTCGGGGCGCTCCAGCCAATCGATCCGCCGCGGAATCCGGGTGAATTCGACATGGGCGCGTTTCTTCAGCGGCGCGGTGTAACTCGCGCGTTGATCGTGCGGTATCCCGAGAACGGCCACGTCGTGCAGCGGAGCCGCCGATTCTCGCTGCTGCGCGCCGCCGCCATGTCACGCGATTGGATGCAGCGCACCTTGAGCCGTGGCATCGAAGACTCGCCCGAAGTGGTTGGTCTGATCTGCGGCACCTCTTTGGGGTTGCGCCATCAAACACGCGACGACATTGAGGAGCCGTTCCAGCAAACCGGCACACTCCATCTCTTCGCCGTCGCCGGATTGCACGTTGGCATTGTCGCGTGGCTCCTCTGGACTGTCGCTTCGGTCGCGCGTCTGCCGAAGAAACTCGCCACCGCTATCATCATACCGCTCCTCTTTTTCTACGCCGCTGTCACTGGGCTGCACACCGCGAGCGTCCGCGCCGCAGTCATGAGTGCGGTCCTTATGGCTGGCATCTTTTTCGATCGAAAAGTTCTCGCTCTCAATAGTCTGGCCGCGGCCGGGTTTCTCATTTTGCTCTGCGATTCGAATCAACTTTTCACCAGCGGCTTCCAGCTCTCGTTTTGCGTCGTCGCCGCGATCATTCTCGCGGCACAACCGATGTATCGGGTTTTTCGCCGCTTCGGCCAACCGGATCCATTCCTGCCGCGAGCGCTCTTCAACCCGTTGCGCAAACTGCAGGTGAAAATCTCGGATGCGATCTCGCGCGGCGCTTCCGTCTCACTCGCCGCATCGCTCGGCTCACTGCCGTGCATCTACTGGTATTTTCATCTCATCACGCCGGTCTCTCTTTTCGCCAATCTCGCCGTCGTGCCCATTGCTTACTTTGTTCTCGCGCTTGCGCTGCTCTCGCTCATCGCCGCGCCGTTCTCCTCTGCGCTCTCGATTGTTTTCAATAATGCGAACTGGCTCCTATCACGCGCCGTGCTCGCGCTCGTCCACCTGTTCGCCGCGTTGCCTGCTGGTCACTTTTACCTGCGCGATCTCTCCGCTCCAGCTGCGCGGGTGACGATCACTGTGCTGGACGAAGGGACCGGTGCGGCCGCGCACGTGCGGGCCAATGGCTATCATTGGCTCGTCGATTGTGGCAACGCGCGCAGCTATGAACGCACCCTCAAATCGTACTTGCATTATTGTGGCGTCAATTGCCTGGAAGGCCTGCTCCTCACGCACGGTGACGCGCAGCACATCGGCGCCGCGCCGGACGTGATCGATGATTTTTCCCCACGCGAAATTTACGACAATCCGCTCACCGTGCGTTCATCCGTGCAACGCCAGCTCGCCGGCCGGCTGACGCGTCGTTTGGTCATTCGCGGTGACGCCCTTGTATTTGGCCGCGATGTTCAGGCACGAATTCTCTATCCGCCGCCGAACCTTCACATCGAGGCCGCGGACGACGCGCCGCTCATCGTGCAGCTAACGATCAATGACCAAATATCCATTCTCTTCGAGTCCGATGCCGGCGAAGAGGCGGAAACAGCACTGCTCTTTGCGCATGAGGAGCTCGAGAGTGACATTCTGGTGAAAGGACAACATCACGATGCCGGCTCGGGCACGCCTGAGTTCCTCGACGCCGTGCGCCCGAAGCTGATCATCGCAAGCTCGGTTCCCTCGCCCGCCGCGGAAAACCTTGCCGAAGGCTGGGCCAGCGATGTTGCGCAACGTGGAATAAAATTGTTTCGGCAGGATCAAACTGGCGCGGTCGAAATCGAGTTTCGGAACGACGAGTGGAAAGCGCGCAGCTACTTGACCGGCGAGATCTTGCGTAAGAACAAGCGGTAGATCGGCGTCCCTGTCGCGGCGAACCTTTGCTCGAAACGGCTGCGCGGAAACGTCATCGCTGGATTCGAGATTTTGAAGAGCCGGCCATCGACGACGAGCCGGCGAATATCGTCGAGATAATCCACATGATCGGTTGCGATATGAACCTGCCCGCGATGGACGAGGGCGCGATGAATACAAGCGAGGAACTCAGCCGTGATTGTGCGTCGACGGTGATGCCGGCGCTTTGGCCACGGGTCGGGAAAGAGGATGTGCACGGCTTGAACGCTGCACGCCGGCATCAGCTGCTTCACTGCGTAAATGGCGTCGATGCGCAGCACCCGCACGTTGCTGAGCTGGAGCGTCGCTGCTTTGCGGCAAAGGCTGCGCACGCGGCCGGCCAGGCGTTCGATGCCGAGGAAATTGCGCTCAGAGTTTTGCTCCGCGAGACCTACGAGAAACGTGCCGTCGCCGCAGCCGACATCGAGTTCCACTGGAGCGTCGCGCCCGAACAATTCGGCAAAATTTAGCGGCTCCAAAATTGTCGACGGGACCAACTCGATGGCTGCTTCCTTTTCGTGCAATGTTGCCCGCCTGCGCATGCGACATTGAAACGCCAGCGCAATGCCGCTGTCTAATACCCAATGAACCGATTTGTCCTCGTCACTTTTCTTCTCCTGGCCGCTTCCCTTCGAGCCGAGCCGAACGAAATCCGCACCGCCGTTTTCGCCGGCGGCTGTTTCTGGTGCATTCAACCTGCCTTCGATAAAGCGCCGGGCGTGATCAAATCCGTCGTCGGTTATTGCGGCGGAACGGAACCGAATCCAACCTACGAGCTGGTCACATCAGAGAAGACGAAGTATCGCGAGTCGATCGAGATCACGTACGATCCAGCGAAGATTTCCTACGATCGGCTGCTCGAGATTTACTGGAGCCAGATCGATCCCACGCAAGCGGACGGCCAGTTCACCGACATCGGCCCGAGTTATCGCGCCGCGATTTTCTACTCGAACGAGGAGGAGAAGAAGACCGCTGAAGCCTCCAAAGCGAAGTTCGCCGCCTCGGGCAAGTTCGGCAAACCCATCGTGACGGAGATCTTGCCGGCGACGAAATTCTGGCCGGCGGAAGATTATCATCAGAAGTATTCGGAGAAGAACCCAGCGCACTTTGAAGCGTTTGAAGTCGGCTCCGGTCGCAAGGCTTTCGAGAAGCGAAAGTGGAGCGACGAAAAGAAATGATCGACAGGAAGTTGCGACTGGGCTGAAAATGCCGGCTCGCGGCGCGCAAATATGCCGCCGTTAAGAGAAGGAGCACGCATGCCGCTGATCACCGAAACGACCAAGGATTGCCAGGGTATTCTGCAGCTCGGCAGCGGTAGAATCACTGGAGAAGAGCTTGTGCAGGCGAGTCATAACGTGCTGCTGCTTTTTCAGAACACGCAGAATTTCAAATACGAGTTTGTCGATCTTTCGAACGCGACCGATCTGCAATTTGCGGAGGAGCATCTGGCGCAGATCGCGGCGCAGGATCGTGTCATCGCCACTTTTCGGCCGAATGCGATCGTGGTGGTGGTCGCCCCGCGGGAGGAGTTTTATCAGCTGGCCAAACGTTGGGAGAGCGAGGTGCAGGAGCTCGGCTGGAGAACCCAGGTCACGCGCAAGCGTTCGCACGCGCTGGCGTGGCTGCACCAGCATCTTGCATCCGCGAGCGCGGGCGGCGAGGAGGAAGGTGTTGAGGCAAACGAATAATCGTTTATCGGCGCTGGCTTTTCCTTAACGCGGAGACCCACCGCTGTAGTTCCTCCAGCGGCAGGAAGTTGATGATGCGCTCACTCGGTATCTTCGCAAGAAGTGCCGCGGCCAGCCCGAGCTCGATGAACTCGAGTTGCCACGAATGATGCGCATCCGTTCCTAACGAGATGCGAACTCCCTCGCGTCGCACCAGCTTGAGCAGCGCGACGTTCAAGTCCTGCCGGTCCGGATAACAATCAATCTCCACCGCTTTGTCGCGGCGTGCTGCTTCGGCGAAGACGCGCGGCCAGTCCGCGCTCAGCCCCAGGCGAAAATTGTAAATGCGGCCGCGCGGATGTCCGAGGATGTGAACATCGGGATTGCGCAATGCGGCGAGATAGCGCCCCGTCTGATCTTCTTTTGTGCGAGGGATGAATGGAAGGAGCCGAGAACGAAATCGAGCTCCGCCAGCGCGGCCGGATCCATGTCTCCTTCGCCGCGCGGGTTCAGGTTCATTTCGATGGAGCGCAGCACCCGGCAGGAGCTATCGCGATTCGCCTGAGCGATCTCCGCTCCTTGTTTACGCAGGGCCCGCTCGTCGATTCCTCCGGCGATCTTCAGCCTTTTGGAATGATCGGTCACGGCGATGTATTCATAACCGCGCGCTGCTCCCGCTTCGGCCATCTCCGCAGTGGCGCCGCTGCCATCGCTCCATTGCGTGTGCATTTGCAAATCGCCGCGCAGACGCTTCGCCCAATCTGCATTGGCCGCGAGCAAGGCGCGCGCTGCGGCCAGCGAAATGAAATCGCGCCGAATGGGAGGAGCGCGAACAATGCGCGGTTTGTCGATCCAGGCCCGAATGCGCTTTTCTAGAAACGGGCCGACGCCGGCAAACTGCGTGAGTGATTCACCGGCAGCGCTAACTTCAAACGCTTCCCGCGGCCACAAAAACGCGGCGCGGGCGGCGCGGCGGAAAGCGCGCTGCAGAGTGCCGGATGCGTTCTCCGCCTCGCGCGCGAGCAACTCAGCAACGGTGCTGTTCGTGATGGGCAGCGTCTCCGTTTCGCTAATACGCTTTCGCCCACACCACACGGCGCGCGCCTGGCTCGCCCGTGAAGATGCAGCGGCCGGGGTCGCCAGGGCCAAAGGGAATGCAGCGGATTGTGACCTTCAGATCATTCTTGATCTGCTCTTCCACCGCGCGCGAGCCGTTCCAATGCGCGAGAGCGAAGCCGCCGTGAATTTCAGGTCGGGCCGAATTCGCCGGCGTGAAGAACTCGTAGAACTCGTCCCGGGAATCAATCTGTCGCGTGTGCGAATCGCGGAAGCGTGTGGCGCGCTCGAGCAGGTTTTTCTGGATCGACGCCAGAGTCTCCGACGCACGCCCAACGAATTCCTCGCGCGAGACAAACTCCTTCGCTTTCACTGGCTGATCGCGCCGGCTCATTGCCACGGCGTTCTTCTCCAAATCGCGCGTGCCGATCTCGACGCGGATCGGCACACCTCTCTTGATCCAGTCCCAATTTTTCACGCCGCCGCCGAGGTCCCGCCGGTCGATTTCCACTTCCAAGTTTGTGTCGCCGAACTTCTGCGCCCGCAGCCCGCTTGCGACTTGGTCGCACGCCTCGAGCACGGCCGCGCGCGTCTCTTCCTTCGGCGTGACCGGAATGATGACGACCTGCGTCGGTGCGATCCGCGGCGGCAATACGAGCCCATCGTCGTCGCCATGGGCCATGATCACTGTGCCGACGAGCCGCGTACTCATGCCCCAGCTCGTCGTCCAGCCGAACTCCTGTTTTCCTTCTCGGTTCTGAAATTGAATGCCGCTGGCGCGGGCGAAGTTTTGCCCGAGAAAATGCGAGGTGCCTGCCTGAATGGCCTTGCGGTCTTGCACCATCGCTTCGATACACAGCGTCTGCACCGCGCCGGGAAAGCGTTCGCTCTCCGATTTTTCGCCGGCGAAAACCGGCACCGCGAGATGATCGCGCACGAACGTCTCGTAAACGCCAAGCATCCGTTCCGTTTCCTCCCGCGCCTCCGCTTCCGTCTCGTGCACGGTGTGACCTTCCTGCCAGAGAAACTCGCTCGTGCGCAGAAATAATCGCGGCCGCATCTCCCAGCGCACGACGTTGCACCACTGATTGATGAGGATGGGCAAATCGCGGTACGATTGCACCCAGCGCGCATAGCTCGCGCCGATGATGGTCTCGCTCGTCGGCCGGATGACCAGCGGCTCCGTCAAAGGGCTGGCCGGTTTCATTTTTCCATCTGCGTCCACCTCCAGCCGCGAGTGCGTGACCACAGCGCATTCTTTGGCGAAGCCTTCCACGTGCTCGGCTTCTTTCGCGAAATAGCTCAGCGGGATGAATAGCGGAAAATAGGCATTGCGATGGCCGCTGGCGTGAAACATGGCATCGAGCTGCCGCTGCATGTTTTCCCAGATGCCGTAGCCCCACGGCCGGATGACCATGCAGCCGCGCACCTCGCTCGGCTCGGCCAGTTCGGCCGCGCGGATGACCTGCTGGTACCACTCCGGAAAATCCTGCGCCCGGGTAGGCGTGATGGCGGTCTGGGGTGAAGTCGCGGCGGGTTGAGGCATGGAAGAGCGGAAAATTACGCTGGCGCAAACCAGTTGGCGAGCCACCTTTAGCGCGCAACTTTCCACGATGACAGGGTTAAAATATAAGGATTTCAACTAGCCTTTTTATTGCGGGCTGCGGCAGACAAGAAGCCGCGGCCGAACTTTCATGAAACGGAGTGTTACGATCGGCATCGCGCTGAGCGCCGGCTGGCTCTTTGCCAATGTGCCGCGTACTGGCGCCCAGGACGATCAGGTGCTGAGATACAGGCAGATCCAGGCCCAGACCACTCCCAGTAACCTACCCGCACAGGCGCTGCCGAGCGCGCCTGGCCGTCCCATTTTGCGCCCACAGATGAGCTCTCCCGCTTTGGCGCCGCAGATGCGGCCATCGCAGATGATGCAAGGCCCACCTCTTCGCTCTGCAACTCCCCTGCCCTCTTCTACTCCGCGCCTGAGAAAGACGCTTCCGAGCCGAAGGCAATCGGGTGAGCCTGCTCGCCAGCGGGGCGGCATTCCCGTAACGCCGGCCAATGTTGAGCGCCCCACAGCCGCCGACCAGAAGGCGCGGTCGGCTGCTATCAGCTCGCCTGCCCGGCAGAATGCGCGAAAATCGCGCCGCAAAAGCGATGCGCGGGAACGATCTCGTGAACGTAACGACCAAGCTGAACGAATTCCGGAATCGAGCGCGCACAATTCCAGGCAGCCACCGGTGACACGGCCCGAGGCGGGACGGGCGATCCCTGTCCCGATGCACGCCCTTCCTGTCCCACCGCCTGCGGCACCGCCTCCGGCACCGCCTCAAATCACACACGAGCTCGCTCCCCCTGCAGCCCCGCTCATTACTCCGCAGACCGAACGCTCCGCGCCAGTGCCGGCGCAGCCAGCTCAGGCACCCGTGCGCTCGCAGCGCCCTATTCTAAGTGACCTCTCCGAGGATGAACGCGCCAGGCTGCATTCAGCCCATCAGGCCGCTTTGCACGATCCCAATCTGGCTGCTTCACGCACCCGCTATTTGAATGCGCGAAAAGAGTTTCGCGATAGATTGCACAACGCCTTGCTCAAGGCGGACCCTTCAGTGCAACCCATTCTGGAGAAAATCCGCAAGGATAAACCGGACGACCATTAGCTAGAACGTGGCCGCGATTCGGCTCTGCGCACTCGCGATGCCGCTTTCGGCATAGGCTCCGGCGAAATCAATGTCACAGACGCTGCCGAAGCACGCGTGCGGCCCGTACGCTGCGCCGGCAACGTTATACGTGCCATTTGAAGATATTGCGGCGATGGCCGCGACCCGGCACGCCATCATCGATGATCAACGCCATCACGATCTCGCGGGCGCTGCGCTGACCGCAGGCGATATTTTCAGCCCAGCCATCCTGGCAGGCGACATAGCGGTTGATGCGTTCGCCAGGATTGCTGCGGTCGCTGCCCCCATTGGCCCATCGCGCCATTGGCCTGATCGCGGCAATGGTCGGCCGCCGCCTGACACAATCCGGCTGAAAGCGCCAGTGATGACTGCGGCTGCGCGTTGCTCAGAAAGCGGATCGCTTCTTCGACGGCGCGGGCACCTTCCTGGGTCATCAACGGAACGCTGCCGGGCGTGCTGCGGAGATTGCCGGAGAAGAACGGGCGCGTCTCTTCCAGGAGGCTGGCGTAGAAGACCGGCTTTTGCTGGGCGAGATTGAGTTCGAGGAGAATGGCGGCGGCAGAAATGCGTTCGTGAAGAAGCGGGGTGGCTGGACAAAGGCCGAAAGAAGTAAGGAGGAGAACCGGTGGCGAGCAACCAGGCCACAATGCGCATTATAATTACTATAAAAGCAGTCGCAGTGCCATTGCGGCATGACCCGCTCGCCAGCGCTGGTTGACACCTCCCTCTCCTGCTCGTAATATCCGCCCTTTTCCGCGCCGCTCTCGCTATTCATGAAAACATTCTCCGCCAAAGCCACCGAAGTCCCGCGCAGGTGGTGGGTCATCGACGCGCGCGATCAGGCCCTTGGGCGCGTGGCAGTGAAGGCGGCGAATCTTTTGCGCGGAAAAGAGAAAACCATTTTTACTCCGCATGTTGATACCGGCGATTTCGTCATTGTCCTTAACGCGGAAAAGGTCCGGCTCACTGGGAAGAAGGAAGAGCAGAAGACTTTCATGAGCTTTTCCGGCTTTGTCGGCGGGCACAAATCGGAGAATGCTCGGGCGCGGCGGGCCCGGCATCCGGAGTTGCTGGTCGAGCGCGCGATTCGCGGCATGATTCCACACAACCGGCTCGGACGCGCGGTTTATCGGAAGCTCAAGGTTTATCGGGGTGACCAGCACCCGCACGCCGCGCAGCAGCCCGCGCCAGTGAAGTTGCCCTAGGAGACCGGCATGCCGCAAACACCCGAGTTCGTCGCCACCGGCCGCCGCAAGACTTCAGTAGCGCGCGTGCGCATGGTTGCCGGCAGCGGCAAGATCGATATTAACGGCCGCGCTTTCGATGAATACTTCCCTACTTCTCCCCTGCAAAACACCGTGCTTCAGCCGCTACAAACGGCAAAGCAGGTAAACGCCTTCGACATTTTCATCAATGCGACCGGGGGCGGCGCCACCGGACAGGCTGGCGCGGCGCGCCTGGCCATTTCGCGTGCGCTCCTCCAGGTGGATAATAATTTGCGCGCAACTCTCAAAGCCGACGGATTGCTCCGGCGCGATCCGCGGATGAAAGAGCGGAAAAAATCCGGCCAGCCCGGCGCGCGGAAACGCTTCCAGTTCTCGAAGCGCTAACTCGAGCTGAGCCCTTTCGACTCCAGAACGGCGGCTACAGTTTCACGCGTGAGCCGGAGCGCATTTTTCGGTTGGGGGCAGGATTCGCTGCGGCGTGCAAATCCAAACGCGGCCTTGCTCCCTCTCTCTCCATTCCGTCCCAGCTGACCACGGCGAAAACGCAGGCAAAATCCAGCAATCTCCTTCCTGCACGAAAGCGGGGAATTTCAGGCGCAAACCTGCCCCGTCGCGCAACGTCGCCGCCGGATGAAAGTGACCGATAATTTGCGTGCGCTGCGAGTAAGTGTTTTCGCAATCGCCATGACGAAACTCGAAGCCGCCGGTGACAAATGAGTCCCGCAGCTCGATGAAGCGCCGCAATGTGCGATCATGGTTGCCAGCGATAGCGATGATTTCGCAGCAGCCTTTCACGCGACTGAACAGTTCCCGCAGCGCCGTGGTGGCGGTGTTATCGTGCACCAGATCGCCAACGAGGATGAGCTGCCGTGGTCTGTATTCCGCCACCAGCGAAAGCAGACGGGCGCTGGCCGATCCCATTCCCCACATCGGCACCAGCCGTCCCGCAGCGCGCTGGCTGAGCTCGAATCCATAGTGCAAATCGGCGATGGCAAGCCACTGGTCGCGCTGGTGGAAAAGCGCCAGGCGCGCATCCAGCAGCACATTTTCTACTACATAAACCTGCGTCTGTGAAAGGCCCCCCATGCGCACAGGCGCGCAAGTTATGGCTTGCGCCTGCTTGCTTCAACGTGTATCCAGCGCGCTGTTTGCAACCTCCAGTTTGGCTGAGACTTACGTTGAGTTTCCTCGCCGCCGGCCTGCTCGCCAGCTGCGCGATACAGCCGCCTGCGCACCAAGCTACAGTGCAGAAATCCCGGCGCATCAATGTTCGCACCACCGCTTATTGCAGCCGGGAAGTCGGCGGCCGTCGCAATGCCGTGGGCGATTCTCTCTCCGGACGCATCGTGCGCAGTGCCGCCTCGGATTGGTCGCGCTTTCCGCTCGGAACAAAGTTCCGCGTTGTCAGCACGACCGAGGAATTCATTATCGATGATTACGGGGCGGCGTTAATCGGCACCAACACTATCGACCTCTACAAAACCTCAACCTTGGAAATGAGACAATGGGGTGTCCGTCACGTCGATATCGATATTCTCGAATGGGGTTCCAATGAGCAGAGCAGGCGAGTGCTGAAGACGCGCACGAAACACTCCTGCGTCCGCCGCATGCTGGCCGCACTGGAAAAGAAAAAAGCGCCGGCGGCCGAGCGCCCGCTTTAATTCGAAGCGAGTCTGCGCCAGACTGGCTTGCGATGAAAATTCTCGTCGTCGGCGGAGCGGGTTACATCGGCAGCATTTGCTCGGAGCTGCTGCTCGATGAGGGATGCGACGTCGCCATTCTCGACAATCTAACGGAAGGACATCGCGCCGCACTTGATTCGCGCGCAAAGTTCATTGACGGCGATCTGTGCGATCGGGAACGAACAACGGAGACACTGCGTCGTTTGCGGCCCGACGCGGTGATGCATTTCGCCGCCAGCGCACTCGTGGGCGAGTCGATGCGCGATCCGTCGAAGTATTTTCGCAACAATATCTGCAACGGCCTGAACCTGCTCGATGCCATGCTCGCGGCTGAGTGCCGGCGCTTCGTTTTCTCATCCACCTGCGCAACGTTCGGGCTGCCCGAGCGCGTGCCGATCGATGAGACGCAGCCGCAAAATCCGATCAATCCCTACGGCGAATCGAAGCTCGCCTTCGAGAAAATTCTGCGCTGGTACGACGAACTGCACGGCCTGACGTTTGTTTCGTTGCGCTACTTCAATGCCGCCGGCGCCTCGGAGAATTTCGGCGAAGATCACCGCACCGAAACACACCTCATCCCGAATGTGCTCAAGGTCGCGCTCGGGCAAAAGTCGCACGTCGACATTTTCGGCATCGATTACGACACGCCGGACGGGACATGCATTCGCGATTACATCCACATTCTCGACCTCTCGCGCGCGCACATCCTTGCCTTAAGCGCGCCGAAGAGCGCATTTTACAATCTCGGCACCGGCGGCGGAGCGAGCGTGCGCGAGGTGATCGAGACGTGCCGCAAAATCACGGCCGCGAAAATTCCGGCGGAAGAAAAGCCGCGCCGGCCGGGCGATCCCGCGCGCCTCATCGCCGCTTCAGAAAAAATCAAACGCCAGCTTGGCTGGCGCCCGCAATTTCAAGATCTGGAGACGATCATCGCCAGTGCCTGGAAGTGGCACCAGAAATTCCCGGCCGGGTATCAAGACTAAGTCATCCCGAGCGAAGTCGAGGGATCCCGCGGCGAAATCTGAAACTTAACTTCCGCAAGATTCTGCGCTGCTAATCCAGCTCGAGATACGGCAGCAAACCATGCCGCCCGCCTTCGCGCCCGAAGCCGCTTTCCTTGTAGCCGCCAAAGGGACTGGTCGGGTCGAACTTGTTGTATGTGTTCGCCCAGACCACGCCGGCACGTAGTTTGTTCACGATCTTGAAAATCTTACT
>JBBPYF010000103.1:0-7781 GCA_038200165.1 Chthoniobacterales bacterium | reverse complement strand
TGAAGGTGGTCAGGATGGCGGCAGTCTGCTGGGACATCACGAGCTGCGCCGCGATCTTGCGGCGGAGGGGCGACATCTTTTTGCGAGTGAAACGGTCACTGCTCTCTGCCGGTTTCGCTCCCGGCGCGCTCGATTTCGCCGCGGTGCGTGGTTTTTCCTGGTCGTCGGTGGTTTCGGGCGTCGCCTGCAGATGAGAAAGGACGTCGCCCTTCGTCAGGCGGCCGCCTTTGCCAGTTCCGCTGATCTTAGCCGGATCGAGCTTTTCTTCGGTCGTGAGGCGCTTCACTGCCGGCGAGAGTAAGTCGGCGTTTGCGGAACGCTTTTCCGGTGCCTTCGCGGTCGGGGCGGCCTCGTTAGGCGCGGCGGTTTTCTTCTCGGGCGCGGAAGCGGAATCATCGATCACCGCGACCACCTCGCCGATTTTTACTTCCTGGCCTTCGTCGACTTTGGTTTCGAGCGTGCCGGCTTTTTCCGCGGTGATCTCGGTGGAAACCTTGTCGGTCTCGAGGGTGAGCAGGGCTTCACCGGCTTCGACGTATTCGCCCGATTTCTTGTGCCAGACGGAGACGATGCCGCTCTCGATCGATTCGCCAACGGCCGGAATTTTCACTTCGATGCTCATGGGTTGGGGAAGTTAAGCCGAAGTGCGCGGCGCGGTCGAAGAAGTTTTGCGATCCAGGGGAATGGCGAAGCACGTGCGGTCTAATCTGAGCCGGGGAGCGGGGCGAAGGACCTCGTTGAGCAAAGCTGGCGAGGTCCCTCGCAGCGCTCGGGCTGACGACGCCAGGCGAAGGCCTCCGCTGTTAGCTGGTGGCGCCTAACGACTGGCTGTTTACCGCGGCCTGCACGAACTTACCCCAGCTCAGATTGTCCTGACCGGGTTTATGTTCGCGCGCTTTGCGGATCGCCATTTCGCTGACCGCTTCCACGACCCAGTCGAAGTTCGCCTGGCCGACCGAGGTGACCTCGGCGTCGGGCGCGGGATTGCAGAAGTCGATCGCGAGGGGCACCCCGTCGCGGATCGCGAACTCCACCGTGTTCAAGTCGTAGCCGAGGTATTGATTCAGCGTGAGCACGCCTTGCTCGACTTTCTCGAGGATCTCTTTCGGCGCCTGCCAATCGGTCTGATAGCGCAGGTGATAGGGATGACGTGGCTCGTAGTTCATCACTTTCACGTACCGTTGATCGATGCAGTAGCAGCGGAAATATTTATCAAAAACCACTTCCTCCTGGAGCATCATGACGAGCTGGCCGGTCTCGCTGTAGGCGCGATAAAATTCCTCTGGATTGTGCAGGCGATAGACGTTTTTCCAGCCACCGCCGGCGAACGGTTTGAAGAATGCGGGCCAGCCGACGTAATTAAAAGTCGCTTCCCAATCGAGCGGGTAAGCGAGATTGCGGAATGAATTCGCGTTCGTGTCCGGCGGAACTTCATGTGAGGGCAGCAGCACGGTCTTCGGCACAGCCACACCGATTTTTGTCGCGAGCGCGTTATTGAAAAACTTCTCGTCCGCGCTCCACCAGAACGGATTGTTGATCACCGCCGTCCCGGTGAGCGCCGCGTTTTTCAAAAACGCGCGATAGAACGGCACATCCTGCGAAATGCGATCGACAATGACGTCGTAGCCGCACGGCTCCCCTTGAATGACTTTGTCGATCCGCACCGGCTCGGCGACGATGTCGTTGCCGCCCGTCTTCTGATTGACCCGATCGATGAACGCCCACGGAAAACTGTTTTCCTGGCCAAAGAGAATGCCGATTTTTTTCATGAGAAAACACCCGTCGTTTCAAGCGGAGCGAAGCGTAGTCGAGGAATCCCGGTGCGCCAGCTTTAAGCTGACATGGCGGGATCCCTCGACTTCGCTCGGGATGACACAGGTGAGGCGCCGATCAGAAGGTGGAAAGATAATGCGGCAGCATCTCACACCAGTAGTTCCAATCGTGGCCGCACCATTTGCGGTCGTCGAGCCAGTGGCGGATGCCTTTGGAATTGAGGATGGCGGACATGCGCAGCGATTCGTGCCGGGTGTTATCCCACTCGCCGGTGCCGAGGATGATGTTCATGTGCCCGAATTTCCAGGGATCGGGCACGTTCGGCAGGTACTCGTAAGGGCTGTTGAAGTAAATGTTGTCGTCGTGATAGCCGCCGAAGAAATCGCTGATGTCGAATGCGCCGCTCAGGCTGATGAGATGGCTGACGGCGTCGGCATGTTTAAAGGCGATGTTGGCGGCGTGATAGGCGCCGAGGCTCGCGCCGCAAACGCCGACGCGATGAGTGCCGTCTTCGCGTCGGGCAAAATTAAAGAGGTCCTGCACGATCACGCTTTCGTAGGCGAGGTGCGTGCGGATGCGGTCGGCCGGGTGGATCGCTTTGTTGTAGAAGCTGTCGAGGTCAATTGAGTCGGGGCAATAGACGGTGACTTTGCCGTTGTCGATGAACCAGGCGATCGCATCGATGAGACCGAAGTCTTTGTTTTGATGAAACCGGCCGAAGGAAGTGGGAAAAAGGATGAGCGGGAGGCCGCCGCCGCTGCCGAAGACGAGCATCTCGAATTCGCGGCTGAGGTGCGGCGTCCACCAGCGAATGTAACGTTCCTGCATAAAAGCAGACAGGATTAACAGGATTTGCAGGATGCGAAACAGAAGAATCAACCCGCGCTTGGGCAATCCTGGATAATCCTGCTTTCTTTGCGTCCACGGTGCAGGAGAAGAGCGATTTGTTGGCAAGCCATGGCTGAGCACACACTGACGGGCAACATCCAGCGGCATAAAGGATTTGAGTCGCGCACGCTCGGCAATCGGCGCGATGTGCTTGTCTATTTGCCCACCGGTTACCGGCGCTTCCTGCGGCGGCATTATCCCGTGCTCTATCTCCAAGACGGGCAGAATGTCTTCGACGCGGCGACGGCATTCGGCGGAGTGGAATGGAGCGTGGATGAGACGGCGCAGCGGCTCATTCGCAAAAGATTGATCGAGCCGCTCATCATCGTCGCGGTTAACAACACCGGGACGGATCGGATTCATGAATACACGCCCACGCGCGCGGTCGCAGAAACCGGCGTGCAAAAGAACAAACGCAGCCGCGGCCTGGCGCGGAAGTACGGGAAATTTTTGACCAGCGAACTGAAACCGTTCATCGACGCGACCTATCGGACGCGGCCGGAAGCGGAGTTTACCGGCCTGGGCGGCTCCTCGCTTGGCGGTCTGTTGACGATGACGCTTGGGCTTTGGTTTCCCGATGTCTTCACCCGGCTGGCGGTGATGTCGCCGGCTGTCTGGTGGGACGATCACGTGATCGTCCGTATGGTGGAAGAGCTGGAGGAGAAATTGCCGCTGCGCATCTGGCTCGACATCGGTACGCATGAAATCGGCTGGGGACGAACCCGCGCCTTGCGCGACGCGCTGGTGGAGAAGGGCTGGCATTTGCATGACGATCTGCAATACACCGAAGCCGAAGGCGCCGGTCATACCGAAAGCGCGTGGGCTGCACGCGTCGATCCGATGCTGCGGTTTTTGTTTCCACCGATGACACAGGCGGAAGCAGTGAAAACTGCGCCGGAGTTAGCCGCGGCGCGTTGACGGCTCACGCACCAGACGCGTCATCCCGAGCGGAGCAAGCGAAATCGAGGAATCCCGCTGCGCAACTTTCAGGTAATTTCCGCGGGATCCCTCGACTTCGCTCGGGATGACGGAGTGCCCTTACTGAAACGCCTTGCCGTAAACCTGGTAAACGCGCACCGGCCCGCCGATGAAATCCCAATCCTTTTGGTAAGCGAATGTCCGGTCGCGGTCTGACCACGTGAGCTCGCGCGGCCCTTCCGGATGATTCGAATCGTAGGCAAGGTAATGCTCGATTCCATCGCTCGCGCCGGTTTCTCGCGCGTAAACGAGGACCGCGTGATTGATGCTCAACTTCGGCAGGGTAGTTAAGTAGCCGACGAACATATCGCCGCGCGTCAGAGCTGCATCGAGGTTGCGATGCGTCTTCTCCTGATAAGCGCGGCCCGGCGCGAAGAAGACGCGATAGTTCCCCGGCCGCCAGTATGTCGGCCAGCCTTTGCCGACCTTTTCCTGCAGAATGCGCCCGCGGTTTTTGCTCATCTCGCGCAGATCGGCGTAGGGGAAAACCGTTCGCTCCTTCTCTGGCAACGCTGGTTTCCATGCGGCTCGCCGCGTCACTCGTTTGATCCGGGTGATCAGTTCCTTGTCGCCAATCGGCGGCGCGTGCGGATCGAAACGCGCAAATTTCCTGAATTGCCAGACCGCCCGGCTGAGCACGAAACAGCGCCGTGTGTACCGGTCCTGTTTTGCCGCTTGGCCGCGTCGCAAATGCGGCACGCCATTCTCGTATTCGAAAACGGTCATGTTGGCGAAGCCGAACGTATCGCGATCAAAATCGAATGGCCGCTGGGCCTGCGCGCAGAGAGCGCCGCTCAGTAATAATGCCGCGATGCAAACCGTCGCCCTCATCCCCTGACTGATCGGCCGCTCAGGCCGTCGCGCCGTTGGGCGCGCCCGGGGGAACTTCCGCGAAGTTGCCCAACCGCCGGAACTTCGCATATCGCGTTTTGAGCAACTGCTGCATCGGCATTTTTAACAACCGATCGAGGTTGGTGCGCAGCGCTTCTCCCACAACTTGCGCCGCCTGTTCGTGGTCGCGGTGCGCGCCCCCCTCAGGTTCAGGGATGATCTCGTCCACCACGCCGAGTTTGATCAAATCCTCCGCCGTGAGCTTGAGCGCTTCGGCTGCTTCCGCCGCGTGCCGCCGGTCTTTCCACAAAATCGCGGAGCACGCTTCCGGGCTGATGACTGAGTAGTAGGCGTTCTCCATGATCATGACGTGATCGGCCACGCCGATGCCAAGCGCACCGCCGCTCCCGCCTTCGCCAATGACGGCGGCGAGAATCGGCACGCGCAATGTCATCATTTCCCGCAGATTCACGGCGATGGCTTCGGCGATGTGCCGTTCCTCCGAGCCGATGCCGGGGAACGCGCCGGGAGTATCGATCAGCGCGATAATTGGCAGGGAAAATTTTTCGCCGAGTTTCATCAATCGCAGCGCCTTGCGATAACCCTCCGGGTGGGCGCAGCCGAAATTCCGCATCACGTTTTCCTTTGTGTTGCGCCCTTTCTGATTCGTGACGACGACGCAGCGCTGCTCGCCCAGCATGGCCAGGCCGCACGGCATGGCTTTGTCATCAGCGAAAAGCCGGTCGCCGTGCAATTCATTCCAGTTAGTGAAACACCGCTCGAGGTAATCGAGCGCGTAAGGCCGTTGCGTGTGCCGCGCGATCTGCACCCGCTGCCACGCGCTGAGATTGCCGTAAATCTCGCGCCGCGTCGTCGCGATCTTCGCCTCCATCGCTTCCACCTCCGCGTCAAAATCGAGCGCGTGCTCGCTGGAATGGGCGCGGATTTCCTGCAAGCGGCGTTGCAATTCGACAATCGGCTTTTCGAAATCGAGTGGCTGCGGTTCCATCATTGTCGCGCGGGCATCACTCCGTAATGGTGACAGGCGTCTTACCGTTGACAAGGCTGCTCAATTCCTCCGCATCACTGGCCGAAACCCCGATGCCAAGCGCGGGCGGCGGCTGATTGGCCGCGGGATGGAATGCGTCCGGGATGGCGTAGATCGTGTAAGCCGGATGCGCCAGCCGAATCCAGCGCGTGCTCAACTGATACTCGCGCGTGCCGAAGCCGACGCGTTTGCCATCTTTCCACGCCAACACTTCGGCCACTTTTGTCGCCACGCGCGGCGGTTGTTTCGGCGGGAGTTTCTCCTCCTGAATGTGGTATTGCTTGAAGAAATTTCCGTGATTCAGCAGCACGATCAGCTTCGCCTTCGTCTGAATGAAAAGCGAAAACTCGGGATTGGAAATGAGCAATTTCTCGCCGATGCGCAGCATGGTGGAGTTGAGATTATTGGTGCGCATGATCAGCTCGGGCGTGGTGTGCATCTTCTGCGCGACGCGCGCGATGACATCGCCTTTTTTAACGATATATTCCGGCTTTTCGGGCGATGGTACGGGCGAAAACAGGACGTCGGTATTGATAGCGCCGAGCATGTCCTTGGCTTCTTCAAAGTGCTGGCCGTTCGGATATTTTTGGATGAACACCATGAGCGCATCGCGCGCTTCGAGAAGCTTGCCGTCCTGCCGTAACTTCGCTGCCGCCTGAAATTCCGGCAGGCTGGTATCGGGCGCGGGCGTGGAGGGAATTTCGCCGCGCTGCTCTTTCTGCAGCGCGATCTCCTGTTTAAAGAGAACGTTGTAACTGAAGTAGTAGGCGCCGCCGAAAATCGCGAGAGCAAGCAGGAGCGCGAAGAGCCACTTCATGAGCGAAGGAAGATGCGCAATTTCGCGAGGGTGTCAGCCGCTCAGCTGCGTCATCCCGAGCGACCTGTCCGCCGTAGCCTGGGCGAAGGCGGAGCCGAGGGATCCCGGTGGCGCAACCTTTCAGGTAACTTCCCGGGATCCTTCGACTCCGCTTCGCCTCGCTCAGGATGACATGCAAATAAGCACGACTTCCCCCCACCGCGCTGGCGTGCGCGCGGCCTCTAACTCACTGCCACCACTGTTCTTTGACCTTTTCCTCCTCCAGCGGCCAGGTGAAATGGCAGGACTGACAGTAGAATTCCTTGGGAAAAACCTTGAGCGCGAAAAGAATGCTGGCGATCGCCGGCGTGAGAAATTTGCGCGTCATTTGCGGAAACTCGATCTCGGCTGAGCCGCATTGCGGGCAGCGCAAGGCCGAGCCGATCTCCGCATCGGTCGCTTCCCATTCGCGCATCAGTTTCTGCACCTTCTCAAAAGCGGCCTCCTCCACTTTCACCTTCACGTTCGCCTGCGGCTTCGACATGAAAGCGACGCGCTGGATCGCTCCTTCGCCGATAATATCGGCATGGACGCCGGCCTTCTCCAGCTTCTCGCGCAAATGTTTCGCTTTGGTTTGTTCGTTGAAGGTCGCGATCGTCACCATGGGAAGCGAGTGAGCAAACAACATTCATCGCGGCAGTGCAAGGTTTGTAGAGGCGTCTTATATCACTGTCATCCCGAGCGGAGCGAAGCGAAGTCGAGGGATCCCGTTGCGGTACTTTAAAGGTGACTCAACGGGATCCCTCGACTTCGCTCGGGATGACGAACTGGGTGTGCTGCGTCTGCGGCGGGAGCCATTTGTAGAGCATGAGGTAAACGAACACGCCGGTGACAGAGACGTACAGCCACACCGGCATGGTCCAGCGTCCGAGCCGGCGATGTTTATCCCAGCGACGTTGGAAGACGGGGACAAGAGTGAGAATCACCAGCGGGAGAGTGACGAACGCGAGTAGGACATGCGAAGCAAGAATGGGAAAGTAAATTGCCGCGATCCAGCCGGTGTAGCCGGACGATTTCTCGCCCGCGTGCGCGTGGTAAACGATGTAACCGATGAGAAAGAGCGTCGATGAGATGATGGCTGCGAGCATGCACGGAACGTGCCGCTGCCAGACATTGCGCCGAATGTAAAACCAGCCCGCGGAGATGAAGAACGTGCTGATGAGATTCAGTAAGGCGTTGATGGCGGGCAGGTCATTTACCGTCATGTCGAAGCGAAGTGGAGACATTCCGTGACGTAAGGACTCCTCAATGACAACCATAATCGCACTTTCGCAGAGCGGCGTTTTCCGGGTAGCGCACGGGTCTCGCGTGCTGGTTTTGGCGTCTCGCCAAAACGAACTTTCCATGATTGTGGCAGGCACAATGAAAGTCCGAGCTGGCGAGGACGCCAGCGCCAGCACGCGAGAC
>JBBPYF010000102.1:0-17997 GCA_038200165.1 Chthoniobacterales bacterium | reverse complement strand
GAGGGATCCCGCTGCGCCACGCACAGGTAACTTCCACGCGTCCCTCGACTGCGCTGCGCTCCGCTCGGGATGACAATATTTTTGTAACCGCACTCCGTCTTTTCCAGTCATCCATGCAAACGGCGTAATCCCGCGCCGCAGATTACAAATTATGAAAAAATCATTACTGCTAGTTGCCGTGCTCATCGCCGGGGGCTCAAGTTTCGCGCAACCTCCTCCCGGCGGGCCGCACGGCGGCGGATTCAGTCACCGCAACCCGCTTGAAGAAATGAGCGACTCGCTCAATCTCACCGCGGAGCAGAAGGCGAAGATTCAGCCGATCATTGACCAGGCTCGTCCGCAGTTGAAGGCCATCCATGAAGAAGCGATGACGAAAGCCAAAGCAATCGTTGACACATCGCTTGATCAAATTCGCCCGCTGCTCACGGCGGAGCAACAGACCAAGCTTGATGCGCAGATCAAAGCCCATGAGGACATGATCAATGCGATGAAAGAAATGCACGACGCGAAAACCAAATAGCTTCGCGTTTGAGCAGAGCGGGAGGCGGCGTTCGGGAAGGGGCGCCGCCTTCTTTGCTTTGTGTGGAGGCGTTTGTGCCAAACGCCGGCGTAACGCAATTGTCCTCAGAGCTGCCACCGGCGGCGGCGTTTGACACCAACGCCTCTACAACCTAGCGCGCGCGAGCGGCTGCCTTCGCGTTGCGGATCGAGCCGCGCCGCGCGTTACCGCTGCCGATGCGGCGCTCCTGGCGTTTGCGCCCTGCAGTGATGCCTGGCGTTTGTTTCACTGAAGCGCCGGGATTCTCTGTTTCTTTAACTTGCTTCTTTGCCATTGTATCAACTCTTCGCCGGCAGAATGGATCGCGCGCTTACTCAAAACGCAGCGCCTTCACCGGATCGAGCCGCGCTGCGAAATACGCCGGGATGAGCGCCGCGACCGAGCAGATGAGGAAGGCGCTGATGCAAACCTTGGCCACGTCCATCGGAATCACTTCCGCGGGAATGGATGAGAATTGATAAACCTGCCGGGGAAAAATCTCGAACCCGAACGTCGTCGTGAGCCAGTGCGCGAATTCGTTGCGGTACCGAATCAATGTCATGCCCAGGCCGAGGCCGGCTAGTGTTCCGAAAAGACCGACCACCATTCCCTGCCCCAGAAATACCCAGACGATTTGCGCGATGTTCGCGCCCAGCGCTTTCATAATCCCGATCTCGCGCCGCTTCTGCACGGTCACGGTGATGAGCGTGCTCATGATGCCGAAGGCCGCGACCACGATGATGAAAAAAAGCAGGAAAAACATGACCGTCCGCTCGAGCCGGATGGCCTCGAAAATCGGGCGGTTCATTTCCACCCAAGTCTCGGCGAATTGCGGCACGGTGAGAAATTTCTCGATCTCTTCCTTCACCTGCGCGGCGCCGTAAGGATCGGTTGTCTTGACGGTGATGCCGTGAAGCGCGTCGCCCAACCCGTAAAGCTCCTGCCCGATGAAGATCGGCACGAGCAAGTATTCGGAGTCATGCACGTAGTGGCCAGTTTCGAAAATGCCGGTGACGGTCAGATCCTTCGGCAGCACCAGCTCGCGCAAATTAGCGATCGCTTTTTTTTCCTCATCGCCCTTCGCATTCTCGAGCTTCTTTAATCGATCCAACACCTGGCCCAGGTTTCCCGGCGAATAAACCGTCACCGTTTCGCCGACATGGACATTGAGCATATGCGCGAGCTCGATGCCGATGACCGTGGTATCGCCGCTCAAGTCCAGCGTGCCTTGCTTCACAAATTTGCGCAGCGGAATGACCTTCTCCTCCTGCTCGGGATCAATGCCGCGAATCTTGGGCGCGAGGCGGCGTTCATCGTGCTGCACGATCACCGGCCCTTGCACAAACGGCGCCGTCGCGACCACGCCGGGCACCGTGTTGATTTTCTTCGTCAGCTCACGCCAATTGTCGATCACGCTCTCGCTCGTCACCAGAATGTGCGCGTCGAAATCGATCACCTTCTGCCGCAGCTCGCGATCGAAACCAGTCATCACAGAAATGACGAGGATGAGCACCGTGACGCCGAGCATCACGCCCACGACGGAAATGAGCGTAATGATGGAGAGAAAGGTGCGCTTTGGTTTGAGATAACGCAGCGCGAGGAAGAGACTGAAGGGCAGGCTCAAAGCGGGCATACCGTGCGCGCGAATAGAAGAGTTTGCCACTGAGATCGTCATCCCGAGCGAAGTCGGGGGACCCCGCGGCGCTACCCTAAACGTAACTTCCACGGGATCCTTCGACTCCGCTTCGCTTCGCTCAGGATGACATTGTTTTATCGCAGCGCGTGCGCCTGCAGCTCTTCCAGCGTGACAAATTCCAGCGCGGAAGAATGCGTCGCTTCCAGATCGACCGGGGCGGCGACGCCGTGTTCGAGCGCGTCTTTCCAGCGCGTCACGCACACGCACCATTTGTCGCCCGGCTCGAGTCCTGGGAAATCCCATTCCGGATGCGGCGTCACCAGGTCGTTGCCATCGAGCACCGAAAAATCGAGGAACTCTCGGGTCATCTGCGCGCAGACGGTGTGCAGGCCGACGTCACCCGGTCCGGTTCGGCAAAACCCATCGCGGTAAAAACCGGTGATCGGATTGCGGCAGCAACATTGCAACTCGGTCCCGAGCACGTTGGTTGGCATGAACAACCATTCCGTCATTCCGCGCGACAGTCGAGCAATCGCTCACCGGCGTGGTAGCTCACGCGCTCGACTTTCCGCTGCGCTGGCCGCACGTTCCATATGACAGCACATGAGCAACTCCGCCATCGCCTACTGGTTGTTACCGGCTGAACTGGCTCGAGAATTCTTCACTGAAATCATCGCAACCTTGGCCGCGCGTTTCGATGCTCCTCGTTTTCACCCGCACGTCACGTTGTTTGTCGCACCGGACGATTCCTCCAACCCGGCCAAGGTGTTGTCTCGCATCGGCAGAGTTGAGATCAGCCTGCACGTAATCAGCATCGATTGGTCGGAGCAGTTCACCAAAACGCTGTTTGTGCAGTTCGAGCAATCCGACGTCCTGAAGAAGTTGGCGGAGACGATTCGCGTGCGAACCAACGGCGAGCGCTCCGTCATCGATCCGCACTTGAGCCTCCTTTACAAACGTTTGCCGAAGCAGGCCAAACGTAATCTCGCCGGCTCGATCCGATTGCCGTTTCAGGAAGTGGCCTTCGATTCCATCTGCGCCATGCGCTGCGTCTCACCGACGCGAAACGCCGCTGATGTTCGGGCGTGGAAACTCGTCGCGTCTCAGAACTCGAACACGCGGTAAGGCTCCCCGCCTTTCCGCAGCAGCGGCGCTGAAACATTGTAAACGCGAACGCCGGTCGTGGTCGCGCCTTCCGCCGTCCCGTTGTGCGCGTGCCCGTGAAAAACCGCTGCCGCGCGAAAACGATTGATCGGTTCTTCCAGTCGGGTCGAGCCGAGAAGCGCGAAAATTTCGGGATCCCCGCCCTGCACCGTCGCGCGAATGGGCGCATAATGCAGCACCACGATTTTCTGTTCCGTCTGCAATTTGGCCAGCGCCTGTTCCAGACGCACTGCGTGATCGATCGCCTCCTGCACGAATTGCTTGATCAGCGGCTCACCCCACGCATTCAGCATCCGTCGTCCGAAACCGCCGCCGAATCCGCACACGCCAGCGAAACCGACGCCGTTCATCTCGTGCGCTGCGCCATCGAGCACGATGACGCCAGCCTGGTCGAGCACCTTCGTGATCAATTCCGCTTCGCCCGATTCGAAATCGTGATTGCCGAGAACAGCGAGAGCGGGAATGCGCAGCGCCGCATGCAGATCAGCCACGAGCTGCTCCGCTTCTTCGGCCAGGCCGTAATCAGTAAGATCGCCGCAGAGCAGGAGCACGTCGGCATTGCGCGAGATCTCGGCAAACGTCTCCTGCATCGAGCCGCGCGAATGTTTGCCGTAATGAAATATCGGCGGTCGCGGCGCGGCGACGCTGAGTTTGCTCATCGCTTACGAAACGACTTTTTCCTGCGCGCGGCCGATGTCGATCGCACGCTCGCGCTTTTCCAGCAGCACGGGTTTCACGCGGAGAAAACGTTCCCGCATTGGCTGGCCAAGATTCATTTCGGCGACAGCTTCGTCGACCTGATTTACGGCGCCGGCAACGGCTTGTGCGAAGTGGACGATTCGTGGTTCGCGCGCACGGGTGACGAAGAATTCCTCGGACAACGCGTGAAAGTCATCGCGCCCGAGGAAATCATCTGGATGAAAGCGTTCATTCAGGAGCGCGAACGTTTCGAGGGCGCCGACATCATCCATTTAATCCAGAGTTGCGCGGACGCGATTCGACTGGAAGCATCTACGCAATCGCTTCCGCGAAGACTGGCGCGTGCTCTTCGGCCATCTCGTTCTCTTCGGCTATGTTTTCCCGTCGGAACGCCATCGCATTCCAGCGGAGCTATTGCGCGAAATGAGCGAGCGCCTGCAGCAGGAAAGCAGCGCGCCATCGAGAAGATCTGCCGCGGGACCTTTGTTGTCGCGCGCGCAATATCCTGCCCGATGTGAATGAGCGCGGCTACCGCGACGCGCGCCTGAAGCCGCGCACGCGGATGGAGCGGAAAGACGTGGCGCACTGGACGTCGGCGATCGATGAAGACAAAGTGGACGTCCCCGCGAGTTGCGAGTGAAACGCCTAGGCTGTGAGTCATCCTGAGTCGCGCAGACGGCGAAGGCACAGGCGATTACAGATCACGCAAAATAGTGTAACCGATCGCCGCCTGTGAGGTCCCTCGCTTGGCTCGGGATGACGGAGTAGCGTTGCAGCTGAACAGTTCCCAATGAGCGATATCGTCGGCATCGATCTCGGCACGACCAATTCCTTGATCGGCATCATCGAGTCGGGTTTCCCGATTCTGCTCGTCGATGAAGATGGCGAGCGACTCATTCCTTCGGTTGTTCACTTTCCACAAACCGGTGAGCCGATCATCGGACGCGGGGCGTTGCGGGCCCGTGCCGCCTCGCCGCGCCGAACGGTTTCCTCAATCAAACGTCTCATGGGACTGCGCGGAGCCGAGGCGCTGAAGGAACATGTCGATTACGAGCTCACCGAAGCTGGCGATGGATCAGTGAAGGTGCGCATGGGCGAGCGCAACTTTTCGCCCGAAGAAATTTCCGCGTTCATCTTGCGCCAGCTGAAGTCGAATGCGGAGCGCGCGCTCGGGCGCGAAGTGAACCGCGCTGTCATCACCGTGCCGGCGTATTTCAACGACGCGCAACGCAGCGCGACCAAGCGCGCGGGCGAGCTCGCCGGATTCACCGTCGAACGAATCTTGAACGAGCCTACAGCAGCTGCGCTCGCGTTCGGGTTGGATCGCGGCAAATCGAAATCGAGGTTTGCGGTTTACGATCTCGGCGGTGGCACGTTCGACATTTCCATTTTGCAATTGAACGACGGCGTCTTCGAAGTGCTCTCGACCAACGGCAACACGCATGTGGGCGGCGATGATATCGACAATGCACTCATTGCCGATTGCCGACTGCCGATTGCCGATTGGCAGAAGCGCGAGGCGATCATAAGTGCAAAGCATCGACTGAGCACGGAGACGGAGGCGCGAATCGAGCTTCCGTTTGTCGACGGTCAAAACTATGTCTACGAGCTGCGCCGTGATGCACTGGAACGGATCGCACGGCCAATTGTAGAGAAGACACTCTGGCATTGCGCGCGCGCGCTCGCTGATGCGAAGCTCAAGACCAGCGATCTTGACGAAGTGATCCTCGCCGGCGGCGCGACCCGCATGCCGCTGGTGCGCGAAACGGTTCGCGAAATCTTTAAACGCGAGCCAAACGTTTCACAAAATCCGGATGAGACGGTCGCGATCGGCGCGACGATTCAGGCGGGAATTCTTGGCGGCGCGATCCGCGATGTGCTGTTGCTCGATGTCACGCCGCTTTCCCTCGGGATCGAAACGTTCGGCGGTTTGATGAATGTGATCATTCCGCGCAACTCAACCATTCCGATCAAGGCCGGCGAGATGTTCACCACCGCGGTGACCAACCAGCGTGCGATGTCGATCAAGGTGCTGCAAGGCGAGCGCGAGATGGCCCCCGATAACTGGCTGCTGGGCGAATTTGAAATCGAGTTCGAGCCGGCGCCGAAAGGTGTGCCGCGCGTGGGCGTGCAATTCGAAATCGATGCCAACGGCATCCTGCACGTGCTCGCGCGCGACACGCAGACCGGCGCCGAGCGCGTCCTGGAAATGAAAAGCGCGGTCGATGTTTCCGACGAAGCGGTGGAGAAAATGTTGGGCGATTCGCTCGAGCACGCCTTCGAAGACATGAGTGAACGGACATGGACGGAAGCGAAGTTGAAAGCGGAAGAAATGCTGGGCGCGGTGGAATCGGCATTGCGCGAAGCGGTGGCGAAGATCAGCGAAACAGAACGCGCGCAGATCGCCACGGCAGCGGAAGAAGTTCGTGCCGCGATTAGCGGCGGAACGTTGCCGCGGCTGCAACGCGCGAACAGCGCGCTGGATGAGGCGACGCAAGGTTTGGCGGCGACGATTTTAGAATCGGCGGTTGAACGAAAACCGTAAAGCGCGCGATGCGCTATTCTGGGGAGCACAGGCTGTCACCCTGTAGTCGACGACAGCCTGCCGTCGACCTTTCGCCGCACCAAAGAGCATGGCACACGTGCACTCGGCAGGCTGCCGAGTGCTACAGGCTGGCAGCCTGCGCTCACCAGAGACAAAATTGACTACGGTGTTGCTGTTGGAAGTGCACCCGCAGTGACGGGAGAAGCTTCGGTCGCGGGTGAAGCTGGAGGTGATGCCGGTGTCGCCGACTGCGCAGGTGAACTCGCCGCGAGCGCTTTCTCCACCGCGTCTCCGAGCATCTTTTTCTCTTCCAAAAACAGCGGACCGGCATTGGCCGCATCGATAAACTCGCGCGCAGCCTCAGGCTGGTTTTCATCGAGCAACAAGATGGCGGCGTAGACCGCGTGATGTGGTTCGTGCAGTTTCTCCGGCGGCAATTTCTGCAACACCTCCACGCCTTCGCCGGTGCGACCCTGAGAATAGAGCGCCAGGGCCTGAGCGATGGCGCAGGCCGGTTCACCCGGCGCCTGATCGAACGCTTCTTTGGCGACCCGCTCGCCTTCCGGAATGTTGCGCTCGAGCAGGAGTGAGAGACGCGCATATTCGGCCGCGATGATTGGCTCGTTCGGCGAAGTTTCGTGCAGGCGCATGGCAGTAAGATAAAGATTCGGCAGATCGTTATTCGCGCGGTAAATTTCAAAAAGCGCATCGAGCGCCTCCCGGCGCGTGAGCGGATTATGGGCGACGCGCAACCAAAGTTGTTCCGCCTCGCTCGGCAGATTCCAGCGCGAGGCGAGGCGTGCGAGACGAATCTCGCGTTCCGGATTTTCCTCAGACGCGTGCTCGGCCGCGCGCCAAAGCAAGCCGAACTCTGCGTCCGCTGAAGCCTGCCGCGTTTGTCGCGCGGGGAATGCCTGATACGCCAGGCGCAGGTATTCAAACTCACCCCACGAGCCGCCGCGCGTCCAGCGTCGAAGCCGTGACCAGTTCTTTTGCGATGCGAGCGCGTCCGCGATTTCCACCGACGGCGGCGGAACACTCGTGAGCTCGCCCCCGAGCTTTTCTGTCCAGCGCAGGACATCAGCCGACATGCCGTTGTTGTTCATCCAGCCGAGAAGCAGTGCCAGGTCCTCGGGCCGACGCGCCGCCACCGGCTTTACCTTGTCAAGAAGCGCGGTGAATTTTTTCTCATCGAGCTGTTTGTAAAACTCGAGGCAGAGAAGGTAATCGGAGAACGTCACCTCAGGGCTCATCTGCAGGTCTTGCGCGTATTGGTTTGCTGCGTCGGTGTCGCGATGCTGCACCGCGTCGTTCAGAAGCGCGCGCAATGCGCCGGCACGGAAGGCCGGATTTTTTGCCAGGCGCTGGAGCGTTTCGCGCGCGGGATCACTGCGCTCCGGCTCGGGTGACTTGATGCGGACGACGGCGAGATTGTATTGGTAAGTTTCATTCTGCGGCTCCTTCTCCAGCGCCGCCGCGAAATGCCGCTCCAGTCCTGCTTCGTCGCCCTGTGCGCGCGCGAGCCAGCCGGCAACGACATTGTAGGGCGCGCTGTCGCGATGTTCCTTCGGCACAGCCTCGAGCGCTTTGCGCGCGACATCGAGCTGGCCGAAGCGCAACGCAGCCGAGGCAAGATTGAGCTGGCTGTCCATGTCCCGCGGCTGAAGACGCGCGATCTGCGCACGCCAAGCTACGGTGTCGGCGCGATTCTGTTTCTCGGTCGCTTCCGCGAGAATGCGAAAGGCCGGAAGCGAATCCGGATCAATTCGCAACGCCTGCTGCGCGGCGTCATCGGCAGCGGTAAAGTTGCCCTGCTTCAGGTTTTGCTCCGCCTGCTTCAGCCAGCGCGATTCGCGCCAGCCGTTCACGAGCTTTGGTCCGGTCGTGAGAATAAGGAGACACAACCCGAATCCCCCCGCGACAGCCAGCGCCAGCATGGCCGCGCGGCTGAGGCGAAAGGGCCGCCGATGATGCACACGCGCCGATTTCACTCGGCGCCGGCGCGGCCGCTTCATTCGCGTTGTCACCGAGCTTCTATCCGCAGGCAGAGGAAGGTTTTCAACTGCGGCGCGAGAATTCCGGTTGCGGTGATTGCCGCGCGAGAGCGGGGCTTCAGAACGCGACATGACGACGCTGGTTCGAGCGATGGGAAGCTCCAGCATCCAAGACTCGAAGCTCCAACCCCTAATCTCCAATATCCAAAGAAGCTGCAATAACCAAACAGCCCGCGCGCGGCGATCAGCTTTTGGTGTTTGGGATTTGGAGCTTCCCTGGAGCTTGGAGCTTGGGATTTGGGATTTTCATTCCTCTCTCCACCACACAATGCCGAGCACCGTTGCCGCGTACACCTGCACCGACGCGATCTGCAACGGAAAATCCGCCTGCGCATGCACCGCCACACCGGCAATCGCGATCACCGCCAGCCGCACAACAATGCGGTACCGCGGCAGCATTCTTCTCCCATTCCTCCACAACACTGCGATGCCGTTCACCATTGCTCCGAAAAACAGCACCGCCCACAGCGCTGCGCCGAGCCAGCCCCACTCAATAATTGTTTGCAGATAATCCTGGTGCAGAAAAATCCACGTTCCCTCCAGCTCGGTGGCATCCTGGTACCGCGGGAAGACAGCGCGAAATGTCCCAGGTCCAAAGCCGAACGGGCCCGCTCCTTTGGCCGCGGTCCATCCCACGCGTGCTGCATCCCACCGCCCGCCGACGACAGCCGCTGTCGTCGTTGTCTCCCAGCGGCCAGGGCTCGCTCCCACTGACTCGAATATGTGATCGCCGCGATGACGAGAACGAGAAACACCACCGCTCCGGCAGATAGCTGCCATGGAATGTGCGCGGCGCGTTTCCAGAGCCGCGGCGCAAAGAGCACCAGCAAGAGCAATCCAATCAACACCGCGACGAGCTGCGCCATCCGCGAGGTGTTGGCCATCACCGCCACCAGATTGATGACCAGACACGCTATGAGCAGCGCGCGCACAAGCGGATGACTGCCTCGTTCCATTGATCGCAAAGCCAGCCGGCGGCGAACGGCCAAGTTAAATTCAAAAATGCTCCTGCGTTTGCATGATAGAAATAGGTCGCGAAAAAGGTGGTCGGCGGCGGCGGCGGCCCTGTGGGCGTGGCCCAGAAAATCATCGGCGCGCCCGTCGCTTTCTGCAGCAGTCCGAGCAACGAAATGGAGGTTCCGGCAATGACAATAACCCACCACAACTCGAGGATGAACTTCGGGCGGCGCATGCTATTCCGCCACGAACCAGACGCACCCGAGCAGCAGCGTGACGCGCAATGACTCATTACACTAGGCGCGCTACAACGCGCCTTGTCGTTAGTTGGGCACCAAATGCTTCAATAATCCGACCCGGGCCGTCAGAGCTTTGGAGTGACGCGCGGCGCAGCGAAAATCGTGCTCGGTCTGTAAATTAAGCCAGAATCGCGGCGATTGGCCAAAGAACTTGCCCAGTCGAATCGACATCTCAGGCGAGATTCCGCGTTTTCCCAATACTATTTCAGAGACTGTTTTAGGCGTGATACCCAATGCTCGGGCGAGCGCGTTCTGCGACAAACCGAACGGCAGTAGATATTCTTCCAAAAGAATTTCACCAGGGTGAATCGGATTTGTCATCGAGAAGTTATGGCTATTGCGTGGTCCACAATACCTGGAAGCGCATCCACGTCAATGGTAATCGCAAATCTCCACGTTACGAGGCCCTTCGGCCGTCCACACAAAGCAGATGCGCCACTGGTCATTAATGCGAATTGAGTGTTGGCCCTTGCGCTTTCCGAAAAGAGGCTCCAGACGGTTACCGGGTGGCACGAGTAGGTCGGAGATCTGTTCCGCTGCGTGAAGTTGAAGAAGCTTCCGCAGCGCGACGCGAAGTATGCCGCCGTAGCGCTTGCTGCGTTCGGTCTGCCAAAGCTCTTCCGTCTCGCTATCCCTAAATGAAAGTATCATCTCATGAGCGCCGACCTCTGACCTTCAGCTTTTGTCGTCCCGATTTCTGCAGGAGAAGCTGACAGCTTCCCTACAACCCATTAACAATTAACCGATAACCCGCGCAACGCGCCCATCGACTAACAACCAACAACAAAGAACCCCGGCGCCGACATACCACGATTGCCGGAGACGAATTTCCTCCCATATTGAGCCTGATGCCGATCCGAGCCGACCGCCTGGTAAAAGAACTCGCTCCGATGCTTAGAAACCAGTGGTCGCGGTTCGGGGTCAAGCGGGCGTGGCTATTGGGTTCCCGGGCTGCGGGTCGCGATCGGGAGCAGAGGATTTCCTTGGGCTCTCGGGCGACCGGATTAATTGTTATCGGATATGGGTTGTTGGGCCGACGACTTCCCTAGAGCGAGAGTGAGTGCGGCTCCAACACGCCGAAAGCGGTGGTGATTGCGAAGCGGCAGGACGATGGCACGATGAGGATAAGATACAAACAATGCGGTCGGAAACCGACAAAGCAAAACTATACGCCTTTATGAGGGCTCTCGGAGAGCGTGTGCGGGGGCCTGGCCGGATCTATTTTGCCGGTGGCGCCACCGCGCTAATGCACGATTGGCGTTTGAGCACAATCGACATCGATCTAAAACCTGATCCGGAGCCGCATGGTCTGTTCGAGGCGATCGCAGTGTTGAAGGATGAACTCGATGTCAATGTGGAATTGGCCAGCCCGGACCTGTTCATTCCCGCGCTTCCAGGTTGGCGTGAGCGGAGCTTGTTCATCGCGCGAGAAGGCCCGGTCGAGTTTTTTCACTATGATCCTTATGGCCAGACATTGTCGAAACTCCAGCGCCGTCACGATCGCGACGTGCGCGATGCGCGCTCGTTTCTGGTCTCGGGCTTGATAGAAAAGGAGCGGCTGTCGGAGCTTTTTACAATGATCAAACCAGAGTTGATCCGCTTCCCGGCCATCAATCCAGCGGCTTTTGAAAGGACTGTTCTGGCCTTTTGCACTGAAACAGACTTGCAGGGCGCGGGAAGCTAACAGCTTCCCCTACAGAAGGGCAGGTTTTGCAATGAGGATAACATCTGAATCACTCCAAGGGCTCCCAGGAGAAGAGTTGGTACGGCAGGGCCTGGCGGATTTGCGCTCTGGCAAACGAACCGCGGCAGCGTGTCTAATCGCAATAGCGCGTTCTCGCCTGGCAGAAGCGGGACTGGTGGCGCCTGAGGATGGAAGCCTGATCTCAGAACCAGAACTCCAATTGTACCGTTTGCTCCGTGCAGAAAACGACGGCTCTGACGCCTACTCCCGATACGGGGCGTTAACTCGCGAGCTCGGGAGTTTTGCCCAGGCGTTGGAGAAACGGTCGCTGCGGCGACGGGGGTTAGGGGTTAATTCTTAATTGGGATCGCAGAAACCAGCACGTGGCCCCGTCCGCTCCCGGCGCCCCGATAACGGATAAACGCGGCGGTCGCTGGAGCGACCGGCTTAATGGTTATTCGTAGCGGCAGCTTGTACGGGAAGCTGACAGCTTCCCCTACAGGGCTCGGCGTGAAGCGGAGCTTCAACGCGTCAGGGCGGACAACTGACCGGCGTAACCTGTCAATTCTAGGTAGCCGACAGCGCGGCGGGTTCCGGTGGCGTCGACGGCGCCTTCCCAATAAGTCAGCGGGTCGAGCGCGAGCTCCTGGTTGTTCGATACCGGCTGGACGGTGACGTCGATGCCGCGTGAAGGAACTTGGACGCGCCACTTCACGGGATAGTCGGCGCCGGTTTTTTCGCTCTTCCACGTTGCGCTACTCGTCATGACAAAATCAGCGGCGCGCAGATGGTTGGCGACGCCATCGGCGGCGATGAATGTGCCGCTGGAAGCTGGATCGACGGAGCCGTCGTCGCGGCGCATGGCATAGAGCATGATCTCGGTGTTATCGTCGAATTGCAGGCAAAGCCAGTTCCAACCGACCTGATGCGGGGCGAGCTGGTTGGTGGCCCATTCGTGATCGAACCAGCTCGTGCCGGTGACGTTTAGTCGGCGGCCCTGAAGCTCAAGTGTGCCACGAGTCGTTAGCCGTGTGATGGAGTAGTAATGCGATGCGTGACCTTCGCCGGCTGCCTTGGCGCTGACGCCGTTTTCGCCGTGGATCACCGGCGGTTTGGCTGGCGTGTGGGTGAGATTAAGGGAGATGTCGGCATCTTTGGCGGAAACGATGAATTCATTGGTGGCGCCGGCGGCGTTTGGCACAAACGCCTCTACACGGCGCATGAGAAGTGACCAATCATCGATCCAGGCGAGGCGGTCGCCGCGATCGAAGCCGGCGTCGTCGAAAGCGCCGCGACTCGCTTTCTGGTCAAAATGGAAGCGGCGGCCGCTCGCGTCGGTGATGGTGAAGTGGGCGAACTTGAGATCATCGACGATGAAGCGGGAGCGTTCACCGGAGCGTTGTGCCGGCGGAATGATGCCGTGACGAAAGAAGGTCAGTTCGTAGCCGAAACGGTGGCCGGTTTCGTCGAGAAGATTGCCGGTGAAATACCACCACTCGGTTTTGAAATCACGATGGGCGTGATGATCCCGCGGGAATTGGTATTGCCAGCCGGGCATGGCGCTGCGCCAGCCTTCCTTCTGTGGGGAGCGTAACAATCCAGCAGCAGACCCAACGGGGACAGATCCATTGTCTGCGGTATTCGCGGCGACGATCGCGCACAATGCCGCGGCAGGAGCTTTGTAGGGGAAGCAGGCTGCTTCCCCTACAGAGATCGCGACGACGAAAACCCCGAGTGTGATCGCCATAGTAAGCAGATGGCGTTTCATTCCATACGCAGGACTTCGGCGAGGTGAAGGCGAGCGGCGCGAAACGCGGGAATGATGGCCGCGAGGACGGCAGCGCCGATGATCCAGCACGGCGTGAGGACGAGCATTGGCCATGGCAGCGCGAGGTGAACGGTCCAGCCGAAGAAGGCGGGATTGACGACCGTGGTGAGAATGATGGCGAGCAGGATGCCTGACAAAATGCCGAGCGCGCTCGCAGCGAGGCCAATAAGGACAGATTCCCAGATCATCGAGCTGCGCAATTGACGCGCGGATGTGCCGAGGGCGCGCATGATGCCGAGGGTGCTCGCCCGCTCGAGAATAAGCGTGCTGAAGGAAAGGAAGATGCCGGCGAGCGCGACGATGATGGCGATGAGGCGAAGCACGCCGGTGATGGCGAAGGTTTGATCGAACACTTCGAAGATGCGGCGACGGAGCGCGCGATTCGAATAGACGGCGAACTCGCCGCGTGCGCTGAATTGCCTGCGGAAATCAGCGGAAACGCTCTCGAGATCGGCGCCGGGTTTGAGATAAACGCCGAGGCTGTGGATGCGATCATCGTGGAACAAGGCGCGAAAGGTTTTGTCGCTCACGTAAACGATGCCGTCGTCGCGCGTGTAATCGTAAAACATGGCCGCGACCGGGAGCGAGATTGTGCCATCGGGACTGGCGAGCGGGAGGAGATCACCAGCTTTGATGTGGTGGCGACGGGCGAAGCTCTCGGAGACGATGGCGCAACGTTCGTTGCGGAAACGCATCATTTGTCCGGCGCGATCGCCGCCGAGGAAGAGGAAATGGCGCGGGCCGGCGGCGCGAAGTGCCGCAAGAGCGACGTGGCCATCGCGGAAAGGAAGCTCGAGATAACGGAAAGTGTCGACAGCAGAGACGGCCGGATGTTGTTCGAAAAAGACGCGCGCCTCGGGCGGGAGGAATGAGGTCGGCCCGGCGATCTCGTTGGAGGCGGGAGTGATGAAGATGTCGGCCACGAGCGTTTGCTCGACCCAGGCGATGACGGTTTTGCGGAAAGAGAAAATCATGATGCTGACGCCGACGGCCATTGCGACGGCGGAAGCGAGAGCGGCGATGGTGATGGAGTTGCGGTAAAGCGAACGGCGAAAATTCATGACCGCGAGCTGCGGTGCGAGCGAGACGGTGGTGCGCTGATCGAGTGAGGCGCGTGTCACTGCCGCCACCGCGCTAACGAGCCACGGCGCGAAACAGGAAACGCCGCTGAGACAAAAAATGGCGGCGACGAAGCTGAGCGAGCGCGGCCCTGTTCTCAAGGCGAGAACGCTAGCGATGACCGCGCCGAGCAAGGCGATGAGACCGGCGAACAGCCAAAGGCGCGATGGTTTCTCGTCTTTTTCGGAGTGAATCTCAGGATGCAACGCGGCAACGGGTGGCATGAGCGCGGCTGCGCGGGCGGGAAAGAAAGCGGCGAGAAATGCGCAGCCTAATCCGAGCGCGGTGGCGGCGAGATAATCGGAGGCGTGCGCGGCGACGTTGCGCACGCTGATGAGAACGTAAAGCGACGACACCGTTTCCGAGACCTCGCCGATGAGCGCGCGTGCGAGCAATGTGCCGAGCAGGAGTCCAAGTAATGTGCCAACAATGGCGGCCGTCATTGCTTCACCGAGAAAGAGCGCGCCGACCTGCCAGCGTGAAGTGCCAAGCGCGCGCAGAATGCCGATCTCACGCCGGCGGCGAATGACAGAAGCCGAGATGGTATTGAATATGAGAAACGCACCGACGAAGAGCGAGACGAGACTCATGGCGGTGAGATTGAGCCGGAAGCTGGAGAGCATTTTATCGATCTGCTCGCTGCGACGTGAAGGAGCGCCGATCTCAACGTTCGCCGGCAGGTTCGCGCGCAACTGCTCCGCCACGGCGGCGCGATTTGTCGTCCGATCGAGTTGCAGCTGAATCGCGCTGAGCCGGCCGCGCATGGCGAAGAGTTCCTGCGCCCAGCCGATGTCGATGGCGGCAAAATGCTCGTCCAGCTCGCGTGCTTCGGCGTTACCGATGACAAACGCGGCGCGTAGTTCGCGCTCGCTTCCATTCACCTGGACTCGCAACGAATCTCCCCGCTTGAGTCCGTGGCGCGCAGCGAACGCTTGCGTGACGGCGATGACATTCGGCCCGCGCAGCCACGTCTCGAGATCGAAATCGCGCGCGGCGAAGTTTGTCAGCTGAAAGGTGCGAAAGGGAATGTTGGTGAAGACGTCGATGCCGAGCACGTCGAGGTATTCGCCGGGATAATCGGGCAGCGTGACGATGCCGCGCACGAGCGGCGTGGCCGCGGAGACGCCGCGTGTTCGTCGCACGTCGGGGAAAATATTGTCACGGAGATCATTCGCTGGGGCGGAGACTTCGAGCTGCGCTTTTCCGGCGACGAGATCGACGGTGGCAGCGAAGGCGCGACTGGCACTCCGATTCGCCAGTTGAATGGCGAGAAAAACCGCCACGCCGCATGCGATGCTAAGCACATTCAGCAACGCGAGCGCGCGATGCTTCGCGACATAACGCAAGACCTGCCAGTGAAAGAAACGGAACATCGAAATTCTGATTGCGCGTGAGCGCGGCTGCGGGAAGATAGTCGCGCGTTTGCGAAAAAATTCGCGGATCTTTACGGAATCGGCAGACGATTGTGTGCCGCGCGGATCGTGTCGGTGCCACTCTCCCACAAAAGCGAAACACCCGCCGTGTTGTTAAGAACAATTACGGCCTAGCCGAGAACTTCGAGCGCGCGACTCCACGCCGAGCTTCCCCAGAATTGCATTTACATGCTGATGGAATCGTGTGATGGCTCGCGGCCAAGAATGGTCCCGATTTCTGCGTTGGATTGCACAAGGGAAAACCCAAGAAGGCACCTGCGCTTGCCGGGGGATAAACCCAAGTTCGGTTTAATAGTGAAGGCGACAGAGGCGCGATGGATTCGCGCAATAGCATCTGACCATTAATTTGGACGGTGTGCTTGCGCTTCAGGCCGGTGGGGCCAATTAAGGCTAGAATGGCTGCGTTCAATACTTGAAGATCACAATCCTCCTTTACGATGGCTTCACGGCGTTGGATGCGATTGGGCCGTACGAGGTGCTGCGGCAATTGCCGGACGCAGAGACCCAGTTCGTCGGCGAGAGAACAGGCGAAATCATCGCGGATAGCAAAGCGCTCCGATTCCTCGCGAGTCGAAGCATCGCCGATACGAACTCGACCGATATTCTGGTCGTGCCGGGCGGACCGGGAAGCAGGGAACTCCGTAGTCGCGAACCGCTGATCAATTGGATTCGAGAGATTCATCAAACGACGCTGTGGACAACATCTGTTTGCACCGGCGCAATTTTGCTAGGGTTGGCCGGTATTCTCGACGGAGTCGAGGCGACAACGCATTGGGCCTACATCGATTCGCTAGGCGGTTTTGGTGCGACCGCTGTTAACCAGCGGTTCGTTCGCTCAGGCAAAATTGTGACCGCTGCCGGTGTGTCTGCCGGAATCGACATGGCGCTGTGGCTTGCCGGACAAATTGCTGGCGCGGAGGTTGCGCAGCGAATTCAGTTGGCGCTCGAGTACGATCCGCAACCGCCATTCGACAGCGGGCATCCCGAAAAAGCTTCAAGCGACATCAGAGCTGCGGTCGCAAACAGATTGCTCGACAGCTAATCAGGGAGCCGTACAAAAGACCCGACAAAAGGTTAAGTGCTTGCAGCGGCGAAAGCTTGATCGAGATCATCAATCAAATCATCTACATCCTCGATGCCGACAGATATGCGCACGAGGTCCGGTGGCGGAGCCAGATTTTTTTTCAGCGATAGCGGGACGCTGGCGTGCGACATCGAGTACGGCATACTGATGGTGGAATTCACCGAGCCGAAACTCACAGCAATCTTAAACACTCGCGTTCGGGATACTAAGCGCTGCGAAAAATCAACATTACGGGTAGTAAAACTAATCACGGCGCCGTCGCCCTTCGCCTGCCTACGATGAAGCTCGTGACCAACGTGATTCCTCAATCCTGGATAGTAGAGCTTCTCGACCGCGGGCTGGGACAACAAAAACTGCGCGATCTTGTGCGCGGATGCGTTCTGCCGTTCGACGCGGAGGGCGAGGGTTTTAATTCCGCGAAGCAGCAACCATGATTCGAACGGACTCAGTCCAGCGCCTTCCGCGTTCTGTTGAAAAGCAATTTGTTGGTGTAAGTCCGCCGCGTTCGTGATCAACGCACCGGCGGTGACATCGCTGTGCCCGCAGAGAAATTTCGTCGCCGAATGGATAACAACATCCGCACCAAGTGAGAGCGGCTGCTGGAAGCAGGGAGAAAGCATAGTGTTGTCAACCGCGAGCAGCGCTTCCGCCTCATGCGCGAGCTGCACGAGAGCTCCGATGTCGCATATCCGCAGCAAAGGGTTGGTAGGTGTTTCAACCAAAATAACCTTTGTCCGTGCACTCAGCGCACGCCTGGTCGCATTGATATCGGTCAGGTCGGCATAACTAACACTAACCCCTTGTCTCGATAGGACCTGATCGAGCAGGCGAACAGTGCCGCCGTACAAATCGTTACCGGCAACTAAGTGGTCGCCCACGCTCAGTAAACGTGTTAGCGCAGTGATCGCGGCCATCCCGCTTGCGAAGGCGCACGCATACTTGCCTCCCTCGAGCTTC
>JBBPYF010000101.1:0-19230 GCA_038200165.1 Chthoniobacterales bacterium | reverse complement strand
TGGTATTACATCACGCCGAAGTACACGCGCGTGGGCTATGAGCCGATCCAGCCAGTGCCGTTTCCGCACGATCTGCACGTAACGCAGCTCGGGATGGACTGCCGTTATTGTCACAATTTCGTCGAAGTCGCCGCCCATTCGAACGTGCCGAACACGCAAACCTGCATGGCTTGCCATCAGCAAGTACAGAAGGAAAACCCGAAGCTCGAGCCGGTGCGGGCGAGCTGGAAAACCGGTCAGCCGGTCGAGTGGGTGCAGATTCATCGCACGCCTGATTACGTTTTTTATAATCACGCCGCGCATGTGAATCGCGGGATCTCCTGCGCGAGTTGTCACGGGCAGGTGAATCACATGCCGGTGGTTTATCATGCCAAGCCGCACAGCATGGCCTGGTGCCTCGAGTGTCACCGGCACCCGGAGAATTTCCTGCGGCCGGAGGATCAGATCACGAATCTCGATTGGAAACCCGATGATGTGCAGCCGGCGGCGTTCGTGGCGAAATACGGGCAGCCGGAAGGTGTGAGCGAAGATTGGACGAAGAAAAAACATCTTACGCAACAGGAGATCGGGCAGACTTTGAAGGAGCGGTGGAATATTCAACCGAGCGAGAATTGCCAGACATGTCACCGGTAAGGAGCATAGCCGTCCTCGCCTGGCATCTGCCTCCAATCGCTTTATCCGGCAGGCGAGACGCCCGCCGGCCGCACAGGCCAGAGGCCTGTGCTCCAATCGAGCTCCTATGAAGCGCGTGCTGCAACATCCACCTGCGCCCACTTCCGGCCGCCGTTATTGGCGCAGCACGGACGAGCTGAGCGACACGCCCGAGTTCCGCGAATGGCTCGAGCGCGAATTCCCCTCGAGCGCGGCCCAGCTCAACGGCGACGAATGGTCGCGTCGCAGTTTCCTCAGGCTCATGGGTGCGTCGGTCGCGCTCGCCGGCTTCGGTGTCACCAGTTGCCGCCGCCCGGAGATGCATCTCGTGCCGTTCACGAAAACAGTGGAATGGACGATTCCCGGCAAATTTCTTTACTACGCCACCGCGATGCCGCGCCGCAACGGCGCCATCCCGCTCCTCGTCACCACGGTCGATGGCCGGCCGATCAAATGCGACGGCAACCCGCTTCATCCGGCGAGCAACGGCGGGAGCGACATCTTCGTCCAGGCCGCCATCAACGAGCTCTACAATCCGATGCGGGCCAAACGCATCGCGGAAAATGGCAAGACGACCGATTTCGCTGCTTTCGAAAAATACCTTGCCGATCTGCGCGGCAAGATGTCTGCCGATGGCGGCGCCAGTCTCGCCTTCCTCGTGGAAGAAACGCACTCGCCCACGCGCGAACGCCTGCGCGGTGAGCTGGAGAAAATGTTTCCGGCGATACGCTGGTGCGTTTACGACCCGCTGCTGAGCGAAGCGCAGAATTTCAGCACGCAGCTCTCCTTTGGCGAAAACGCGCGGCTCGTCCCGAAGCTCGAGCGCGCCGATGTCATCCTCACGCTCGACAGCGATTTTCTCGATTGCGGAGAAGGCGATCTCACTTCCACGCGCGCGTTTAGCTCCCGGCGTCGCGTTACCTCAGCCAAGGATTCGCCAAACCGGCTCTACGTTGTCGAGAACCGCTACACGCTGACCGGCGCGATGGCGGATCACCGGTTGCGCTTACCGGCGAGTCAGATTCCGCTCTTCGCGCACGCGCTCGCGGGCAAGATTGCCGGAGCGACACAAGATGCGGCGCTCGGCTCCGTGCTCGCGACCTTGCAAGTGCCGCCGGGTGCGGCGCAGTTCGACGAGCAATGGCTGAACGAAGCGGCCGCCGATCTCGTCTCGAAAGCCGGCGCGAGTCTCGTCCTCAGCGGACCGAACCAGCCGGTCGTGGTCCAATTGCTCGTCTACGGAATCAACGCGGCGCTGAAGAACATCGGGAGCACGCTGCTCGTGCGCGAGTTCGCGCGCAATCCGCGCAACAATTCCATTCTACAACTGGCGAATGACATCGCGGCGGGCCAGATCAAGCAGCTTTTCATCCTCGGTGGCAATCCTGTTTACAACGCGCCGCGCGCGCTGGCGATTGATCCGAACACGCGTCAGCCGGTGGATTGGCCGGAGCTGCAAAAGCGCGTGCCGGACGTGGTGCGGCTCGGGTATTTCGAAGATGAAACCTCGAAGGTCTGCCGCTGGAATCTACCGGCGTCGCATTTCCTCGAGTCGTGGGGGGATGCGCTCACCAGCGAAGGACATTACCTCGCCATCCAGCCGATGATTCTGCCGCTCTTTGGCGGATTATCCGAGCTCGATTTGCTCAACGCGATTCTCGGCCGCCCCAAAGTGGAAGGTCCCGATTTCATCCAGGAAACATTCCGCGGGACCAGTCCGCCGGGCGACGCGGCGACAGCGTGGTCGCATTTTCTGCGCGATGGCTTTGCACCGCACGTAGAGCTGCGCGACCGCACGCCATCGTTCAACGCGAACAACGCGGGCGGCATCGCGCAGAATCTTTGGGCGCCAGCGCCGGCCGCGCCCACGCCGGATTCGCCGGAGATCGTGCTCGTGCGCGATTATTCCATCGATGACGGGCGATACATTAACAACGCCTGGCTCCAGGAAATGCCGGACCCGATCACCAAACTGACCTGGGACAATGCCGCGCTCATCAGCCCACGTTATGCGCGAGCGCTGCGGGCCGAGAATGGCGATCTGCTCCGCATCACCGTTACTGATATGGCGAAAAAGCCAGACGGCACGCCCTATCAGCGCGAGCTGGTCATCGCTGCGCTGATCTCGCCGGGGCACGCCGACAATTCCATCACCATTCCGCTCGGTTACGGCCGCGAGAGCCTCAACGGCACAGGCGAGCACGTCGGCTTTAACGCCTATCTCCTGCGCACACCGGCCACGCCGCATTTCATCATGCCCGACGGCAAGATGGTCGAGAGCGTGAAGGTGACGAAAGTCGCGGGCAAATATGCGTTCTCCATCACGCAAGATCATTTCTCCATTGAAGGCCGGGGACTGGTGCGTGAGGCGACGCTTGATCGCTATCGCGACGATCACGAGTTCGTGAAGAAAATCGCGGGCGACGAAGAGCTGCCGGAGAAATTGCCGACTCTTTACGCGCATCCGCCGCTCGATGCGCCGCAGCAATGGGGCATGACCATTGACCTCAACACCTGCACCGGATGCAGCGCGTGCGTTATTGCCTGCCAGGCGGAGAACAATGTGCCGGTCGTCGGGAAACTCCAGGTTGCGCACGGCCGTTCGATGCACTGGTTGCGGATCGATCGCTACTTCGCGAGCGAGCACGGTTTCGATCAGGATAAAGGCCAGTTGCCGGAGGATCCCGAGGTGGTGCACGAGCCGATGCTTTGCCAGCATTGCGAGAACGCGCCGTGCGAAACGGTCTGCCCGGTGAACGCGACCATCCACAGCGAAGACGGGCTCAACGTCATGGCTTATAACCGCTGCGTCGGCACGCGGTATTGCGCGAACAATTGCCCGTTCAAAGTGCGCCGGTTTAACTTTTTCGATTACAATCAGCGGCCGGTCGGGAAGAAGCACGTCGCCGGCGCGTTCTCTATTTATAAGGAATACTTCGCGCCGCTGACCGAGAAAGGCGCGCCCGATACGACCAAGCTTTCCAAGAATCCGAACGTGACCGTGCGCATGCGCGGTGTGATGGAGAAATGCACGTTTTGCGTGCAGCGCATCGAGGAAGCGAAGATCGCGGCGCACGCCCGCGCCGGCGCCTCTGCCAACACGCGCATCCCGCGCGACTCGTTCACCACCGCCTGCGCGCAGGCCTGCCCGAATGATGCCATCGTTTTCGGCGACATTCGCGATCCGGAGAGCCGCGTCTCGAGAATCAAAGCGCAGGATCGCAATTACCGGCTGCTGGAGTATTTGAATGTGAACACGCGTGTGAGCTATCTGGCGCGCATTCGCAATCCCAACCCGAAGATGCCGGACGCGCGCAAGATCGGCGTCGCCAGTCCGAACGAGCGCGCGGAGAAACCGCCCAAGCACAATTTCGAGCAGCACGACCGCGGCACTTTAAATCCGCACGAAAGTCCCGGCGGCGAGCCGCCGCCGGAGGAGGAGCAGCGGAAATGAGCGCGCGAGATTTTTCTGTACGGGTAGCGCACGCGTCTCGCGTGCTGGCGAATGCGTCCCGCATTCGCGGACTTTTCCTCGACGCGCAGTGGCTGATGGGCACGCAAACAAAAGTTCGTTTCGGCGGGACGCCGAAACCAGCACGCGAGACGCGTGCGCTACCCGGCGACTGAACACATGAACGGCGCGAGCACAGCTCAGGACGTAATCGCGGCGGAAGCGTCGACTTCGGTCGAGCGCCCGCTCGCGCGTGTCCCGCTGGTGTTGAACAAACGCAGTTTTGCCTGGCTGACCGAGCGCATTGCCGGCGCAGTGGAAAATCGCGCGCCGAAATGGTGGTGGGTGGCGTTCGCCTGCACCGCCATGCTCGCCGGCATTGGTTTGTTCTGCCTCGGTTATCAAATTTCCACTGGCGTCGGTACCTGGGGATTGAATCATCCGGTCGGTTGGGGCTGGGACATCACCAACTTCGTTTTCTGGATCGGCATCGGTCACGCCGGCACGCTCATCAGCGCGATCTTGTATCTGCTTCGGCAGAAATGGCGCACCTCGATCAATCGCTCCGCGGAAGCGATGACGCTGTTCGCGGTAATTTGCGCAGCCATTTTCCCTGGCGTGCATGTCGGCCGCGTCTGGATGGCGTGGTATCTCGCGCCCCTGCCGAATAACTACGGCATCTGGCCAAACTTCCGCAGCCCGTTGTTGTGGGATGTGTTCGCGGTCTCCACCTACTTCACCGTCTCGGTCTTGTTTTGGTTTACCGGACTGGTTCCCGATCTCGCCACGCTGCGGGATCGCGCCACCTCGAAGGTAAAGAAATTCCTCTACGGAATCTTCGCGCTCGGCTGGCGCGGCTCGAACCGCAACTGGCGCCATTACGAGATGGCCTATCTGCTTCTCGCCGGTCTCTCCACGCCGCTCGTGCTCTCGGTACACAGCGTCGTCTCCTTCGACTTCGCCACCTCCATTCTACCCACGTGGCATACCACCATCTTCCCGCCTTACTTTGTCGCCGGCGCGATCTTCGGCGGTTTCGCCATGGTGCTGACGCTAATGTTGCCGGCGCGCGCTCTGTTCAAATTGCACGACATCATCACGCCGCAGCACGTGGACAAGATGGCGAAGATCATTTTGCTGACCGGATCGATCGTCTCCTATGCCTATGCCATGGAGTTCTTCATCGCCTGGTATAGCGGGAACCAATACGAGCGCTTCGCCTTCTGGAATCGCGTGCTCGGTCCTTACTGGTGGTACTGGTGGGTGGGCATGCTGTTCTGCAACGCGCTGTCGCCGCAGCTCTTCTGGTTCCGCTGGTGCCGGCGCAATGTCTACGTCGTTTATTTCGTCTGCATGTGCGTCAACGCCGGCATGTGGTTTGAGCGCTTCATCATCATCGTCGGCGGATTGCACCGCGATTTTCTGCCGAGCTCGTGGGGATTGTTCTTCCCGACCTGGGTCGACATCTGGACCTTCGCTGGCACCTTTGGAATTTTCCTCTCGCTCTTCCTCTTATTCATCCGATTCCTGCCGATGATCGCAATGAGCGAAGTGAAAATCGTGTTGCCGGAAGCTGACGCGCATTACGGCCACAATGGCGCCGCCGCGCATCACCCCGTCGCCGCCGGCGGAAAGGAGCGCACGTGAAAACTCCGTACGGTCACAACGTTTACGCCATCGGCGCGGAATATCCGGGCCCGGCCGCGCTTTACGAAGCGGCCAAGCGCGTGCGCGATGCTGGCTTCAAACGCTGGGATGTTTTCTCGCCCTTCCCGATTCACGGAATGGACGACGCGATGGGGCTTGGCAAATCATGGTTGAGCACATGGGTGCTCATCGGCGGCATCACCGGCCTTGTGACGGCGATGATTCTCGAATTCGGACCCTCCTGGTTCATTTATCCCGTCATCGTCCACGGCAAACCGTTCACCTGGCGCACGGTCCCGGCGTTCTTCCCGATCATGTTTGAGCTAACCATTCTCTTCTCATCTTTCGCGGCGTTTTTCGCCTGGCAAATCATGAACGGTCTGCCCCGCTGGAACCATCCGATGTTCAACTGGGACCGATTCGCACGCGCGACTAACGATGGTTTTTTTCTCGCCATCGAAGCGCGCGATCCGCGTTTCAGTGAAGAGGAAACGCAACACTTGCTCGAGGAGACCGGCGGGCAGCACATCACCATTATTCACGAGGACTGAATATGCTGCGCGGCTTCCTTCTCATCTTTGTCCTCGCCGCCATCGTGATCGTCGCGCTTTGCGGGTTCCGCGGCCAGCACAGCTCGCGACCGCCATGGGAAATTTTCCCCGATATGGTGCGCCAGCCGAAAGTGCGCGCGCAATCGCCCCTCGGTTTTTTCGCTGATAGCCGCGGTCAGCGGCTGCCGGTAGCGGGCACTGTTCCCATCGGCTACGAAATTCCCAAGCCGCAGCAGAACGCGCCGCCGGAGATTTCTCCCAGCGGTGCGCCTCCGGGCGAAGAGTCATCCCACGCGCGGCTCGGCTTCAGCGTCGGCACCGATTATTACAACACCGGGAAGATGGCAACGAACTGGGGCACGGGCATCCCGGTTCCGGTCACAGCCGAGCTGATGCAGCGCGGACAGCAGCGTTTCAACATCAACTGCTCGGCTTGCCACGGGCTCACTGCCGCGGGCAATGGCATCACGAAACAGTTCGGCCTCGCCACCGTCGTGAGCCTGCAGGACGAGCGCATCCGCAAAATGGCTGACGGCGAGATTTTCAACACCATCACCAATGGCAAGAACACCATGATGTCCTACGGCGGGAACGTGCCGGTGGCGGATCGCTGGGCCATCATCACTTACATTCGCGCGCTCCAGCGCAGCCAGAACGCGAGCGCGAACGATGTGCCGGAAAACCAGCGGGCAAAACTCGATCAATCGGAGGCGGCGAAGAAATGAGCGAGCGTTCGCAAGTGCCGACGCCGGAAGGCGAGTATTTCGAGACGAATCGCTTCGGAGCTTTGTCCTTGGGGCTGGCCGCCGGCGCGGTCGTCGCTCTGGTGCTTTGCCTCATCGGCGCATTCGTTTCGCCGTTGCAATTCAGTTATTCGTGGCTCTTCGGTTTCATCTATTTCTTCACCCTTTGCTGCGGCTGCCTGTTCTGGACGATCGTGCATCACGCCACGGACGCCGAATGGTCAGTCGTGGTGCGCCGCCAGCTGGAAAACATCGCCCTGCTTCTCATCGCGCTCGCCGTCTTCGCCATTCCCATCCTGCTCCTGCGTCATCATCTCTTTGAATGGATGAACATCCCGCGCGGCCAGGATTACACTCTCGATTCGAAACGGCAGTACCTGAACTGGCCGTTCTTCCTCTTTCGCGCTGCGCTCTACTTCGTGCTTCTCGGCGGCGTCGCGTTTTTCCTGCGCCGCTTCTCTGTCGCACAGGACCGCGATGGCAATCCGCAGTTCACCGTGCGCATGCGCCAGGTCGCCTTCGCCGGTCTGCCCATCTTCGGCCTCGCGCTCAGCTTTGCCGCATTCGACTGGCTCATGGGACTAAACTACCGCTGGTTCTCGACCATGTGGGGCCCGTATATTTTCGCCGGCGCGGCCGGGGCGTCGATGTCGCTTCTCGTGCTCGTCATCACCGCGCTGCGCAAAGCCGGTTATCTGCAAAACGTCGTTACGATCGAGCACTATCACATCATGGGAAAGTGGATGCTCGCGTTCTGCGTCTTCTGGGCCTACATCGGCTTCAGCCAGTACATGCTGTATTGGTACGCCAACATTCCCGAGGAGACGCAGTATTTCATTGTGCGGAATACGGAGTCGTGGTGGCCGTTGAGTCTTCTGCTCGTGTTTGGCCGCTTTTTCGTGCCATTCGGGATTTTGCTCCTGCGCTCGATCAAAAAGCATCCGCACCAGCTTTGCTGGATGGCTGGCTGGATGCTGCTCATGCAGGCGCTCGATATCTACATCATCGTGCTGCCTTCGCTGCACGGCACCGGCGTTCGCCTCAGCATTTGGGATTTACTCTGCCCGGTCGCGATCGGTTGTAGTCTGGCCTTTCTTTATCTGCGGCTGATCGGCCGCTCTTCCATGTTCCCGGTGCGCGATCCGCGGCTGATCGAATCGCTGCGTTTGACCAACTGATATGGCGGAATCTCCGGCAACATCGCGTCTGGGCACGGAGCGCATTTCCTTTCGCGCCTGGTTCGGCGTGGTCTTGCTCTTCCTGCTTTTCGGCTTGGTCGTGGCGGTGCTCATCGGCGCCTCACCGCGAGGCGACACCTACGAAGAAAAGCGGGCCAAAGCTCGCGCAGAAAAACTCAAGGCCGCGCGCGAGGAGGCGACGAAGGATCTCAATTCCTACGCCTGGGTGGACAAGAGCAAAGGCGTCGCGCGCATTCCAATCGATCGCGCCATGGAGCTCACATTGTCTGAGCTGGCGCAGAGAAAACCCGAGCCGGCAAATCCTATCGAAACGCCCGCTGCGGCGCAGCCACAAGCAGCATCGCCAGCGCCGCAGCCGGCAACTGCGGCTACAGCCACCGCCACTCCCCAATCGCCCGCCACACAAACCGGCGCGAGCCAGCCTTCGCCCACGCCATCAGCTCCGCCGCCTCAAGCCACGGCCAAGCCAGCATTTCCAGCTGTTGAAGGGCCGAAGAACCCTGAAATTCGAGGCCAACCAGCCGGTGCCGCAAACCCGCCCAATGCGCAACTTGGGAGTCAGCCGGGCGCATCGGCCACACCCGCTGCGGCACCGTCGCCCCCGAGCGGACAACCAGCCGTTTCACCATCAGTCACCCCGAGCCAGAATGCGCCGGGTACGCCGCTCCCGGTCGCAGGAAAAACGCCACCGCCATGAACCCGACGGAAATTCCTCTGAAAAGTCCCGGCAGCGTGACCGACCTGAGCGCGGCCGAGGTCGAAGCCGTCGAGCGCGCGCTCATCGACGCCTCCACGCGCGTGCCGGTGCTGATGTTCTACACCTCAGCCATTGCCTGGCTGTTGCTGGGAACGCTGCTGGCCTTCGTCACCTCGTTTAAGATGCATTCGCCCGACTGGCTCTCGAACATCTCGTTTCTGACCTACGGCCGGCTGCGCCCGGCGCACATGAACGTGATGCTCTACGGCTGGGCTTCGATGGCGGGAATGGGCACCGCCATTTGGCTCATGGCACGACTCTGCCGCACGACGCTGCGTCACCCGCTGCTGCTCGTCACCGGCGGCGCGTTTTGGAATCTCGGTGTCCTCCTCGGTCTCATCGGCATTTTTATGGGAGACAGCACCGGTTATCAATGGCTGGAATTTCCGCCTTATGCCGCCGTCGTTCTCTTCATCGCATACGCGCTCATCATCTCATGGGCGGTGTTGATGTTCCGGTTCCGCCGCGGCGATCCCATTTACATCACCCAATGGTACCTGCTCGGCGCCTTCCTTTGGTTCCCGTGGATTTATCTCGCTGCGCAAGTCATGCTCTTCCTCATGCCGGTGCAGGGCGTGATGCAGGCGGCGGTGAACTGGTGGTACGCCAATAACCTGCTCTTCCTCTGGTTCGGCTCCCTCGGGCTCGGCACCGCCTATTACATGATTCCGAAGGTCATCGGCCGCCCGGTTTACTCTTATCATCTCGCCGCCATCGGTTTTTGGACCTACGCGCTTTTCGCCAGCTGGACGGGAATGCAGCGCCTCGTCGACGGGCCGTTCCCCGCCTGGATGATCACCGCCAGCATCGCCGCGATGATCCTATGCATCATTCCCTTCGCCACCGTGGGGCTGAATCATCACCTGACCATGCGCGGCTACTTCCCGCTTCTGCGCTATAGCCCCACGCTCCGTTTCACCGTCTTCGGCGCGATGTCGTTCACCGCCTTCGCCGCGGTGGGAGTTGTCATCTCACTGCGCTCCTTCGCGCGTTATCTGCAGTTCAGCGAAGTGAATACCGCCTATTCCCACATCGGCCTCTACGCTTTCTTCAGCATGACCATGTTCGGCGCGATGTATTACATCATGCCGCGACTCGTCGGGCGCGAATGGCGATACGCGTCCCTGATCAAAATCCATTTTTGGGCATCAGCCTACGGCATCGGTTTGATGACTCTGATGCTGCTTTCCGGCGGCCTCGTGCAAGGGCTGAGCATGGACAACCCCACGCTCTCGTTCACCACCAGCACACAATCGTTGCTCCCCTACCTGCGGGGCCGCAGCGTCGCCGCCGTTTTGCTCACAGTGGCGCACTTCATCTTCGCTTATCATTTCTTGCTCATGCTCCTCGGCCTCGGCCGCACCGCCAGCGTCCCCACTTTCCTTAATCCGGTGAATCCCGAACCGGAAGACTCCATCGCGCACTAGATGAAAGGGATCACGTCACTCGTTCTCGGGATCTTCGGCACGCTGGCTTTTTCCTGGCTCGGGCTGGCTTACGTGCCCAACTGGCAAATCGGCCATCTCGAGCCGCAATCCGACGAAGAAGGCACCGACGTTTACCCGGTGCCGACTTCCGGCATGGCCGAGCGCGGACGCAAGGTTTACGTCGCGAACGGCTGTTTCTATTGTCACAGTGAACAGGTCCGGGCTGATTACGCCGCGTCCGACATTGACCGCAAATGGGGCGAACGCCGCAGCGCGCCGCGCGATTACATTTTCAATCGGCCGGTTTTGCTCGGCGAAAGCCGCGTCGGCCCGGATATCTCAAACGTAGGCAAACGCGCTCCAGCCGAAGACCAGAACGCCCCGCCGAATGCGAGTCCGGCCGCCAGCACATCACCCGCACCGCCGGTAGCAGGGACAGCGTCCCCTTCCTCCGCCCCATCGGCGGCTGCTCCTTCGTCTTCGCCCACAAGTTCGCCGGCATCGGCAAGTGTTGCGGCGGCATCGGCCGCGCCTTCAGCTAGCGCTGCTTCCTCTCAACCGCTCAACCCCTCAACTCCTCAACCGTATTCCGCCGCCTGGCATCATGAGCATCTCTATTCCCCGCGTAGTTTGAACAGGGATTCCGGCATGCCGGCTTACAGATTCCTTTACGAAAAGCGCCGCGTTGATGGTCAGACAGCAGCCGATGCACTCACCTTGAAAGGTGATGAAGCAGCGGGCGAAGGCTGGGAGATTGTCCCGACCTACGACGCCAAATGTCTTGTCGCGTATCTCATGTCGCTCGATCAATCCCACGCGTTGAAAGAAGTGAAATCGACCACACCGGTTTCGCCGCCCGCGCCCGGCAAAAGCACAAAATGAACCCGCCGCAGCCGCCGCGAAATCCCGAGCCGCCGCGCCGTCACCAGGGAATGGATTACGGCGAGTCCGAAGATGTGCAGCAGGTGCACGCCGCGATCCAGCGCGAAAAACAGGAGCCGCGCGTCGGCCTCGAGCCGCTCTCGATCTGGCTCATCGCGATCTACGCCATCGCCATTTTCTGTGGCGGCGCCTATCTTGGTCGCTTTTCCGGAAATTTCAGCGGCGAAAGTCTCGATCCCGGCAGCGTGCCCGAAAAGAAGGCAGGCACTGTCGGGCCGGGTGGCCCTCAGCAAACCGCCGAGCTTTCGCCTGCCGAGCGCGGCAAGAAGATTTTCATGGCCAATTGCGCCACGTGTCATCAGGCCAACGGCCAGGGCGTGGCCGGGCAATATCCGCCATTGGCCGGTTCTGAATACGTCATCAACGGCACCCGGCGTCCAGCCATGATCATCCTCAAAGGCCTGGAAGGCCCGCTCACCGTGAAAGGCTCGCATTTCGGAACAGCTGTCATGCAGCCGTGGGACAAAACGTTGACCGACGCGAAAATCGCCGACGTGCTCACCTACATCCGCAGCGATTGGGGCAACAGTGCTTCGCCCGTGACCTCCGAGCCGATCGCCGCATTGCGTAAAGAGCTCGCAGATCATCCCGGCTCCTGGCACGAAGCCGATCTCCAGGCCGTTCCCGCCGATGCCAACCTGCCCGGCGGCGAAGCAGCGGCGCAAAAACCGGGCGCGCCGCCGCAAGGCTCCGCTCCGCCTGCCACTCCCGGCGCGCAACCGCCAAAACCCTGACACACGAGCGAAAGCAGCCACCGTTGTCATCCCGAGCGGAGCGAAGCGCAGTCGAGGGATCCCGCGGAAGTTACCTTAAGGTTGCGCCACGGGATCCCTCGGCTTCGCTCGGGATAACATCTCGATGAAAAACTACTGGCTCGTTAAACAGGAACCCTCCGCCTACTCGTGGGACGACTTCGTCCGCGACGGCAAAACCAGCTGGACCGGCGTGCGCAATTTCACCGCGCGCAATAATCTACGCGCCATGCGAGTCGGCGACGAAGTCCTCTTCTACCACAGCGTCACCGACAAAGCCGCGGTTGGCATAGCCAAAGTCGTGCGCGCAGCTTACCCCGATCCTACCGCGAAAGAAGGCGACTGGAGCACGGTCGATCTCGCGCCGCTGAAGCCGCTGCCAAATCCCGTCACGCTGGATCAGATCAAAGCAGTGCCGGCACTAAAAAACATCTCACTCGTGCGGCAATCGCGTCTTTCGGTGCACGCGCTGAGCGCAGCGCAGTTTCGGGAAATAGTAGGAATGACGAAACCCGAATGACGAAACCCGAATCAATGACGAAGTCCGAAGTTTGGCCTTTTTCGTCATTTGGAATTGGTCATTGCTTCGAGCTTCGGATTTCGTCATTCCGAGGTCCCCCATAATTGCTCCGGGTGATACTTTCGCCAGTAACGCTCCGCCGCCGGCACAGCCATGTAGCTGGGGTCGGCGTGCTCATAATCGCGCGCGGCTTGTTCACTCGCGCCGTCGGCACGCAGCTCAGCGAATTCGTATTCAGCAAACGCCGGCCGCAACTGTGTCTCGTTAGCCCCGTCCCGCAACCGTTCGCGAAACCATTCCGACCAGCGCACGACGCGCTCCTCGAGTGCATCGAGATGCTCATCAATTCCCTCCGCCACCAGACCGAAATGCGGCAGGTATAATCTTGCCGGCTTCAGCTGCCGGATTTTTGTGATCGACTCGCGCCATGATTCGATGTGCAGCTCCGGCGGCACAAACGGCGGGATCGGCGGACCGTTCCCGATGCGAACGCCGGCCACATCTCCGCCGAAGACGTTCTCCTCCCACTGATAAACGTGGTGATGACTCGCATGTCCCGGCGTTTCGATTGCGCGCACTGCGAGCGGGCCGATGCGCACCACGTCATCGTTCTCCAATATTCTGAGCCGCTCCGCCGGCACAGGCGCAACACGCCCCCACAGCCGTTCCATCTCCTCGCCGAAGAGTCGTCGCGCTGAGTTCAGCAGCTTCTCCGGATCGAGCAGATGCGGCGCACCGCGCGGATGCACGTAAATCGTCGCGCCCAACTCGGCGAAGCGCCAGGCCGCGCCAGCATGATCGAAGTGAATATGACTGAGGAAAACGTGCCGCACATCGCGCGGCTCGAAGTTGCGCGCGCGCAACTCGGAGGCCAGATGCTCGAAAGTCGATTCGGCCCCAACATCGAAACACGCCAGACCATCAGCTGTTTCCATCATCGTTGCCGCGATGATGCCCGGGCGTCCGAGGTGGCAGGTATCAAGAATGTGAAGCATAAACTGTAGCGGGTAGCGACCCTGGAGGGGACGCTGCCAGCTTCCCCTACAATTCTTGGCTAAGAGAGCGCATCAGCCAAGACTTCGGCCATGTGTTTTGGCTGCCGGTTCGACAATTCGGAAATCTGATGCCGGCAACTTGTCCCCGACGCGACCACTGTCACGTCCACACCTTCCGCCTCGATCTTCTCCAGCAGCGGAGCAGCGACTTGGAGCGAAAGCTCGCGTTTGCGCTCAGTCATTCCGAAGGCGCCGGCCATCCCGCAGCAGCCGGTGTCCAGCACCTTCGCGCGGCGGCCTGGCAGTTTCTCCACCAGCTGCGCCATGAAGCCAGTGCGCAGGAGCGACTTGGCGTGGCAATGCGCGTGAATGACGACTGATTCGGCGCGCTCGCGGAAAATTTGCGGCCCGCCGTCGAGTGTGTCATTGACGAATTGCTCAAACAGAAAACAGCGTTTCGCCACTTCGTCCGCGTTGGGAATTTTCAGCTCGCGATAATCATCGACGAACATCGAGTAGCAGGATGGTTCGAGGAAGATAATCGGCGGTGGTTGAGAGGTTGAAGGGTTGAGAGGTTGAGAGGAAAGGAGATCGACATTATGTCGTCCGAATTTTGCCGCTGTATCGAGGTTGCCCTGGCTGAAGGCCGGTCGGCCGCAGCATCTGCGCCCGCGAGCTAACGAGACGCGATAGCCAAGCGCCTCCAGCACTTTCACCGCTGCCTTCCCGATATGCGGCTCGTTATAACGCACGAAGGTGTCGTCCCAGAGAATCACGCTCCCCCCTCTGGGGAGCGCGGGCGCCCCGCCGAAAAACGAATTCTCATATGATTCTCGCTTGCCCGCGCTACCCAGACGAAAGCCGCGCTTCACAAACCAGCGGTCGAATCTCTCAGTCGCGTATTTTGGCAACGTCCGCTTGGCCGAGAGCCCAAGCGTCTTCTCCATCAAACTGCGCAGCGGGCGAAACTCCAGCACAGCGTTCGTCATTCGCGGCACTGCGCAGCCGAGTTCACCCAGCAAATCCGGCCGGCTCAGAATCCGCTCGCGCAAACCGAGGCCGTGCTTGCGAATGCCGGCGTAAAGCAGCTCCGCTTTCAGCAGGGCGAGATTCACATTCGATGGGCACTCCGGCGTGCAGCCTTTGCACGAAAGACAATTGCTCAGCGCCGCGTCCAGCTCTTCAGATTCGAGAGGGTCGCGCCCGTCCTCGCGCCATTGCAAAACTTTGCGGATGACGTTCGCGCGTCCGCGGGTAGACATCACTTCTTCACCCGTGGCGAGAAATGTCGGGCACATCATGGGCGCATCTTTGCGGCAGCCGCCGCAGCCGTTGCACTGCTCGAGATTGCCAATGAAGGAGCCGTCTTTGAAGGCAAACGCGAGGCGCGGCTGGAACGGCAACTCGACGAGAGGCCGCTCGAAATTCTCCCGCAAATTCCGATCGATCCGGGATCGCTCATCGTCATCAAAAATCTTGCCCGGATTCATCCGGCCACGCGGATCGAATACTCGCTTGATCTCGCGCATGACGCCGAGCAGTTCATCGCCCAATTGCTCGCGCATGTAGTCCGTGCGCGCGATGCCGACGCCGTGTTCCGCCGCAAGCGAGCCTTTGAATTGCTTCACCAACGCCGACGTCTGATCCGCCACCAGGCGGAATTTCTTCAGATCGGTTTCGTCGTGCAGATCGATGACTGGTCGCACGTGCAGTAATCCACTCGCGGCATGACCGTAGTATGAAGCTTCCAGCGCCAGCGGCCGCATGATCGCTTCCAAGCCGCGCACGTACTCCGGCAATTGCGCCGGCCGCACTGCCGCGTCTTCAATGAACGCGACCGGCTTGGCCGCGCCGATGCGCCCGGTGAGCAGCGAAAGGCCGGCCTTGCGCACGCTCCACACCAGCTTCATCTCGCGCGCATTCGTCAGGATTTTCGAGCGCAACCCCAGCCGTCGTGCATGCATCATCGCGAGCCGTTCCGCCACGTTCCTATCGTAGAACTCGACCATGAGCACCGCCTCGCATGGCTGCGCATCGAGCTCCATCAGATCGCGCGCGGCTTGGAAATGCAGTTGGCCTTTTGTCTGATCGAGCAATGGCTGGTCAATGTGCTCGATCGCCGCCGGCTGCAGGTCGAGCAGCTCCACAGTCGCCTGCATCGCTTCGTCCACGCTCGCGAAAAAAATCAGCCCGAGACCTTTCTCCCGCGGCAACGGCGAAATCTTCAGCTCGGCGGAAAAAATCGCCGCCAGCGTGCCTTCACTCCCGGCGAGAATCTCGTTGAGATTATGCGGCGCTCGCTCGAAGCGCTGGAGGCCGTAGCCGGGCCAGCGCTTCAGCATCCCCGGCGGCATCTGGGTCGCGATCTCCGCCGCCGATGCACGAACAAGGTTTGCTACGCGCGCCTGTTCGCTTTCTAACGAGTCGTGACCTGCGCCCACGCGGGCGATGCGGCCATCCGCCAGCACGATTTCTGTGCTGAGCACATGATCCGCCGTCGTCCCATACACCGGCACACGTGCGCCGGAGGAATTGTTGGCGATCATGCCGCCGAGGGTCGCGCGCGAGCTCGTCGCCACATCGGGCCCGAAACAGAACCCGCGCGGTTTAAGAAACCCGTTCAGTTGATCGAGCACGACTCCCGCGCCGACACGCACGCTGCGATTCTCCAAATCGAGATCCGCGATCTGCCGATTGTGCCGCGAGAAATCGATCACCAATCCATCGCCGATCGCATTCCCGACGAGGCTTGTTCCCGCCCCGCGCGGCGTGATCGACAGGCCGGCATCAATCGCCGTAGTGATGACTGCGCTCGCCTCCCGCGCACTTCGTGGAAATGCCACCGCCGCCGGCTCGATCTGATAAATCGACGCGTCCGTGGCGTAGAGAATGCGCGTCAGCCGATCAGCGCGGACATCGCAGCCGGTCTGCAGAAATTTGCGCTGAGTCTCATCGGTCACAGCGCAATATCGCGCGGCGCGACGGCGCGATCAAAACGCGCGCTGTTCACCTGGCGCGCCGCACCAGCTTGCGCAATCGCTTTGCCGTTTCCTCGCGATCCATTTTGCCGGAGGCAACGCTGAGGACGAACGATTCCCAGTCGTCAACAGGGAGCCTTTGCTCGGTCATCAGTCTATTTGTCGCGAGAAATATGAGGCACGATGCGAGCGCGGTTCGTTTGTTGCCATCAACAAAGGGATGATTTTGAGAAAGATAAAACAGATAGGCAGCAGCGATCTCCAACGGATCGGAAATGAGGGGCCGACCCGTCATCGTTGCCTGCGGGGCAGCGACAGCAGACTCGAGAAGAGCTTCGTCGCGGATGCCCGCGGAGCCTCCGTGTGCTTTCAATACTTCGCGGTGGATTGCTTTGACGGCAGCGACCGTGAGATACGTCAGCTCGCTGCTCACGAGAGGCGCTTAAACAAGGCGGAGTTGCGTGCGATGATACGCTTGGCTGAACCGGCGGCCGATTTCGGATCGAGACGGGGGCGCACGGGAGTCAATGTAATCGTGCCGCCTTCGTGGACAGCGACAGTCAAATGATCGCCCGTTTTAAGCCGCGCGAGATCGAGGAGCGCCGCGTCGAAAATGATTCCTTGTGAATTGCCGATCTTGGAAATGGTCTTGGTCATGATATAATACTATGTTTTACGTGCCGCTGACGCAAGCACTGGAGCACAGGCCTTTGCCTGTCCGGCCGGCGGCGTCTCGCCTTTTCCATTCCCCTGGTCGCCTCTTGCAACCCCAAACGTCCCCCGGCGCGCGCGCAAACGAAGTCAGTGCATGGTTGAAGCAAAAGATTTGAAGGAGGGAAATGTGCGCGAGGTCATCGTTGTCGGCGGCGGCATCAGCGGATTGTCGGCCGCGATTTACCTCGGGCGCGCGGAACGCGACACGCTCGTTATCGACTCCGGCCACTCCATGGCGAAATGGGAACCGAAGGTGGAAAATTATCTCGGCTTTCCCGAGGGCGTCGCGGGAGAGGAATTGCTGAAACTTGGTTGCAAACAGGCGAAGCGTTACGCGGTCGAGTTCGCCAGGGATGAGATCGTGTCGGTTAAGACCAAAAGCCGCCTTTTTGTCTTGTCCGGAAAGAAGCGCAAATATCGCGCCGAGCGCCTTCTCCTCGCCACTGGCATTTTTCATATCCCGCCCAGGATCCCCGGCGTAAGGGAATGTCTCGGGCGCAGCCTGTTCTTCTGTAAGGACTGCGACGGCATGCGGGTGCGAGGAAAGCACGTCGCCATCGTGGGCGCCAACGAAGAGACGGTCGAGTACGCGCTCGGCATGCTTTGCTATTCGCCGCGCGTGATCGTGACGACCAACGGCGAGCATGCGCGGTGGAGCAGACAGCATCGGAAATGGCTGGATGAATACGAAATTCCCGTGCGCGAGGAAGCAATCACGAAGCTGGAACATCGCCGCGGTAAAATTCTGGGGCTAATTTTCAAGGGCGGAAATCGGGCGAAGATCGATTACATTTTCACGACCCGCGGCGACGTTTTCCACACGAAACTGGCAAAACAGCTCGGGGCCAGGCTGGACGACGATGGCGAAATCAAAGTGGACCTTTGTATGCGCACGAGCGTGTCGCGCTTGTATGCCGCGGGCTGCGTGACGCCGGCGAATTGCCAGATGATCATCGCCGCTGGGCAGGGCGCGGCCGCGGCGCAGGCGATCAACCGGGATCTATTTGAATGCAGCCTGGAGAATCACGAGCTGCGGCGCTTTCGTGAAGTGCAACTGGAGGAGGAGAAAACGGCGCCGGAAAGCGCGGAGAAGTAGTCATCGCGAGCGAGGTCGAGGCAAAAATGTCGTGGAAGTTAGTTTCAAGGTTGCGCATCGGGATCCCTCGACTTCGCCCGGGATGACGAGTTCATTTCCCACTTTGCAAAGCCGTTTGCGCTTTGGATATTTGAGCGACTAAACTCTTCCCGCATGGACGCGACTACTCATCTCGACCCCCATCCGCCTTCGCCTGACTCCGGCGGGACAGGCGCCGCGCATCCGCATCACGAGGAGCACGGCCATCACGAGCTCGGCTTTTGGCGAAAATACATTTTCTCCAGCGATCACAAGGTCATCGGCATCCAGTACGGTCTATGCGGCCTCGTGTTTCTCTTCTTCGGCTTTTCGCTGATGATGATCATGCGCTGGCAGCTGGCTTATCCCGGCCAGCCGTTGCCACTCATCGGCCATCTCCTGGGAAATCTCTTTGGCCCCGGCAGCATGCCCGACGGCAAAATGACGCCGGAGTTCTACAACTCGCTCGGCGCCATGCACGGCACCATCATGATCTTCCTCGGCATCGTGCCGGTCGCCTTCGCCGCTTTCGGCAACTTCGTCGTCCCGCTGCAAATCGGCGCGCCCGACATGACTTTTCCCAAGATCAACGCCGCCAGCTTTTGGGCTTTTGCCGTCGGCGGCGTGATCATGCTGGCGAGCTTCTTCGTGCCGGGCGGCGCGGCCAAAGGCGGCTGGACTTCGTATACGCCGCTCGCAGTCATCTCGGATCAGGGGCCGACCTATCATCGATTTTTTAATGGGCAGACGCTCTGGCTGGTCGGCTTCATTTTTCTGATCACCTCATCG
>JBBPYF010000100.1:0-6684 GCA_038200165.1 Chthoniobacterales bacterium | reverse complement strand
AGATGATCGGCGAGCTCGAGCTCGGCTGGCAATTTTGTGAGCGGCCAGTCATTGCCGTTACCGGGACCAACGGCAAAACGACGACCACCGAACTGATCGCGCAGATGCTCGACGCATGTGGCCAGCGCACCATCGCCTGCGGCAACATCGGCAAACCTCTGAGCCACGTGGTGCGCGATCAATCGCAGCTCGACGTGCTCACCGTCGAAGTGAGCTCGTTTCAACTCGAGACGATCAAGACCTTTCGCCCACAGATCGCGCTCTGGCTCAACTTCGCGCCCGATCATCTCGACCGCTATTCCTCCGTCGGGGAATATCGCGCGGCCAAGCTGCGCGTTTTCGAAAACCAAACGGCGGACGATTTCGCCATCGTGAATGCGAGCGAGAACATTCCGCAGATCAAAGCGCGGCGCATCACGTTTAGCGCCTACGATGATCGCGCCGATTTTCGGCTGGCGAACGGCACCATCCATTTTCGCGAAACTGCGGTGCTGCGTCTAACGGAGGCGAAGCTGCGCGGCTCGCACAATATCGAAAATCTGATGGCGACGCTCGCGACCGGCCGCGCCCGCGGTTTGTCGTTCGCGCAAGTGGTGCCGCCGCTTTGCGCTTACGAACCGCAGCCGCATCGCTGCGAGTTTGTCCGCACGGTCCGCGGCGTCGATTACATCAACGACTCAAAGGCAACGAACCTCGATGCGGTCGAGAAAGCGCTGGCGGCGCAAACCAAACGAGTTGTCCTCATCGCCGGCGGAAAAGACAAAGGCTTCGATTTTCAGCCGCTGCGCAAATCGGTGAAAGAGAAAGTGCGCGCCGCCATTCTCATCGGCGAAATGGCGAATCGGATTTGCGACGACTGGCGCGAGGCCACGCGCTGCGAGATCGTCGGCTCACTTGCCGAAGCCGTTGAACGCGCGCATGCCGCGGCCGGAGGCGGTGAGGTCGTGCTGTTCTCACCGGGCACCTCTTCCTTCGACATGTTCAAAAGCTATGCCGATCGCGGCGATCAATTCCGCCAACTAGTGCACGCATTGCCGAGATGAAGATTCCACTCCCAAAATTTTCTCAGTTATTTGCGCGCAAGAAAAAGAAGACGCTGCGGCTGAGCACTGCACGGCGTGCATCGGCTTCCGGCGCGGAGTTGGACGAAATGTCCGAGCCGAACATGAAGCTCTCTCGCGCGCTGCTCATCGTGTTGCTGCTGCACGTGGTTGCGGTCGGCGGGATCATCGCCTTCAACGCAATCAAGAGCCGGCAGGAACCGGCGGTTCTGCCAGCGCATGCAGTGAAAGCGCAAGCCTCGCCCACGGCATCGGCGGAAGCGAAACCGGCACACTCGCCCGCGCCGAAAGTGGATAAGAAATCCGCCGCGGAAAGCGGGAAGACCTACACGGTGGCGAAAGGCGACACGCCCGTCACGATCGCGAAGAAGTTTAAGGTACCGTACGACGAGCTGCTCGCGGCAAATCACATTGATGATCCACGCAAGCTGAAGATCGGGCAGAAGCTGGTCATTCCCATAAAGGCGGCAAAGACAAAGAAAGGAACGGAATGATCCCGCGCGGCGATGGCACTGCTCTGGGTAGCGCACGCGTCCCGCGTGCTGGTTGCGGCGCCTCGCCGCAACAGGCTTTCGAGCAGTGGTGCCTGCAAGAAAAAGTTCGCGATGGCGAGGACGCCATCGCCAGCCCGCGAGACGCGTGCGCTACCCAGAAGCTGCTGCCGCACGTTGTGGAGATTTCCAGCTGATGCAACGTAAGAGCGCATACTTCCTTTTCCTCGCGGTGCTGGCGATGCTGGTCATCGGCATCGTCATGCTTTTCAGCACGAGCGCGTTTGCGCGCGATGCGCACGGCGACGTTTACTTTTTCATCAAACGGCAGGCGGTCTGGCTCGGCATCGGCCTGACGGTCTGCATCGCGGCCACGCTGCTCGATTACCATTTCTGGCAACACACCTGGTGGATTTGGTTCTTCATCGCGCTGGTGGCGCTGGCGCTCTGTTTCGTGCCGCATCTCGGCATGCGCATCAACGGCTCGCGGCGCTGGGTTGGCGCGGGTCCGATTACATTTCAGCCGTCGGAAATAGCAAAAGTCGCGGCCGTGTTTTTCCTCGCATGGTGGTTTGCGCGTTTTGAGCAACGCACCAGCAACATCATTTTCGGCTTTGCCCTTCCCCTCGCCGTCATCGCGCTGCTCGTTTCACTCATTATCACCGAGGTCGATCTCGGCACGACCGCGCTCATCGGCGCCACTGCGTTCGTCATCATGTTTATCGCCGGCACGAACGCGATCCTTCTGGGTACATTATCAGCCGGCGCGCTCGGCGGTTTGATCTTCGTCGCCACCTGCATGCCGGAGCGCATGAGCCGGCTCCTCGCGTTCATGCATCCGGAAAATTACAAGGAAGACGCTGGTCTTCAGCAAATGCAGGCGCTGATAGCGTGGGGCAGCGGCGGCATGGAAGGCCTCGGCCTCGGCAATGGCCGCCAGAAAATGCTCTACCTGCCCTACGCGCACACCGATTTCATTTTTCCGATGATTGGCGAAGAGCTGGGGCTGCGCGTGAGTCTGCTCGTCGTCTTCCTGTTCATCGTCATCATTGTTTGCGGAATGACGATCGCGCTGCATGCGAAGGATCGTTTCGGTTTGTTGCTTGGCTGCGGAATTGTCTCGCTGCTCGCATTGCAAGCCGCGGTGAACATCGGCGTGACGACATCGCTGTTGCCGAACAAAGGTTTGCCGCTGCCATTCATCAGCTATGGCGGATCGAATCTGGCCGGGTGCCTCTTCGGTGTCGGCATTCTGCTCAACATTTATCGGCAGGCGAAACTGGAACCGCAAAATACGAAAGGCGTGGCAATGCGCGCGCGCGTGACGCCAAGGATATGAACATTGTCATTCCGAGCGAACTCGAGGAATCCCGAAGCGTTACGTGTGAGTTTCGCCGCGGGATCCTTCGACTTCGCTTCGCTCCGCTCAGGATGACAGCAGGAGGGCACGCTCCGCTGAGGATCGCAGCGGGGGAGGCCGCACCATGAACGCCGTCATCGCATGCGGAGGAACCGGCGGGCATGTGTTCCCGGGGCTTGCTGTGGCCGAAGTGCTGCGGCAGCGCGGGCACGACGTGCTGCTCTTTGTTTCGGAAAAAGAAGTCGACGCGCTCGCTTTGAAAGAACACCCGGAGATTCCGATTGAGAAATTACCGAGCATCGGTCTTCCGTCGCCATTTTCGCCCGCGATTCTCGGCTTCGCTCGCCGCTTCAACGAGAGCCTGGCGCGTTGCCGCGTTATTTACAGCCGGTTTAAACCGGAGGCCGTTCTCGGCATGGGCGGCTTCACTTCGACCGCGCCGGTGCTCGCGGGCAAGTTGCGCGGCGTGCCGACATTCATCCACGAGTCGAACGCCATCCCGGGCAAAGCGAACAAGATGACGGCACGACTCGTGCGCGCAGTTCTGCTCGGCTTTAAGGAATGCGCGCCGTTTTTTCCGAAAGTGAAAACGGAAGTGACCGGCACGCCGATTCGCACGGAATTGCAGCGGATGGATCGCAAGATCGCGCGCGAAAAACTCGGCCTCAAGCCGGAGCTCGCGACATTGCTCGTGATGGGCGGCAGCCAGGGCGCGAGCGGCATCAATACGGCCCTGATCAAAGCGGCGCCATCGCTGCCGCACAGTGCGCTGCAGTTAATTCACCTGACCGGCGCGCGGGAAGAAAAACTGGTGGCGGACAATTATCAGCGCGCCAACCTGCACGCGTTTGTGGCGGCATTTCATCATCACATGGAAGAACTTTACAGCGCGGCTGATTTTGTGGTGGCGCGTTCGGGCGCAGCAAGTCTGGCCGAGATTGCCGCCTTCGGCCTGCCTTCAATTCTGATTCCGTTTCCCTATGCGGCAGACGATCACCAGGCGCGCAACGCCGAGGTCTTCGCCAAGGCCGGCGCCGCCGTCGTGGTGCGCGAGGCGCAGATTCAGGATGACGCGCTGGCGGCAAAGATTTGCAGCTTTCTCAGCGATCCGGCGCGGCTGAAGCAGATGTCGCAAAATTGCAGCCGGCTTGCGCCGGGCCACGCCGCTGAAGCAGTGGCGGAAACAATGGAGCGCTACGCCACCGCATGAACACGGTGGCCGAACTCGATGTGGCGCAGTTTCTCACCCGCGAACGCCACCGCATTCATTTGCTCGGAGTCGCAGGCAGCGGGATGAGCGGGATCGCGGCGTTGCTCCTCGAGCTGGGACATGACGTGAGTGGCTCGGACAAATCGGTGTCGCTGGAAGTCGAGCGATTGCAGCGAAAGGGCCTGCGGTTTTTTCATCAACATCGCTCTGAAGACGCGACCGAGGCGGAGCTGATCGTGGTTTCTTCCGCGATCAAGCCGGACAATCCGATCCTCGTTAGCTCGCGCGATGCCGGCAGGCCCATCGTGCGGCGGGCGGAGGCGCTCGCGGCGGTGATGTCGTCAAAGCGCGGGATCGTCATCGCGGGAATGCACGGAAAAACGACGACGTCGGCGATGTCGGCGCACGTGCTGCGCGAAGGCGGGTTGCATCCGTCGCATTACGTTGGCGCGGAGATTCCGATTCTCGGCACGAACGCGCATTGGGACCGGCGCGGCGATTGGTTCGTGGCCGAAGGGGACGAGAGCGACGGCACGCTGACATTCTTCCGGCCGGAGCACACGCTGGTGCTCAATATCGAGCCGGAGCATCTCGACTTTTACGAGGACATGGCAGCGATTGAAAAGGTGTTCGCGCAATTGCTCGAACAAACGTCCGGCGGTGTTTTCTACAACGCGGATGACGCAATCGCGCAACGACTTTGCCAGAGCGAACATGCGATTTCGTTCGGGCTGAATGACGGTGCCAGGTATCAGGGCAAAGACATCACGCTGGAAGATTTCTCCTCTGTTTTTTGCGTTTCCCGCGACGGGCAGCAGCTCGGTCAAGCGCGCTTGAATGTTCCTGGACGCCACAATGTCCAGAACGCCATCGGCGTTATCGCGCTGGCGAGCGAGCTGGGCGTTCCTTTCGAGAAAATCGCAAAATCGCTCGCGAAATTTCAGCACGCCCGCCGCCGTTTCGAGATCAAATACGCGAGCGATCGTTTCCTGCTGGTCGATGATTACGCGCATCATCCCACCGAGATTCGCGCCACCCTCGCGACCGCGCGCTCCGTCGGGCGCAAGCGCGTGCTGACGATGTTTCAGCCGCATCGTTATTCGCGCACGAAAGCACTCTGCCGCGAATTCGGCACCGCGTTTGATGAAGCCGATCGCGTCGTTGTCACCGATGTGTATCCCGCGAGCGAGTCGCCGATTGCAGGAATTTCCGGGCGCACCATTGCCGAGGTGATTGTTGCGCAGGGCCATCGCGGTGTGAGTTATCAGCCGCGGCTGGAGCGCGTCCACTGCGCGATCGGCAATATGCTCGCCAGCGGCGATCTCGTGCTGAGCCTGGGAGCGGGAAACATTCACGAGCAATTGTCCATTCTCGCGGCCGAGCTGGTCGTCGCTGAGAAGCTGAAAGCGATCGTCGGTGAAGCAGGCGATGTCCATCTGCACGAGCCGCTGGCGAAGCACACAACGCTGCGTGTGGGCGGGCCGGCGCAGTTCTGGGTCGAGCCGCGCACAGAAGCGGGCTTGGCGGAGCTGATTCGGTTTTGCCGACGCGAAAATCTGCCGCTTTTCGTCATCGGGCGCGGCTCCAATCTACTCGTGCGCGATGGCGGCATTCGCGGCGTCGTAGTGCATCCCAGCGGTGGTGAGTTTGAGAAAATTGAAGTGCACGAAAAGGAAATCCGCGCCGGTGTTGGAGTGAAGTTGAAGCAGGTCGCTTACGCTGCGCGCGACGCAAACATTGGTGAGCTGGAGTGGATGGAAGGAATCCCCGGGGAAGTCGGCGGTGCATTGCGGATGAACGCCGGCGCCATGGGTTCGCAGACGTTCGAGAACGTGGCGCGCATCCGCTTTCTCGATGCCCAGGGCAACGCGCACGAGAAAACGCCAGCGGAGATGGAAATCCATTACCGGCATGTGCCAGAGCTGGAAAAAAACTATGCCGTCTCAGCCGTATTTCGCGGTGAGCGATGCGAGCGCGAAGAGATCGTGCGCAAGCTGGAGCAATCCCAGCAGCATCGTCGCGCGACGCAGCCCGCGGCCTCGAGCGCAGGTTGTATTTTTAAAAACACCGACAGCATTCCCGCGGGAAAACTCGTCGATGAGCTGGGCTTGAAGAATTGCGCGATCGGCAAAGCGCGCGTTTCTGAGATGCACGGAAATTTCATCGTGAACGACGGCGGCGCGACCGCGGCGGAAATGCTGGAATTGATCGAGAAAATTAAGGTGACGGCGCGGACGAAGCGCGGGGTCGAGCTCCAAACGGAAGTGCAAATCGTGGGGGAGGAGGCGTGAGTCGTTCCGAGGGAAATGGAGAATTTTTCGTCTGTCATCCCGAGCGGAGTCGAGGGACCCCGGGGCGGAATCTCAAAGGCAACTTCCGCGGGATCCTTCGACTTCGCTTCGCTCCGCTCAGGATGACAAAAAGTACCACGACGCGTGGATGCGGAATTCTGGGGAGCGCAGGCTGCCAGCCAGCTGCCGACCGCCACCAGCCGTGGGCACGGCTGGGCAACGCGCCCCGAAATTTAACCCATCGGTCGCCCCCCCTAGGCGCGTTGTGGTT
>JBBPYF010000099.1:0-6836 GCA_038200165.1 Chthoniobacterales bacterium | reverse complement strand
TGAGCCGCGCATTCTCGAGCTGGCCGAACGATTGCAAAAGAAAGGACGCAATCCATTTCATTTGCCGCTGGCCCTGAAACGCAACGAAGCCGATCCGCTCCACAGCCAATGCATCCGCTGCAACACTTGCGACGGCTTTCCCTGCCTGATCGATGCCAAAGCCGACGCCGACCTCAATGGCGTCCGGCCGGCCATGCAGGAAAGCAACGTCACGTTGCGCACACACGCGCGCGTGAAAAAGATTCTAACGAATGGTTCCGCGCGCGAAGTCTCGACGGTTGAGACCGAGATCGACGGCGAGACGCACCACTTTCGCGGTGACATCGTGGTCGTCGCGGCCGGCGCGATTAATTCCGCCGCTCTTCTGCTCGGGAGCGTGTCGGACAAACATCCGCACGGTCTGGCGAATTCCTCCGATCTGGTCGGCCGCAATTACATGCGGCATCTGAACAGCGCGATCCTCGGCATGACAACGAAGAAAAATCCCACCGTCTTCCAAAAGACTTTGGCGATGAACGATTTTTACTGGGGCGACGAAGAGTTCCCGTTTCCCATGGGACACATCCAGCTCCTGGGAAAAACCGACCGCGGCATCATCGGGGCCGATGCGCCTTTTTTTGCGCCGAATCTGGCGCTCGATGTCATGACCAAACATTCCGTCGATTGGTGGCTCACCGCGGAGGATCTGCCGGATCCGGAAAACCGCGTCACCCTCACGCGCGACGGCCAGATTCAACTCAGCCAGCGCGATCGTTATCACGAACACTTCGATCGCCTGGTCGCGCGCTGGACAGAGGAATTGAAATCGGTGGATGCGGTCGATCAGGTCATCCCGCTTTCGCTTTATCTGAAAAATAAAATCCCGCTGATGGGCGTGGCGCATCAAAACGGCACCTGTCGTTTCGGCGAAGATCCGAAGACGTCGGTCCTGAATATTTTTTGTCAGACGCACGATGTCGATAATCTCTACGTGGTCGATGGCAGTTTTTTCTGTTCGGCCGGCGCGGTTAATCCGTCGCTAACGATCGCGGCCAATGCGTTGCGTGTGGGCGATCACCTGCTGGAGCGATTGGGTTAGTCTGCATGGCGTGGCGATGGATTCCGGGTAGCGCGCGCGTCTCGCGTGCTGGCGATTGCGTCCCGCGGTCGCGAACTTTTCCGGGGAGTTTCCGCGCCTCGAATATCGGCGATGTTTAAGAAACAGGCACGCGAGACGCGTGCGCTAGCCAGATGGGTCATCTGCGCGCTGGCATTCTTGTTGCCGCTCTCTCTGCACGCGTCAGTCGAGGTCACGGCGATCGAGATGAATGTCTCCGATCTTTCTCGCGCGGTCGCCTTCTACACCGAAACGCTGCAATTTCATTTGGTGAATGCGGGCGAGGCGCGCGCGCGTCTTCAACTCGGCGACGAAACGCTGATCCTTCGCCATCCCGCGACGCGTGGCCGCCCCATTCCGCGCGATCTTCCGTCTAACGACCAATCGTTTCAACACCTCGCCATCGTCGTCGGCGATATTGATGCGGCTTATGCGCAACTCCAGAAACACGAGGCCCGCATCGTTTCCGCCGGCGTGCAAACTTTGCCCGATTGGAATTTCGATTCCGCTCAGATCCGCGCGCTCTACTTCCGCGACCCGGACGGTCATTTCCTCGAGTTGATTTCCTTCCCGTCGAACAAAGGCGAACCGCGCTGGCATCGCCACGATGGCGCGCTTTTTCGCGGGATCGATCACTCCGCGGTCGTCGTGACGGAGATGAAACGCAGCGTCGCATTCTACCGCGACGAACTTGGCTTCAACGTTATCGGAAACAGTTTCAACTACGGGGGCGAACAGGAGCTGCTGAGCGGGGTCGCTGGCGCGCGTGTCCGCATCACCAGCTTGCGCGGCACCAAAGGTCCGGGTCTCGAGCTTCTGCAATACCAAGCGCCGGGTTCCACAGAAATTCTTGGCGAAACATCTTCGCCTAACGACTTGTCGCATTGGCAGGTCGATCTCTTAACGACGCGATACGATCTCGTCGGCGAACGCTCCGATCCGGACGGCCACGCTTTCGCGATTGAGCAAAGACCAAGCGGAGCGGCGCGCAGCGAATATGCGATTGAAGCTTTCCGCCGACACTGGCCGCGTTATCTGATGGAAGGCGCGGAGCTGGGCATCTTCATGATCGTAGCCCTGGGCCTCTCGCTCGTGCTCGAATATCCGCGCTCGCGTGTGCACAAGGCGATCGCTTCTTCGCTCCTGCGCCGATTTTTTTTCGGACTTGGAATTGGGATCACGGTCGTCATCCTGATTTACTGCACGTGGGGCCGGCAATCGGGCGCGCAGTTCAATCCCGCGGTCACGCTTGCGATGCTTTACTTGCATCGCATTCAACCTTGGGACGCATTCTTCTACATCGTCGCGCAATTCCTCGGCGGACTATCGGGTGTGCTGCTAGCGGCGGCGCCTTTTTGGAAAGCGAGCCAGCACAAGAAAGTGAAGTTTGTCGTGACCGAGCCCGGCAAGCCGGGCCTTGCGGGGGCGTTCGCGGCCGAGTTCGTCATCTCCTTCATTCTCTTGGCGACGCTGCGGCTCGTTTATCACAGCGATTTGCTCAAACCATCGCTCGGTTACTTCGCCGGATTTCTCCTGTGCGTTTACATCACCTTCGAATCGCCTCTCTCCGGGATGAGTTTGAATCCGGCGCGCAGCGTCGCCTCCGCCATCCCGGCAAAAAGCTGGAAAGCGATGTGGATTTATTTCGTCGCGCCCCCGCTCGCGATGTGGCTCGCGGCGCGGTTGTGCGGTTAGGGGGGCGCGGACCCCGGCAGTGTGGAACCTTACCACTCGTTAACCCGCCGGGGTCAACGCCCCCGGCTACAGGGGGACCCTTTGTTCGTCGATGTAGCTCCGCCGCTGCAGACAGTCAGCCCCGGCTACAATTGCGTTTCCGGGCGGCCATCAGGGTTTGGACCTTTACCAAATTGGCCGCCCGTGTGAGCATTTACGCGCACCTATGATTACCGCCGGTCGCATACGAGAGCTCCTAAGTAAGAAGCCGTTTCAGCCCTTCCGACTGTTTCTTTCGGATGGCTCGCGTCACGATGTGCCTCACCCGGAATTCGCATGGGTTTTTGGCGGCCGAGTTTTCGTCGGCATTCCAGGAAGAGCCCCATCGCAGAGCGCCGAGGGTCGAGTCAAGGAACTCGCAATCCTTCACTTGACCCGAATCGAGGAATTGCCGCCGCGCAAGGCGAAGAGCTAGCCCGGTCTTACGGCTGCTTCTCGAACTTCATCGCGACGCCGTTCATGCAATAGCGCAGGCCCGTCGGCTTCGGGCCGTCATCGAAGACGTGTCCGAGATGGCCGCCGCAGCGCTCGCAGCGCACTTCGGTCCGGGTCGAGAAGAATGATTTGTCCACTTTGGTATCGACCGCGTCTTTTGAAATCGGCTGGGAGAAACTTGGCCAGCCCGTGCCCGAATCGAATTTCGCATCCGAGCTAAAGAGCTCTTTGTCGCACGCCGCACATTTGAAGATGCCGTGGTCGTGCACTTTGTTCAGTTCGCTGGCAAAGGGCCGCTCGGTGCCCTCTTGCCGCAGGACATGGTATTGCTCGGGGGTGAGCTGTTGCTTCCACTCGGCGTCGGTCTTTTCAATTTTGTCGCTCATAGGTTTGGCTGCGGGTTGCGGCGCGTTTTCCTGCGCAGGGGCCGTGACGGCTAGAGCCAGCGCGGCGGCGAATAGATATGCGGTCAATTTCATGGTGTCGTGTTCCTTTTTCCAGGGATAGGAGACACCGGTGCGAAAAATATTCCCCTCCACCCTTTGCCTGATTCGCGAATTTACTTTCCTATTTGGCCGGACAGCCGCTGAAGAGATTCAAACCGCAGAAGCGCTATCTGCTCATTCTGAATCTCGGCGACGGCACCGGCGTGCTGACGCGCGGCAGATTTGTGATGCGCGGTCGCTGGGCCTTTCTGCTCAAGGATTGGCTCGATCGCCGTTTCGTGCGCCGATTCCAGAGGGAACGCGTCTAGTCGCGCCACTTGGATGCCTTGGAGAAAAACAGCACGGCTGTCTTCGGCACGCGGAACAATCCGGCGATCACGCCTTTCAATCCGATGGTCGGTCCTACGCTGCGTTTGAATTTTTCGTCATCGGGCAAGGCGGAGAAGCCCCGTTTCTTTTTCGCGCCGTCGAGATTCAAAATGCTTTGAATCAATCCGAGGTGCGAGAACGCCTGCGGGAAATTCCCTAGGAATTCACCGCTCTCAGGATCGATCTCTTCGGAATAGAGACCCAGCGGACTGGCGAGTTTGATCATGCGCTCGAGCATCTCTTCCGCGCGCGCGAGATGACCTTCACGGATGAGATGATTTATCCACCAGAAGGTGCAAATCAGGAACGCGCCCTCCTTTCCCGGCTTCCCTTCCGTCCGGTAAAACAGCGGGCCGCGTCCCAGCTCGCGCTCAATCGCTTCGCGGGTCGACCTGGCCGTCGGCACATCGAGAAAACCGGTGGTGAAGGCGAGCAAACTCGAGGCGTCGAGGGAGATTGCGTCCATTTTCTCGGAGAGAATTCGCGCGCCGTTTTTGGTCACCAAAGCGTGCGCGCAGACCTCGTCGCGGATTTCCGCGCAGACTTTCGTCAGCCCTCCATCCTCGTCGCCGAGAAGTTCGCGCGCGCGCTGCAACGCAACCCAGCACATGATTTTTCCATAAGTGAACCGGCTCGTTTCCCGCACTTCCCAAATGCCGTTATCGGCGCGGCGCCAGAAGCGCTTCGCTTCGTCCGTCAGGCGGGTCAGCATCTTCCGCTTATCGCCATCGATCTTGCCACCGGTGTGCCGGAAGAAAAAGAAGGACTGGAGGATGTGGCCGTAATTATCGAGCTGAAATTGCCCGAGCGCGGCATTGCCGAGGCGCACCGGTTTTGAATCGGCGTAACCGGCGAGATGGTCGAGCTTGGCTTCGGGCGGGATCGGCGTGTCGCAAACCGGGTAGAGGACATCGACACTCGATTGCTCGTTAGGCGCTTCGTCATTCCCTTTGCGCTCCATCCATTTCTTAACCGCGAAGTTAAGAAAAGCGCTCGCTTCGCCGGAGTAGCCGAGGCCGAAAAGCGTTTGAATGAAAAGCGCGGTGTCGCGCAACCAGGTGTAGCGATAATCCCAATTCAATTCCCCGCCCGCTTTTTCGGGAAGCGAAGTAGTCGGCGCGGCGACAAACCCGCCGGTCGCGGCGTAGGTGAGTAATTTCAAAGTCACCGCGCCGCGCCTAACGATCTCCTGATGCGGGCCGCGATAATAATTGAAGAGATTCCATTCCCGCCAGAACGCGGTCGTTACCCGCAGCCACTCGCGAATCGCCGCGAGATCGGGCCAGCGCTGATCGTCGCTGTAGTCGAGCACCGCGTAGATCGGTTCGTCCGGCGCGACGACGAAATTGCCTGATAAGTCGTCGCCGCTCATTTCGATCGGCACATTGCTAAAAAAAGCCGCCTCATCGATCCCGAATCCGCCGTCGTGCCGGCGCTGCCAGGAGGCTGGTTTCCGTGCATACGATGGCCGCGCGCTCACGCGCATGCGCATGGCCACGCGCGCGCCGTCTTCGGCTTCGAGCAGGCGCACCAGTTTGCGGGTCGGATGCAAAGTGGTGAAGTCATAGAAACGCGCCTTGCGGGCGCGCGCGAGCACGAAAAAGTCCGTTAGCCTAACGACACCTTCTTCAGTAAAGAAGCGCGTCTCGAGAATGGCGCTGTCCTTGCGATATTGGCGCTCGACGCGAAATGGCTTCACCGGCGCGAGAGCAAAGCTGCCGCCTTTCTCTCGATCGAGCAGCGCGGCGAAAACCGAACCGGCATCGAAGGCCGGCAAACAAAGCCAATCGATATCGCCCTGCGGCCCGATCAAGGCCGCGGTTTCGCAATTGCCGATGAGAGCGTAATCGCGGATCGGCGTCATTGTCCTCGGCGCTCTAAACTGGTTTGGGTAGGCATGATGATTCACGACTGGCGGCCGTGCAGCATTCTGGGGAGCGCGCGCGCCCTCGCGTGCTGGCGGCGGCGCCCCGCCGTCGCGAACTTTTCCGGGTGCCAACGCCGCGCAGTGAAAGCCTGTTTCGGCGAGGCGCCAAAACCAGCACGCGAGGCGCGTGCGCTCCCCAGACGATTGGTCCGTTTAGCGTGCTGAATGCGTACTCGCAGATAGGCGTCATCGCAGCCAGCCGCCGACCGCCTGGATCGGCTCGATCTGGCCCGGTTCCGTCACCCACGCGACGAGCGCGCCGCGCGTATTCGCCACGGGCTGCACGCCGGCTTCCGGCAAGCGCACTTCCGCTTTTCCTGCCGGCATCTTTTCCGTCTTGAGTCCGAGCACGACAAAATCGTGCAGTAGTTTGCGGCCGCTATTTTCGCCGGCTTTGACATTGGTGGTCAGATCGAATCCGAGCCGCGCGAGGTGTAGATCAAGCGCGCGCGCCTTGCCATTGGCCGGCTGAAAAGAAACACGCGCCGTCTCTCCGTCCGTCGAAGAAAGCTTCAAGACCCCCGGCGTTTCCGATGCAGTACCGGGAACGCTGCTGTTGCGCCACTCGCGCCCATCGAGGACGAAGCCGGGCGTGGAAACGCTGCCGCTTTTCCAGCGCGCGGAGTATTCGTATTGCCGCGCCGTCCATTCCTTCGACGCAAACGGATCGCGCCAGCCAAGCCGATCCCAGTAATCGACATGAAAAGCGATTGGCACGAAGTCCTGCCAGAGCCGCGGATTATCTTTCAGTTTACTCAGCCAGGCTTCCGCGGGCGGACAACTGCTGCATCCTTCCGAGGTGTAAAGCTCGAGCAGATGGGTTTTTGTC
>JBBPYF010000098.1:0-18976 GCA_038200165.1 Chthoniobacterales bacterium | reverse complement strand
GGCGTTTCCGCTTCGTCGATGCTTTTGTTAGTTCTGAGCTGCGCAGCATCCGCTCCCATTTCGAGGGAATCGCCGCGCCCTATCCCGAGCCGGCGCCGATGTCGCCGATGCTCGAGACAGCAACAGCGTAGGGGTCAGAGAGAAAGGGCGCGATTTCGGGACAAATCGCGCCCTTACTTTGTACTCGTCACTGCGATGCTCCGCCGGCGCTACCGTAACTCTGGCATCTTGCCTCATGGTCGCGCGGGCATCCTTGCCTGCGATGCTGCCATTGCAGGCTGGAAGCCCGCCTGAAATTTCAGGCAGGATGCCTGAGTTACGCAACACGCACTGCGTGCGTTTTATCCAGGCGCAAAATCTGCCCGGTGGCGAGCTCGACGCGCATTTTTGAATCGGTCAACCTTTCGCCATCGAGTTGCACACTGCCTTGTTTGATTAAGCGACTCGCTTCCGTTCGCGACTTCTTCGCGCCGAGCGCAGCGAAAGCCGCAACGACGATGCTGACCAGATCACTTGTCTGTGCCGGGAAGCTTGTGAGTTCGGCATGATCAAGATCCTTTTTGCTGAAGCGCGTCGTCCATTCGTCACGTGCGTGATCGGCTGCCTGGCGCGAGTGGTAGGTGGCGACAATTTCGCATCCCAGCTGCTTCTTTGCTTCGAGCGGATGCTCCTCGCGCGGCAATTCGCGTCCAAGCAGCAGCTCGTAGTAGCGCGCCATCAATTCATCCGAAATACTCATCAATTTAGCAAACATCTCCGGCGGCGGATCATTCAGCGCGATGTAATTGCCCAGGCTCTTGCTCATCTTCTTCTCGCCATCGAGCCCTTCGAGGATCGGCATTAGCAATGCCACCTGCAGCGGCTGCCCCCTGTCCTTCTGCAGCTCGCGCCCGAGCAGAATGTTGAAGAGCTGATCAGTGCCGCCCAGTTCGACGTCGGCTTTCACCATCACCGAGTCGTAGGCCTGCATCATCGGATATTGGATTTCGTGCGCGTGAATCGGCTGCTCGTTCTTGATCCGCGCCCGGAAATCTTCGCGCTGAAGTAACTGCTGGAGCGTGACCGCGCTGTTCAGCCGAATCACTTCTTCGAAGGTGAACTTCGCTAGCCATTCGCTGTTATAGACAATTTCGGTGCGGCTTTCGTCCAGAATCTTGAACGCCTGCTCGCGATAGGTCTGCGCGTTGGCCTGCACTTCTTCGCGGGAAAGCTGCGGCCGCGTCGCTGAACGCCCGCTCGGATCGCCTACCAGCGCGGTGAAATCGCCGATGATGAGGATCGCGTGGTGCCCCAGCTCCTGGAAATCGCGCAGCTTCCGCAGGAGAAGCGAATGGCCCAGGTGAATGTCGGCGCTCGTGGGATCAACGCCGAGCTTTACCCGCAGCGGCCGACCCGCGGCCAGCTTCTGCGCGAGTTCCGCTTCGCTGATGATTTGGGCCGCGCCGCGGACGAGCGGCGCGAGTGATTGGGTAAGGGACATGCTCGCGCAAGCTACAAGCAACCAGCGCGCGGCGACAATCTACTTGTTCTTATTTAGCAGTTCGCGGACGTCGTCGATGGAGAGCGGGCGGTCCTGGGCGTGAAGCGCCTGCTGGCTCTTACCCCGTTCCAGAAACGACGAGTGCCGGCGAACTTGCGCGTGTCATAGCCCTTGGCCGCCTCGCGCGCGGAGGATACGCCGCGGGCGTTTTGAGTGGCGAAGGTCTTGGTGCGAGGCGCCGCCGGCAGAGTCGCATCTTTGGTGGCGAACGCGCGCGATGAATACGGGCGCGTGGTGAACTCGCGGGTCCCGGCAAACGTTTTGGCCAGCTCCTTATTCGAAACGTAATAGGCGCGCGTGGAAGCAGACTTCGCTGTCACCGCGCCGGCACCATTGAACTGCTTGTGCTGCGCCGAATTCTCCAGTGTCGTATTTGGCTCGAGCAAACGATCGACGAGTTTGCGTTCCTGTTCCTGCGCCTGCGCCGTGAGCGCAATCAGACACAACGCAATGGCGAGCTTGCAATGCTTCCTCCTCCTGGAGGGACGGGCGCCGTCCCGTCCCCAATTTTGCTCCCAACGGCTCGCCAAGCGGAAACGCACCGCGCCAGAATGCCAGAGCCGCGTCGCATTTGTAAAGCAAAACGCTATTGTCGCCTCGTGGACTTACTGGCGCAGGATGACCGCTCTCTCATGCGCGAAGCCTTGCGGCTCGCGGGCAAAGCTGCCGCCGCCGGCGAAGTGCCGGTCGGCGCGATCGTAGCAAAGAATGGCCGCGTCATTGGCCGCGGCTATAACCAGGTGGAACTGCTTAAGGACGGCACCGCCCACGCCGAGATTCTCGCCATCACCCAGGCATCTGCCGCGCTTGGCGACTGGCGGCTCCTTGATTGCGAGCTCTTCGTCACCAAAGAACCCTGTCCGATGTGCGCTGGCGCGGTCGTGCACGCGCGTCTGCGCCGGGTTGTTTTTGGTTGCGCTGATGCACGCGCCGGCGCCGCTGGAAGTGTGATCAACTTGCTGCAAATGCCGTCGCTCAACCACCGCTGCGATATCAGCAGCGGTCTGTTGGGAGACGAGTGCGCCGGATTGCTGCAACAATTTTTCCGCACCCGCCGCGCTAACGAGAAACCGACCGCCTGATCACTTGTGCTCAGCTATGTGAACCCCGTTCCAGTCTCCCTGCGGAGGGGATTCGATGAGTGACCGGCAACGTTCCAGGTAAAGTTCGGAAAGCCGATCAGCCGGCCATTGTTCGTGGCATCGCTGGAATTGTAGTTCAGCCTCCAGGAAATTGCCAGCCGCATAGTTAACCTGAGCTTCTTCGTAACGCTGGAGGTACTCGCGCGCACTTGAGTCAAGCTCATCTGCTACAGTGTAAATGCGCACCGGTTGTGTCTTGCCTTTAAGGACGACGCGATCGACCAACTGGAGAGTATACGAGCTCCCGAGTAGTTCGGCCGCCTTTTCACCCATGAGGAGATAACGACCGTAGTCTTTGGTCAGTCCTTCCAAACGCGACGTGACATTAACGGTGTCACCGATGACCGTTGGCTCCATCTTGCGCGTGGAGCCGATGTTACCGAACACCACTTCACCATAGTTGAGCCCGCAACCCATCTCGAACGGGTGCAGACCTCGACCGGTCCACACCGCATTGAGCTGCCTCAGCGTGCGTCGCATTTTCAACGCTGCTTCGACGGCATTGCGCACATCGCCGGCTGCTCCGGCGCTATTGACATGTCCCCACACCGCGAGAATGGCGTCGCCGATAAACTTATCGATCGATCCCCGGCAGGCGAAAATATCCTCCACCATGGCCGACAAGTATTCATTCAGCTGGCTTACCAGCTGGGTCGATTCGATCTGCTCGGACATTGTCGTGAATCCACGCAAGTCGGTAACAATGATCGCAACCGAGGTGCGCTGACCTCCAAGCGAACGGAGATAACTCTTCGGATTATCGAGCACCTCGCGAACAACATCCCTCGAGACGTAGGATTCGAGCGTGCGTCGAATACGCAGTTTTTCCAGCGTCTCCTGCGCATAATCATAGACAAGGGAGCCCAGACCTGAGATAGCCAGCGTCATCACCGGCGGAATAGCTACAATAATCCGCGAGGCGTAGTCATAGGCCAGCTTAACGAGTAATAGATAAACAAATCCGGCAATGGCGAAGCTAACCAGCCGCAGTGGCATTCTTTGGATGAGCGTACTAAAAAGCCAGGCGATCCCGGCGAGAAGCGCAACCAGGGCATAGCCGCTCCACGGCGGCCATTCCTGCAGGAATGCCTGATGGAGAAGCGCGTTGATCGCGTTGAGATGAAGCTCCGGTCCCGGCATTTGCCCGAAGGGCGTGCTATGTTCATCGTGCGTCCAGTTTCCGTAAGGTCCCACCAGGACAAGCTTGTCGCGCACCGTCACCCCCGCGCCGATGTTCCGTTCCCAGTAGGATGGCACGAAAAGTTGGTAAAGAGGAATAGGAATGAAAGTTCCGGGAGGCCCGCTATAGCGGAACGGCTTTAACTCAAATGGATGGGACAGCTGAGTGACACCAAGCATAGCCGCCCCGCGCCTGGCCAGTGCTGCCGGTGGAGTAGCTGACATGAAGATTCGTGGATCAACCTCGAATTGCGCCGCGCGGACCACTCCGTGATACCCCGGCCAGAAGTTGACGTAACCGATGCTGCGGTCATCAGGCTGAGCGCCTGGAAGGATTGTTGGCGAAGCAAGATCGATTCGCGGAGCTTGTCGTCGCGATCCAAGGTTTTCTTCCACCAGATTACTTCCGATAACAATCTGCTGGCGGAACTTCTGTAATGTCGCGCGCAGTTCATCGTCGCCCAATCCGGCCTTGGGCAGAAGTAGATCGAAAACTACTCCACGGGCCCCGGCCTGGAGTAGTCGCTCACTGAGCAGCGCATAAACTTCACGCGACCAGGGCCAGCCCACGCTCATCAAATTGAGCGCGCGATACTCCGGAGTCTCTGGAGCAACGTCAGCGTATAGGCTAGTTAGATCCAGCTGCGAAATGGAAAGCGAGGAGCTGTCGATGCCGACAAAAACGAGCTGGTCATCCGGTAGATTAAAGCGACCGGTGACGGTGAAAAAATCGCGTAAGCGATATTCCCAGCTCGTCAGTGTCCCCTGAATTACGCCGCGTTGTTCAAGCCAAAGCACGAGCGCGATGACAAGCCCGGTCGCGGCGCAGATCAGGCCATGGATTCTGCGACGGCTGGCCGTTTTTCTCACGGGCGTTTAGTAGCAAACGCCTTCCGCTGTGCAAAATGTATTTGCAAAACAGCTTGACGCCGGCGCGGCTCCTGTTTTCATCGCCGCATGCCGAAGCTGCACTGTATCCTCGCGACAGTTCTTAGTGTGCTCGCCACCTCTCTTGCTGCTAATGCCGCTGATCTCTCTCAGGCGGTGGTGCGACAGAAGGTCAACGTCGTTACCGTCGCACCGAGTTTAAATGCGGAAGCGAAGCCTGCCGCCCAGGGCGCGATCGTGCGCAATGAGAACGTCATTCGCACCGGCAGCGAATCGCGCGCCGAGCTTGAGTTTACGGATCTCACTCTCGCGCGTCTCGGCTCGAACTCCATTTTCTCTTTCGACGCACAAGCGCGTGCTCTCTCCTTCACCCGGGGTGCGGTGCTTTTCTCGAAACCGACTAACTCCGGCGCCATCGAGTTGCGTTCCGGCGCGATCACAGCTGCGATTACCGGCTCGACCGGCTTTATCTCCAATGTGCCGATGACAGGCGTAAAGGCTGTGAAACGTGCCCCGGTAACTAAAGGCGAATCGACCACAATGGTCGGAATGCTGGAGGGCAAGCTCGTGGGCGGGGCGCATTGGCGGGACAAAAACGGCCGCGAGCAGACAATGAATTTTCGGCTCGGCGCCGGCGACATGTTGATTGCGCAGCCGGGGCGTCGGCCGGTCATCGTGCAGTTCGATATTCCGCGCTTCCTGCAGACCTCGCCACTCGTCACCGGCTTCAGTCGCCCGCTGCCGAACGCGGCTGAATTGGATCGTGCCGTCGCTGCTTACGAGCAGGACACGCGGCGCGGCTTTATTGAGGCGACAAACGTCAGCGTGTCCAGTCACATCGCCTGGACCGGATATACTTCGCCAACACGAGGAGCGTTTGATGCCAGCGTAGCTTCGCTTAGCCAGGCCGCGAGTAGTTCCGGTGGCGGCAACGGCGGGTTTATCCCGGTTGGCGGCACAGGTGTTATTCGCGGCCAGCTCGTCTGGGATACTTCAGCTGATCTGGATCTATACCTTACTTTACCTGATCAGCAGCAGGTCTACTTCGGCAATCCATCAGTCACGTTTAACAATGGCAAAGCAACAGCTGTGCTGGATCACGACAACCGCGGCGGCATCATCGACGCGCCCCCGGCACATCGGGTGGAGAACATCGCCGTCACGGGGACACCATCTGGCGGCTCCTATACTTTCTTTGTCAACAGTTTTGCTACTCCAAATGCATCTGATCCATTCACTCTCCGGGTGTCTTACCATGGGCATACCAAGGTTCTCACCGGCACAGTGGCGCCGCAGCAGAATAGCTCGAATGTGGTGGTGCAGGTTCCTTCCGGTGGTTAATTCTACGATATTTTCTTATGCGCTTACCTTCTGGAGTTGTAGCTACGTTTTTGCTGGCGGCCTCTGCATCTGCCTTTGCCCAGGAAGAGGCGGCGCGGATTGAAACCCAGGATATCTACAACCGTGACCTGACGCCGATCGAACAGCAGCCTTTGGCCGCGCCCGTCAGTGATCCGGAGCTGGGCGACATTAGCGTGGTCCTGCGTCAACCGCGGCCGAAGATGTTCAGCTTCAGCACCAACCAGTCACTCAACTTTACCAGCAATGCTTTCCTGACTCAGGATAATCGGGAGAGCGCCTTCTTCTGGAACGGCCGGGTAGATGCTTCCTTCGTGCCTTATGCGACGCGCGATTTTACGCCCCGACTTACTTTCGAGCAGAACTGGTTCCGTTACGACCATGTTTCAGAGCTGGACTTCGATTCGCAAAGTGTGCTTCTCGACCTGAAGTATGATCTGACGCCGGACGATCGCTGGTTCGTTGATGCTTCCTATTCGTTCTCTCGACTCTACTCGCAGCATCCGAGCATCGGCGAGTTCTACAAGTTCGGGCTACTTAACTTTAGCGCGACGCATGTCATGAACTTATCGCAATTACCCATCTACTTTGCGGTGACTGCCGGGAGCTACTGGCGACAAGGCGAACCTTCTACCTACGACCGAATCAGTCCCTACTTCAGCGCCGCCGGCATCTATAGTATCGCGCGCAACGTGCAGTTCACCGCCTTCCTCAGGCCGGAATTGCAATTCTATACTAACGATCCGGTGAAATCGTCGCGCAAAGATCTTAACCTGACGGTAGGAAGCACGCTGAGCTGGACGCCGATCCATTACGTTACCGTGGCCGCGACTGCATCTTACATCGGCAACTTCTCGACGGTGGGCCCGCGCGGCTACAACGTTTTCACTCCAAGCGTGGTCGTCGCCGCCGCCATCGCCTTTTAGGACGCGATGATTGGCTGCCTCGCTAGGATTCGAACCTAGACAAAGAGATCCAGAATCTCTGGTGCTACCGTTACACCACGAGGCAATCGCGGTTGAATCTTAGGCGCGCGCTGGCCGTTTTCAACCCGGCGACGCGTGACCGGGCGTCTGCGGCTGCAGGATTACCTCGCTTCCTTCCTGCGCCGCTTCCACGGTGATGGATTTGCCCAATTGCGCCATCTGCATCCGAGCTTTCTCGACCAGTTTGTCCACTGTGGCATCATCGTGGTTCGGGTCGTGATGGAATAGAATGAGGCGCCTGGCGTCGGTGTCGGCGGCCAGTGAGACGACGCTGCTGAGGGAGCCATGGCCCCAGCCGATGTGACTCTGGTATTCCTCGTCGGTATATTGCGCATCGAGGATGAGCAGATCGGCCCCGCGCAAAAACTCGACGAGATCAGCGCGCTCCTGGGCGGGCAATTTGTACTGATGACCGGTGTTGCCGGCGCCGCGGTTGAGCAGTTGTTCATCGAGTTGCTCGAACGGTTCGTTGTCGGGCATGTAGGCGACCGATCCTGCGCCGGTGAAGATGCGGTAGCCGGCGCAGACGCCGGGATGATTAAGGAATTTCGCGCGCACGCCGACTTTGCCGATTTGGAAATCCATGTCGTGCAGCTCTTCGATTTCAATCTTGCCTGGCAATTCAGCCATGCTGACGGGGAAGAACGGTGTTTCCATCTGGCCGGCGAGAATTTCACCGAGCCGCGCCCGTGTTCCGTCATAGCCGAAAACGCGGAGTTGATTCTGAGGGCCGTAAGCTGGGAGGAAAAATGGCAGGCCTTGGATGTGATCCCAATGGGTGTGTGAGATGAGGAGCGAGAGATTGATCGGGGCGGAGCCGAACTCTTGCTGGAGCGATTGGCCAAGCAGACGAATGCCGGAGCCGGCATCAAGGATGATGATTTCGCCTTCGGCGCGAATTTCCACGCAACTGGTGTTGCCACCGTAACGGACAGTACCCACGCCGGGGGTGGGAATGGAACCACGGACGCCCCAGAATTTGATGCGGGTGCAGGGCGGTGCGGTCATGCTTGGGGGCGATTTTACATGCGCGCGGGAACGGACAAAGAATTTTTCGAAGGCGGACGCGGCAGGTTGCGGCGCGGAGCAGAATGGTGGCACGGCTCGCGCGGACGCTCGCCCTCCCAATGCGCTCGCCTCGGGAGGCGATCGACCGCGGTTCCCGAAGGGGAGGGCGAGCGTCCCCGCGAGCCGCGCGTCGTGACTGAAAAAAGGCTAACGCGCGCTGCGCCGGCGCAGCCACGAGCTCGCCAGGCCAATCGCGCCCAAGCCGCAGACGCCGATCATCGGCAAAAGCGCGGACATTTCCGGAATGGGAATCGCGACGCTGCCGATGTTGTCGACCGGTGTGCCGGAGAATGGCCCGGTGTTTTTCGTGGCCTCAGCGGCGAATTCGCCGAGCCGCAACTGTTCGGTGGTCGATTCGGCGGAGAACAATCCGAGGTTCACCGGCCCGACGATTTCATCAGGCAAACCGGCCCCGCCGGTGTAGTGCCAGGTAAGATTATAGATGGCGGGATCGTCGCTCGGCGTCACTTTGGGCGGAGTGGTGCCGAGGAGACTGAAGGAGAATGTCCAGCCGGCAGGTTGCGAATTGGAACCAGGAACGAAGCCGCCGAAATCGAAAATGGTGAAATAATCGCCGCCGTTGCTGCCAGTGGCGACGGCGTTCTCGTCCTGGGTGAGGGTCGCGCGGTAGCTCCAGGTGAAATCAGACGCGCCGGTGGCGCTGACTGTGTCGAGAGTGGGAATAATGTCGGCGCGCGCGGTCGCCGCCGCCGCCAACCCTGCCGCAACAAACGCCAGCATCGATTTTTTCATTGTGGTGAAAACCACTACAGTTCGCCAGTTTCCGGCGATGAAGTCAATGCCCTTTTTTGGGGGGTAGCAACAGGAGCCGCCATCGAGTGGCTCCATTATACCTGCGACGCGGAGGCGAAACGTGTAGCTGCCGCGAAAGCTTTCGGGGCAGCTTCAATGCCTTACGGCAGCACCGCCGCACTATCGCAGCCAAAGCATTTGGGCCGTCTCCGATTCTTGCTTCACTTCCACGTGTGAAGTTCGGGCGGACATCGACAATCGCACTCCTGATCGCAGCCTGGAGCTGGGCGATCTGGAGCTGCGCGGAACATTGGCGCGGGAATCCCAATTATTCCTACGGTTGGATCGTTCCTGTGCTCACGCTGGTTTTTGCCGCCCGCCGATTCGCCCTGGCGAATAGTGCCAGCGTTGATCGCTCCGCCGTCGCCATCCCTGTGTGGGCGGCGATCGCGCTGCTTGTTCTCGCGCCGGTTTTCTTCGGCCTCGAATTCGCCCGCGAGCAAGTGCTCCATCCGATGATCGTCACCTGGCTCATCGCGTTGTTTCCGGTAGTGCTCACACTCGCCATTTGCTGGCTCGCGGGCGGAAGGAGTCTTTTCGCGGCGGAATTGTTCCCGGTTCTTTTCTTCCTCACCGCGGTGCCGTGGCCGCCCCGCTTTGAGCAACCGATCACCGCCGGCTTGATGAATACCGTGGCCGCGGCGACGACGATGCTGCTGCATCTGTGCGGGATTTCCGCGCAAACGGCAGGCGGCGCCATCACCTTGCGCAACGGAGTAGTCGGAATCACCGAAGCGTGCAGCGGGATTCGCTCGCTCCAGTCCGGCATTATGTTTGGACTGGCGATGGGCGAGTGGTTCTGGCTCCGTCCGCTCAAGCGCGTCGCCCTACTTCTCATCGCTATCGCGCTCGCACTCGGCACCAATCTCATCCGCACCTTTGTTCTCTCGCTTCAGGCCGAGTGGCACGGCATCGCGGCCGTCGAAAAGATTCACGATCTCACCGGCAGCCTGGTCGTGACCGCAATGGTGGTGGCGATCTGGCTTTGTGGCCGGTTATTGCGCGGACGCCAGCCTTCGCCCGATTACGGCTTGGCAGGCGCGACTACGACCGCGCCATTTGGATTTGCGAAAATGGCGGAGCGCTGGTCCGCATTCACGCGCAATTTTACCGGCGGCCTCGCAGGTACGGCGGCTGCGCTCTTGATCGCGGGGATTCTGGGAGTTGCCGCCGCGCAGATCACCTCGGCCCGGCTTGAGGCGCGCGATCGCACGCAAACGCGCGCATTTTTTTCCCTGCGCGATGACGGCGACGTGGCGCTAAGCCGCATCGAGCTACCGCGCGATGTCTGGGACGAGCTGCACCCGAGCAGCGGTGAAGCCATTCGCGTGCGCGATCCGCGACTCGGTTACGCGGAGAGTTACCATTTCTTCTGGAAGCCTTCCCCGTGGAATCGCTTCGTCCTCGTGCATCGGCCCGACATCTGCATGCCCGGCGTTGGTTGGCAAAGCGCCGGCGGTCCTGAGCCGGTGACGGTGAATTTGTCCGGCCGCGACGTGCAGCTTTACGTCTTCCGTTTTCACCGCGGGGAGATCGAGGCGCTTCAGCTCTGGGGCGTATGGCGAAATGGCGATCCGGTTCCGCTCGATTATCAACCGGATCAGGTACTGCGTGCCGCGGCGGCGCCCCCGGCGTTGAATCTGGAAGGAAAACGCCGCTCCGCCACCGAGATCGTCTCCTGCGTCATCGCGGGCGACGCGCGCCGGCCGCCGGAGCCGCAGCGCGCGCTTGCGATTTTGCGCGCCCTTTTCCATTATCAGCCCGGCGATGGCTGATGAATCGGCGCCGCGACGTGGCAGGCATCGCGCAGCGAAGCGCCGCCGCCGCGTCATCGTGGCTGCGGTGCTGCTTGTCGGCGTGATGCTTGCGGCCAAGCCGGCATATCATTGGTTCAAAGCGCGACGAGCCGATGCGCTCTCGGCCGAAGCGGAACGGCTCGTGCAGCAAGGACAGCTCGGCGAAGCGGCGGTCAACTATCGCGCGGCGCTGAAGCTGGATCCATTCGGTTATCATTCCTTACGCGGCGCCGCCTTGCTCGCGACCAAGCTGCATCACGCTGAAGCACTCGCGCTGTGGGAGCAAGTCGCTGCTTCGTCGGGCGCGACCGCGGAAGATCGGGAAGATTATGCGGCCGCGCTGCTTCGTGCGGGCATGTTCGCGCCGGCGCAAAAAGTCATCGACGAACTGCTTCGAGGAAATCCCAGCACGCACGCGCTGGAACTGGCGTCGCAGTATTCGGAGATCACGGGTAATCCGGCGCGCGCGCTCGAGTACGCGCGACTGGCGGCGAAACGCGCGCCCGCAGACGACAGTGCGCAGGCGCGGTTAGCTCAAATCTTAGCAGGATCGGCCAAACCGGAAGAGCGGAAGGAAGCGCGCGAGATTTTATGGAAGCTGGTCGACAGCGGCGGAAGGACGAAAGTGGCAGCGGTGCAGGCGCTCTCGCGCGCGCCCGAGCTGTCCGCTGGCGAGTTGGGCAAGCTGCTCGATATTGTCCGTTCGCACTCGCCTCGCACTGTCGCTGATGCGCTGCTCGCGGCGGACATTGAGTTGCGTTTGCATCCGGAAAACGCTGCCACGATTTATAATGATGTCGTCGCCAAGTGGACGCGCGAGCAGGAGACGCGTCTGTCGGTTGCGCAATGGTTGAATGCTCATGGCCAGGCCGAGCGCGTGCTCAAGCTGGCGCCGCTCGATTCGGGCAACAGGGAGCTTTTGCTGGCGCGGCTCGATGCCTTGGCCACGCTGAAACGCTGGGGCGAAATCGAGGAGGCGCTGGCGCGGCCCCATCTTGGTTTCGATCCGGCGATTATCGAGGCGTTTCGCGCGCGTGCCGCGCAGGAGCAGCGGGCGACGCTCGATGCGGAATTTCACTGGAGCAAAGCGATCGATGCCGCAGCTAACGACCCGCAAAAGCTGCAATTCGTCGCCAACTTTGCCGAGCAAAGCGGCGCGACGGAGGCGGCGCTGCGTGCGTTCGACCAACTCGCGCGCGCGCCCGAGTATGCGCTTGTGGCGCTCGCGGGTCAGCAGCGGCTGGCGGCGAAAACACGCGACATCACTGCCGCGCGTAATCTAGCCGAGAAACAGCTGGCCTTGCAAAGCAACGATCCCGACGCGCAGAATCGGCTGCTGTATTACAATTTATTACTGGAACGAGACATTGATCAGAGCGCGGCGAAAGCGAAAGAGCTGGCGAGTAAGTTTCCAAACCGGCTCGAGTTTCGCGTCACGGCCGCGCTCGGCTCTTTACGCCAGCACGACGCGGCCAGGGCGCTCGCCCAATTTAACGGACCACCGATCGATTGGACCAAAACGCCACCCGCCTGGCGCGCCATTTACGCCGCGGTATTGATGCAAAATGAGCAAACCGCGCGCGCGGCCGGGCTGCTTCAGGCGATTCCACGCAATCAACTCTCGCCGGAAGAGGCGATGCTGATTGATCCAGCGGCAGAATCCAAGCCTTCATCGTCTCCCCATTTGGATCAGTGATCCTTGGTCGGCCACGTGTTCGTTCCTCGTCTCATTCAGGACGAGAAGTCAGGCAGATACCGCGGCGATACGAACGGATCTTTCTCCCCGTGATGCCATCCAAAGCGACTACGGAACCTTCGCCGGTGACAAAGACGACGCCGTTGGCAACAGCGGGCGTGTTGGTCAGGTGAATACCAAGGACGTCAAAAGCCGGGAACCTCCAGCGTAGTGCGCCCTTGGATTGACTCACGGCCATGGCGGCGTCTCCGTTAGTGATGAAGGCGGTATCGCCCGCTACTGCCGGCGCGGAAACGATGGAGCCGCCTTCATTGTTACACCAGACGCGGTTTCCAGTCGCCGGATCATATCCGGCCAGATCTGGCGTAAGCAAATTCAGGCGTCCAATCTCAGAATATCGGCTGCCGCCATTGCTGACGGCATAGTTTACGTCGGCGGCTACTCGGCAATTTACGCGCTGAGTGCCGCTGACGGCCATCTTGTCTGGCAAAGCGGTGTTTTTTCCGTCACTAACGCCACTACCCCCGCCATCGCCGAGGGCAGGATTTTCGTTAATTCAGAAGACCCGGGCTTACTTGCTTTCGACGCAAGCACCGGCGCCTTCTTGTGGGGCAATGATCTGCCGGATGAAACCCGCAGCACCGTCACTGTCGCCAACGGGGTCGTTTATGATATTGCCGCGAGTGACACCGGCGACCCAGCGACTCACGGCAGGCTCATGATGTTCGATGCCGCCACCGGAAGGTTGCTCAAAAAACTGCGAGATCCCGATGGCGAGGATTTCGGTTTTCAGCCCATCGTCGCCAACGGCACCGTCTATGTCTCAACGGGCCATCACATTGACGCCTTCGCTCTGCCCTGATCGCTCAGCCAAATTAGCTTGACCTTTTCCCAACGAACCGTTCTCATCGGGACGGAGACCGGGCCATGAAGAGTCGCGGCCACGTTTTTTCCGCAACCGTTCTCTTCAGTCTCATTTCACCCGCTCCACCCCTAATCCTATTGGCGCTGCTTACGTGTCTAATCCCCGCGAGCAGTTTTGCGCAAACAGAGATAATGGCCGGGACATATGACAAGATCATCGTGGTGATCGGAGAGAATCTCGGCTATGAGCCGCTCTGGACACATCGAACGCGATCTACAGCAAGACTCTGACGCACTATATCCACGACACACTCGCGAGCTAGGCGGTAAGTTACACGGACGCGCGCTCCGGCACGCACCCAAGTCTTCCAAATTACCTTCGTATCTTTGCAGGCGACAATAGCGACGATAACGGCCTCGCTCTTGACCACGACGGTTGCGTTTGCAACCCGAGCGGAGGAAACATTTCCGACCCGTGTGGCAATCAAATCGACTGCGGCATGACCAAGCAGGTTACGGAGAGAAATAAGGGTACGCTGTATGGAAGGTTGAAAAACGACAGCGATACTACGACGGACTTCGTCTTATACGCGGAAGGGCTAAACAACGGCGGCAATAACGAAAACTTTGTCTGCCAAAATGAAGCGGGCGCTCGCGCAGTTCAACGGCCCGCCGATTGATTGGAGTAAAACGCAGCCCGCGTGGCGAGCGGTTTACGCGGCGACGCTGATGGGGAATGACCAGGTGCAACGCGGGAAGGAAGTGCTAAAGACGATTCCAGTGGAGCAGCTGGCGAGTGAAGAAAGCGAGGCTGATTCAAGCGACACCTCGTTAGGTGACTCGGCAGGCGAGACGCCCGCCGGCCGCACAGCCGAGACGGCTGTGCTCCGCGAGACGGCCGTGTTTCTACAGCAGACTTCTGCCAAAGGCGCCCGGCGCGCCTTTCTTCCAGCGCAGTTCGGGATCGAGATTGATCTCATCGGGTCGCACATCAAACCCGACGGCGCGCAGCAGGTAGGAAACGCCTTCGCGGCTCTCCATCGTCTCCTTCAAACTGCGGGCGAAAAGCTCGATGTATTCCTTGTAGGAATCGAGCGCGAGTTTGCCTTCAGCGAAGTGCTCCGCCAGCGCCTCGTCGTGGTAATCGATGAGATCGATCAGTGCGCGGCGCAAATCCATTCGCACCTTGGGATCGATCACGATCTTGAACGGGTTCGCGCCCGCGTCCGGTTTCGCTAATGCCTTTTGCAACACCGGAGTGTGAGTGGTGGAAACGATTTGAAAATCGTGCGGTTCGATTGCCATGAACAGTTCAGCCTACCCGCTTCGGTCCCGATTTAAAAGAAAATCGGGATGATGAGAATGGCGACGATGTTCACCACTTTGATCATCGGATTGATGGCGGGGCCGGCGGTATCTTTGTAGGGATCGCCGACGGTGTCGCCGGTGACGGCGGCGGCATGGGCAGCCGAGCCTTTGCCCCCGTAGTTGCCTTCTTCGATGAACTTCTTGGCGTTGTCCCAGGCCCCGCCGCTGCTGGTCATGGCGATGGCAACGAAAAGCCCGGTGACGATGGTGCCCACGAGCAAGCCGCCGAGAACGACCGGCCCGAGCGGTTTGATGATAGCGACCAAAATAACAAACACGACTGGCAACAATGCCGGAACGATCATCTCACGGAGCGCCGCTTTGGTCACGATGTCGACGCACGTTCCATAATCGGGCGTGTCTTCGCCGCGCAAAATCCCCGGCTTGGCCGTGAGCTGGCGTCGCACTTCGCGCACGACCGCGCCGGCTGCTTTTCCGACGGCGTCCATGCTGAAGGCGGTGAAAATAAACGGGAGCAATCCGCCGATGAAAAGGCCGATGATCACCTTCGGCTCGGTAAGCGAGAACTGGAAGGTGAACGGCTCGCCATTGCGTGTGACGTGCGCTTTGAGTTCCTCGACGTAAGAACCGAAGAGCACGAGCGCGGCGAGACCGGCCGAGGCGATGGCGTAACCTTTGGTCACCGCTTTCATGGTGTTGCCGACGGCGTCGAGCTCGTCGGTCACAGCGCGCACGCTTTTGGGCAAATTGCTCATGACGGCGATGCCACCGGCGTTGTCGGTGATGGGGCCGAAGGCATCGAGCGAGATAATGATTCCCGCCATCGACAACATGGCCATGACGGCAATCGCGATGCCGTAAAGTCCGGCGAAATGGAACGAAAACAGAATCGCGATGCCGATGAATCCCACCGGCAACGCCGTGGCATGTTGGCCGATGGCAAGACCGGCGATGATGTTGGTGGCGTGGCCGGTCTCGGACGCGCGCGCGATTTTTTGCACGGGCTGGTAGCGCGTGGAGGTGTAGTAGTTGGTGATGACGACCACGATGCCGGTCATGAGCAGACCGATGAGCGAGGCAAAATAAAGATCAGTGGGTGAACGCAGAATGCCTCCGATGGTCACGCCATTCGGGAAAAGGTGGTGCGTCGCCGGCCAGAACAAAATGGCCGAGACCAGCGCGCTCATGCCGACGGCTCCCATGAGAACGCTCGCAGGTTTGCCGCCGGCGACGTTGACGAAAAGGATTCCGCAGATCGCACCGAGGACGGAGATGCCGCCGAGCACAAAAGGATAAACGATCGCGGCTGGGGCATTGGCCACGGTGAGCGCGCCGACGAGAATGGCGCCAATCAAACTGACCGCGTATGTTTCGAAAACGTCGGCCGCCATTCCCGCGCAATCGCCCACGTTATCGCCCACGTTGTCCGCGATGGTGGCGGGATTGCGCGGATCATCTTCCTCGAGGCCGCTCTCGATCTTGCCCACGAGATCGGCGCCGACATCAGCCGCTTTGGTGTAAATACCGCCGCCCAGTCGGGCGAAGACACTGATGAGACTGGCGCCAAGGGCGAGGCCGACGAGACTGCGCACAGCTTTGTCGTGGCCGATGGCGCCATTCGCGATGGTGTAGAAAATTCCGACTGACAAAAGGGCGAGCCCGACGACGAGCAAACCGGTGACAGCTCCACCGTTGAAGGCGACGCGCATGGCGGCGCTGCAGGCGTTGGTCGCGGCCTGCGTCACGCGGGCGTTTGCGAGAACTGCAATGCGCATACCGATGTAGCCGGCGGCAAGAGAGCACGCGGCGCCGACGAGAAAACCAAGAGCGGTAGGCAGTGCGGCATCTTTTTTAAAGAGAAACAGCAAAACGAAAATGATGGCGGCGATGACAGAAATGGTGATGACCTGGCGGTTGAGGTAAGCCTTCGCGCCCTCCTGCACGGCGGCGGAGATCTGGCGCATGCGTTCGTTGCCCGGCGACGAGCGGAGAATGAACGCGATGAGGAGAAATGCGAAGACGAGTCCCGCCACTGCGCAGACGAGCGAGAGATTCACCCCGTTACGAAGAATATCGAGAGCGAGAAGATGATCCATAACCGGGTAAGAGCGGGGGACTTTAGGCAGGAATGACAGGGTGGCAACTGGCGAGTGGGCGCAGCTGGCATTCCCGGGTAGCGCACGCGTCTCGCGTGCTGGTTTTGGCGTGTCGGCAAAACCAGCTTTTCTGGACGTTCAATGCTCCATGAAAAATCCGCGCAAGCGGACGCTTTCGCCAGCACGCGAGACGCGTGCGCTACCCGAATCGTGCCGCGACGCGAACAGACCATCGCTGAACTCCGCCAGCTTGATGCAAGGATTCGGCGTGCTGTAGCTTCACTGTGGGCGAGGTGGGTCGTTACGCATCTAAGTGCTGCAGCATGCGAGCCCGGAGCGTTTCCCACAGATCAGCGGCTACAACTCAGCAAAGAAAACCATTCTTTTCCACCGAGACGTCCGCTGAGCCGCACCAATCCGATTCCACCCCCAGCCAAGACCGTTCTTGCTTTTTGCATAAAGGGTTTACCTTCGGCCCGCAACTGGCTGCCCTGTTAACGCAGTGTCTGATTCAAAAATAGAAAAATTCGACGAGCAACTCTCCCGCTTGCTCCTCGACAATGTGAAGGATTACGCGATCGTTCTGCTCGACGCGCATGGCCGGATTGCAGCTTGGAAAGCGGGGGCCGAACGCATCAACGGCAGCGGCGCCGATAAAGTGCTGGGGCAATCATGGTCCCGCTTTTTTCCAAAGGAAGATCAAGCGAAAGCACAGCGTTTACTCGACGAGGCGACGGCGCACGGCCATGTGGTCGACGAAGGCTGGCGCTTGCGGTGGAATGGTTCGCAATTCTGGGCTTCCACCGTCCTCACCGCATTGAAGGACGAGCGCGGCACCGTCATCGGCTTCGGCGAAATGACGCGCGATCTGGGCGAGCGCAACCGGGTGGAGGAGAAGATGCGTTCCGGCGAAGAGCAGTTCCGGCTGCTGGTCGAAAGCGTCGAGGAATACGCCATCTACATGCTCGATCCGCAGGGTGTCATCGCGACCTGGAACTCAGGCGCGCAACGGATGAAAGGTTATGCCGCTTCTGAGATCATCGGCAAAAACTTCGCTTTATTTTACACAGAAGAAGAGCTCGCCGCGGGCCGGCCGCAGCGCAATCTGGAGCAGGCCATTCAGCACGGGCACACCCATGATCGCGGTCTGCGCGTGCGCAACGACGGCTCCACCTTCTTGGCCGACGTGCTCATCACCGCGCTGCGCGACAAGACCGGCAGCCTTCGCGGTTTCTCGAAAGTCACGCGCGATGTGACCGAGCAGGTGCGCACGCGCGAGATGGAAGCGGCCAAGAGCGCGGCGGAGAAAGCTAACGAGGCGAAGGATGAGTTCCTTGCCGCGCTCAGTCACGAGCTGCGCACGCCGCTCACGCCCGCGCTGGCGGCGGCGGAATTTTTGGCCGAACGCGCTACCACCATCGCGCCTGAGTACGTGGAAGAGCTGGAGATTATCCGCCGCAATATCCAACTCGAAGCGCGCCTCATTGACGATTTGCTCGATCTCACCCGCATCACCCGCGGCATGCTCCGGCTCAATCGCACGCCGGTTGACGCGCATCGCATCGTGGGAAATGCGCTCGAGATCGCCGCGCCCGCCATCGAGGAGAAAGGCATGCGACTGAAGACTGATCTTGCGGCGCGCGAGCATCAGCTTTGGGCCGATCCAGTGCGCCTTCAGCAGGTCTTTTGGAATCTGATTAACAACGCGGTGAAGTTCACTCGCGCGAGTGGGACGATCGAGATTCGCACTGCGAACGACGCGGACGGCGCGTTTCGTTTCAGCATCAGCGACACTGGCATCGGTGTTGAGCCGGAACGGCAGAGCGGACTTTTCAAGGCATTCGCGCAGGCGAGCCTGGCTGCACAAAATTCGGCGGTCTCGGCCTGGGGCTCGCTATTTCGAAAAATCTCGTCGAGCTGCACGGCGGCACAATCTCGATGGAGAGCGCGGGAAAGGGTCGCGGCAGTGTCTTCACCGTGACGGTGCCGGTGGCGGATGAGCTCGGCGCGCCAGCTCGCATCGCGCAGCCGGCCCGCGGCAACGAACGTGGCCTCCGCATTCTTTTGGTCGAAGATCACGATGATACGCGGCGGACATTGTCGAGTTTGCTGCGCCACTTCGGTCACACCATTTCGATTGCGGATTGCGTGCAGGCGGCGATCGATGCGGTGAAGGCGGAGCAATTCGATGCTGTGCTCAGCGACATCGGGCTGCCCGAT
>JBBPYF010000097.1:0-27606 GCA_038200165.1 Chthoniobacterales bacterium | reverse complement strand
TGGCGTGTGCGGCCGGGGGGGGTATGGCGTGCGTTGTTGCCTCAATCGCCTTTCCGCCCGGGGATAGGCCCGGCGGCGGCGCAGCCGAGGACGCCTACGCTCCTTCTTCGCTTAATTTCGCCAGCACGCTGAAATCCTCCAGCGTCGTCGTGTCGCCAGTGACGGTCTGTCCGCTCGCGACTTCCTTCAGCAGACGCCGCATGATCTTCCCGCTGCGCGTCTTCGGTAACGCCTCGGCGAAACGCACTTCATCCGGCTTCGCGATCGCCCCGATGTGCGCGCCGACGTGGTCGCGCAACTCGGTCTTTAACTCCGGAAGCGGTTCGATGTCGCCCTTCAACGTCACGAACGCCACTACCCCCTGCCCTTTTATCTCATCGGGCCGGCCGACGACTGCCGCTTCCGCCACCTTCGGATGTGCCACGAGCGCACTCTCAATCTCTGAAGTTCCCAGCCGATGACCCGCCACATTCAGCACATCATCGATGCGGCCGACGATCCAGAAGTAGCCATCCTTGTCCCGTCGCGCACCGTCACCGGTGAGATAGTTCCCGGGGAACTCGCTCCAGTATTGTTTCTCATATCGATCCTTGTCGCCATAGATCGTGCGCAACATCGAAGGCCAGGGCTTTCGGATAATCAACTTCCCGCCGACATTCGCGCCGACTTCGTCGCCCTTCTCGTCCACCACCGCTGCATCCACGCCGAAGAACGGCCGCGTCGCGCTCCCCGGTTTCGTCGGGATCGCGCCCGGCAGCGGCGTGATCATGATCCCGCCCGTCTCCGTTTGCCACCAGGTATCGACAATCGGACAGCGCTCGCCGCCGACTCTTTTGTGATACCACATCCACGCTTCGGGATTAATCGGTTCACCCACCGAGCCGAGCAATCGCAGCGACGACAAGTCGTGTTTCTTCACCCACTCGTCGCCCCAGCGGATGAACGCGCGAATGGCCGTGGGCGCGGTGTAAAGAATACTCACGCGATTCTCCTCGATGATTCGCCAAAACCGATCCGGCTCCGGCCAGTTCGGCGCGCCTTCGTACATGAACGTGGTCGCGCCCGCCGCCAGTGGACCGTAGACGACGTAGCTGTGGCCAGTGACCCATCCAATGTCCGCGGTGCACCAATACAGATCGTCTTCGCGGATATCGAAAACGTATTTCATCGTCGCATAAACGCCGACGAGGTAACCGCCGGTGGTGTGCAAAATTCCCTTTGGCTTTCCAGTCGACCCGCTGGTGTAAAGGATGTAAAGCGGATGCTCGGAGTCGAGCGCGACCGGCTCGCAATCCGCGTCCACGTATTCCAGCTCCCGATGCCACCAGACATCGCGCCCGGCCTGGATGTGAATCTCGTTGCCCGCGCGCTTGAACACGATGACGCGCTTCACTGAAGTGCCGCCGGCAAGCGCGTGATCGACATTATTCTTGAGCTGCACAATGCCGCCGCGGCGATAGCTGCCATCGGCGGTAATCAACGCCACCGCGCCGCTGTCGTTGATGCGATCGCGAATACTGTCGGCGCTGAATCCACCGAAGACGACTGAATGGACCGCGCCGATGCGGGTGCAGGCGAGCATGGCGATGGCCGCTTCTGGAATGGCCGGCAGATAAATGATGACGCGATCGCCTTTGCGAATTTTGTTTCGCTTGAGCACGTTGGCGAACCGGCAGACCTCGCGGTGCAATTGCTGATAAGTAAGCGTGCGTTTCTCGCCCGGCTCACCTTCCCAGATGATGGCGGCCTTGTTGCGTCGCAGCGTGAGCAGATGCTGGTCGAGACAATTCTCGGAGACGTTGAGCTTGCCGCCGACGAACCATTTTGCGAACGGCGGCTTCCAATCGAGCACACGATCCCAACGTTTCTGCCAAACCAGATCCTTGGCTTCGCGGGCCCAGAATCTCTCCGGCTGCCGGATCGATTCGCGGTACATCTTCTCGTACTCGGCGAAACTTGAGATGCGGGCCCGCCGTTTAAAATTTTTCGCCGGTTTGAAGACGCGTTTCTCGATCAGATGCGACTCAATATTCGTCTCCATGGGCGAGGTTAAATATCGCCGCGAAGGCCGCAGGGCAAGCGCTCCACGTGCTGCGCCGCGGCACGGCTCTTCGGGTAGCGCACGCGTCCCGCCGCGACGGACTTTCCTTTAGATTACGTCCGCAGATGCGAGTTAGCCGCTCTGGGGAAGTGCGCGAATGCGCATTCGCCAGCACGCGAGACGCGTGCGCTACCCGGAAAATCGTTGCGACATTCCCCTCGCGTTATTGACCTGCGCCATTACAGCGGTTTTTGGTTGCAACCCTTCTGCAACCATCAAATCGTGCCGTTCATGAGCAATCACATTTATAAGAAGCTCGAGCTGGTGGGTTCCTCACCCCAATCCATTGAAGCCGCGGTCGAGAATGCCCTGGCCCGGGCCGGAAAAACCATCCGCCACATGCGCTGGTTTGAGGTGAACGAGACGCGCGGCCACATCGAGGAGGGCAAGATCGATCACTGGCAGGTGACGGTGAAGGTCGGGTTTACCCTCGACGAGTAACGGTATGGGTTCGGCGGTCACAGACCCGCCGCTACAGGACTATTCTTCCTGCACCGCTTCGTAGACCTTGGTCGCGCCGTAAACGAGCAGCGCCGGCTTGATTGCGAAAAGCAGTAGCCGCACGAATGCGCTCAGCAATCGCCCAACCGGCAACCGATTCAAAATAAAACCAGCCAGCAGCGCGATGAGCAATGATTGCGCCGGTTTTTCCCGCACGTATTCCTCGACCTGGGTCAGCACTCCAGAAAATTGATCCTGCGCGTAGCGCGCGCCGCGCTGTGCGATATCGGTGTTTTCGTCCATACCTTTGCTTCGGTTTCCAGCGCCGCCCCGCGCGTTCTTTTTCGCGCCTTACTCACATCGCCGCCCAAACGAAAGCATTCGACCGCGGATGACGCGGATTACACGAATGTGACGGGTGAACGCTCCTCTGTCTCGAGTGCCTTCCTTTTCCTATCCGCGACATCCGCGGTCGCCTTTCCTTAGCGCAGCGTAAGCCAGACGGTGCTGGCGGCGCTGCCCGGGGCAAAATCCGCCGGGCCCGGTTGGCGGTGCAAGTCGCCCGCGCGACGCGCAGTTTTCAGGCAAAAGCGCGCCATCACTTCCAGCGTGCGCTCGGTCAGCTTGGAGCAATTGGTCGAGAGGAGAATGCGCGCGCCGCGTTCCGCCAGCTCGAGTGCGGCGAGCAACAGGCGCTCGAAATCCGACTCGACGTGAAAGACCTTGCCGCGTCGTGCCCGCGAGAAAGTGGGCGGATCGAGCACGATGAGGTCGAATCGCTCACCCTTGCGTGCGAGCCCCGGAATCACCCCCAGGACATCATCAGTGATGAAGCGGTGGCCCGTTGTGCTCAATCCGTTTAACGCAAGATTCTCGCGCGCTCGCTCGAGTGATTTGCCGGAAAGATCGATGCTGAGCGTGCTCGCTCCGGCCGAGGCCGCCGCTACTGAGAACGAGCCGGTGTAAGCGAAACAATTCAGCAATTTTTTCGGCGCAATCTTGCGGACAAAGCTGCGATTCTCGCGCTGGTCGATGAACAAACCGACCGAATAACCCGCGCTGAAATCCACGCCGAATTGCAGAGCGCGTTCCATTACCACGCTGCGCAAATTGAGGCTGGGATCGCCCAGCAGCAGTTTGGGCGCGACGCGCTCGGCATTCTCCCGCGGCAGAAAACGCGCGAACATCCGCTTCGATTCCCACCCAGCTTTCTGCGCCCACAAAAAGTATTCTGTCGTGAGCCGCTCGCGCACTTCATCGCTCTTGAACGAGACGAGCACGTCATCGCCGTAGCGCTCGACCCATCCACCGGAGCAGGTGCAAAGACGATGCGCGTTTGTTTTTTCCGCGCCGAACTGGTGCAGCAACTCAGCGCTGATCCACGTCGTCTTCACCCGCTTCCCTTAATGCAATTCGCGCGCCGCGCCGCCGCTTGCCGCGTCCACGAGCCACGATAAGCTCGCCCGTGCAGCACGTCACGGTGCGCGTTCCGGCCAGCACTTCCAATCTTGGTCCGGGCTTTGATTGCCTCGGCGTCGCCTTGCAGCTTTACAATGAGGTGAGCGTCACGCGCGGAGAGAAGGCCGCTCTTTCGCCGATGCTCCGCCGCGTCTGTGCGGAATTTTTCGCCGCGACCAGGTGCCGGCCGTTCCGCTTTTCCTGCCCGATTCGCGGAGACGTGCCGGTCGCGCGCGGGCTCGGCAGCAGCGCGGCGCTCCGGCTCGGCGTTTTGCGTGGTCTGAACGAGCTCGCTCAAACGAAGCTCAGCCGCGACAATCTCTTCGCCATCGCGGCGCAGCTGGAAGGTCATCCGGACAACGCCGCGCCTGCCAGCTTCGGCGGATTCACCGTCACACGCGGCGGGCATGTTCAGCGGTTCGATGTTTCGCCCCGGCTCAAGTTCGTTCTGCTCGTGCCAGATTTCGAGGTCGCGACGAAGAAGGCGCGTGCATTGCTCCCGAGGAACATCGCGAGCTCCGACGCAATTATGAACGCAGCGAATGCCGCCGTCATCACGGCCGCGTTTGCCGCTCGCGATTACGAGAAGCTGCGTGGCTGCTTTGCTGATGCTCTGCACCAGCCTTACCGCAAAAAGCTGGTGCCGTTTCTCGACGACGTGATCGAGGCTGCAGTCGACGCCGGTGCTCTGGGCGCTTTTCTCAGCGGATCCGGCTCGGCGATCTGCGCCGTCACATTGAGTCAGGCGCAAGAGGTCGGTGGCGCAATGTTGCGCGCGTCGGGATTGAAGGCGGCTGATATCATCCTAACGGCAGCGGCGAACCAAGGCGCACGCATTATTGCCAAAACCTCAAAGATTCGATGACCTCGCGGGAAAATCTCGAGCAGTTCGCCATCGACGTCATTCTCGAGCGCCGCCGCGGCTTTCGCGCCGCTGTGTTGCGCGGGTTGCTTTATACGCTCTCGCTCATTTACGAGCGTCTTGTGCAGTTGCGGCTGTTTCTTTACCGCAAGCGCGTCCTGCGCGAGCACGCCCTCGGCTGCCTTGTCATTAGCATCGGTAATCTTACCGTCGGCGGCACGGGCAAAACACCCATCGTGGAGAAATTCGCGCGCGCGCTGCAGAAAGGCGGCCGGCGCGTCGCCATCCTCAGCCGCGGCTACAAAAGCGTGCCGGCTCGGAGTAAGCACGGCCTGCTCGCGCGCCTGCGCGGCATTGAAGCGGAACCGCCGCGCGTCGTCTCTGATGGCGAATCATTGCTGCTCGATTCTCTCACCGCCGGCGATGAGCCTTACATGCTCGCGCACAACCTGAAAAACGTCATCGTCCTCGTCGACAAGGATCGGGTCAAGAGCGGGCTCTTCGCCGTGGAAAAAATGGGAGCGGACACGCTGCTGCTCGATGACGGCTTGCAATATCTCCATCTCAAGCACCGGCTCGACATTGTCCTGATCGATCGGCAGGCGCCTTTCGGCAACGAATTCCTTCTTCCGCGTGGGACCTTGCGCGAGCCGCCGCGCAACCTGCGACGCGCCAGCTACATTTTCATTACCAAGAGCACCGGCGCATCTAATGAGAAGCTGATCGAGCGCATCCGCCGCTATAATCGCACCGCCGAGATCATCGAGTGCGCGCATAGAGCGCTGCATTTGCAGGACGTCGTCACAGGGGAAATCGCGCCGCTGCGAAAACTGGAAGGGGCATATATCGGCTCGATCTGTGGCATCGCCGCGCCGGAGAGCTTTGAGAATGGGTTAAGGCAGCTCGGCGCTAAAATCGAGATCGCCAAACGTTACATCGATCATCATCGTTACAGCGAAGGGGAAATTCAGAACTTCATCACCCGCTGCATCCGGCGTGATCTGGAGATGATCGTTACCACCGAAAAAGACGCCGTGCGTTTTCCACGGCTGACGAAAACAGAGGTGCCAATCTATTTCCTGCGGGTGGAGATCGAAATTCTCAGCGGTCATGAAAGCTGGGAGCATTGCGTCAATCGCATCTGCAAACCGCAGCCTTTGCTCACGCCGGAGCGATTCTTCGCCTAGTCATCCCGAGCGAAGTCGAGGGATCCCGATGCGGAGCCTGTAAGCCAACTTCCGCGGAATCCCTAGACTCCGCTCCGCTTCGCTCGGGATGACGAGTTTTACCAGCGATGAAATGCCGGATGTCCTTCCTTCACCGCCACGAAGGTGCCGCGGCAGGTCGCGCAAACTTTTCCGCCCGCGCTCAGTGTTCCTTCCACCGTAGCGCGTTCTTCCCTCGCATCGATCACTTTCGCGGAAAGTAAAACTGGGCCGCTCGTGGGAGTAGGTCGCAGTAACTTGATCGCGTAGTCAGCCGTTACTGTGCACGGTGGACTCTCCGCGCCAGTCTGATTCATCAAATGCCACGCCGCCGTCCAATTGCAGTGACAATCCAGCAGGGTGCCGATAATTCCGCCGTTGAGCACACCGGGGAATGCTTCGTATTTCGGTTGCGGCGTCCATTCCGCAACCACTTCGTCGCCTCTGGCAAAGCTCCGGATGCGCAGACCCTCGGCGTTAGCCGGCCCGCAGCCCCAACAAGAATTCTGCGGCGCATATTTCTCCTGAAGTGATTCCATATCTCGTTAGCTGTAGCGGCGCGAATCGGCGGTCATAGACTGCCGCTACAGGATTAGCCCGCCGGCGTGCCGGGGTAAGGGCGCAAGGGTGGTCCAGTGTAAAGCGATCGTGGCCGAATCAACCGATTGTGATCGTGCTGCTCGATCACGTGCGCGCACCAGCCCGCGATGCGGGAGGCGGCGAAGATAGGCGTATTCAGCGCCGGATCGAAGCCGAACATGGTGAATACGGGAGCAGCATAAAGATCGACGTTGGCGCAAAGTCCTTTCTCGCGTTCCATTGTTTGCTCGAGCTTTTCGCAAATCGGAATCCATTGCTCCTTGCCCACGCGCTGCCCGAGGTCGCGCCCGATTTCGCGCATGATCGGCACACGTGAATCGCCTTTCTTGTAAACGCGATGGCCGAATCCCATCACCTTGGCTTTTTTCGCCAGCGCGTTCTTTAACCAATCCTCCGCGCGATCTGCCGTTTTGATTTCATCGAGCATGCGCATCGATTCTTCATTCGCGCCGCCGTGCAGCGGGCCTTTGAGCGTCCCGCACGCGCTTGTCACCGCCGCATACATGTCGGCCAGCGTGGAAGCCGTCACGCGCGCCGCAAACGTCGAGGCGTTGTATTCATGATCGGCATAAAGGATGAAAATCGTGTCCATCATCCGGATCTGCCAGTCCTGGGGCACACCGCCGTCAAGCTTGTAGAAAAAATTGCCGGCCTGGGTGAGGTCGGGGTTCTCCGGCAACGGATCCTCACCATGTTGAATGCGGTAGCCATCAGTGATCAACGTCGACACTTTCGCGATCAACCGGATCGCCTTGCGCACATTCGCCGCGTGCGAGTTGTCATTCAGCTCCGGATCGAAAGGCGCCAGCATGGAAACGCCGGTGCGCAGCATGTCCATCGGATGCGTCTTCTTCGGCATCAAGCGCAGCGCATCGAGCACCGCTTCGGGCAAGTCGCGGTTTTCCGCGATCTCGCGCGTGAATATCGCCAGCTGCTCGAAATTCGGCAGCTCGCCATGCAGCAGCAGATACGCCGCCTCCTCGAAGCTGGCTTTCTCCGCCATCTCATGGATGTCGTAACCGCGATACATCAGCCCGGCGTTCGGATCGACCCAGCAGATTTGCGTTTCGCCCGCGATCACACCGGCGAGGCCGGGGCTGTAGGCTGGTTTGGTTTCGGTGGGAGTCGTCATTTTCCTTCTGTCATTCTGGGCGGAGCGCAGCGGACGTCGAAGAATACCGTAGCGCGACCTTACAGGTTTCGCAACGGGATTCCTCGACTGCGCTCGGAATGACTACGAATTGGTTGCCATCGTGCGCTCAATCCGCCGGTCCGGCACCAGCCACAGGAGCGCGACGATCACATAAATTCCCGCGGAGATTGCGGGATTGACGAACGCGGCGGCAATCGCCAGCGCATACAGCACGGGCGACAGTTTTCCTTTCAGATCAGTCCCGATAGCTCGTGCTAATCGTGACTCAGGCCCTTGTCCGCGAATAATCACGGTTTGCAAAATGTAGTAGGCAATTGCGGCCATCATCAGCACGAGGCCATAACAAACCATTGGCGCCAGCGCCAGGTGCGTCTCGCCCATCCAATCGGTGACAAAGGGAAAGAGCGAGAGCCAGAAAAGGAGATGGAGATTCGCCCAAAGCACCCCGCCGCTGATTGTCTCCGTCGCCTGAAACATGTGATGATGATTGTTCCAGTAGATGCCGAGATAGACGAAGCTCAGCACATAACTGCACACCGAAGGCAGCACCGGCCTCAGGGCCGTGGCTGATGCTTCATGCGGTGGATGCAGTTCCAGCACCATGATGGTGATGATGATGGCGAGGACGCCGTCACTGAACGCTTCGAGCCGGTTCGTCGGCATCATGGCGCGAGCGCTTGTCACTGCGCGCGGTAACCGATCCACGACTCCGCCCCCGGATCGTAATCCAGCAATCGGTAGAGCTCCTGGCGTGTTTGCATTCGTTCGAGCCATTCACGCTGGCTACCGGTCGATTTCAGTGCGGCGAAAAATTGCTCCGCCGTTTTTAACGCCACTCGCAGCGCGCTCTGCGGGTAAATCACCATGCGGTAGCCGAACTCCTGCAGTTGGGCGAGATCGAGCAACGGGCTCTTGCCGAACTCGGTCATATTCGCGAGCAGCGGCGCGCTTACTTCGCGCGCGAAATCGCGGAACTCCTGCTCATTCTGGAGTGCTTCGGGAAAGATGGCATCTGCACCCGCGGCGAGATAACTGCGCGCCCGCTCGACAGCCTTGTCGAAACTCTCCACCGCGCGAGCGTCCGTGCGCGCGATCAGAAGAAAATTCGGATCGCGCTTCGCCGCCACCGCGGCAGCAATCTTCTCATTCATCTCCTCGATCGAAACGAGCGTCTTGCCCGCGAGATGTCCGCAGCGCTTCGGAAAATCCTGATCCTCGATGTGGCAACCGGCCAGTCCCGCGCGCTCAAATTCCTGAATCGTTCGCGCCGCGTTCTCCGCTGCACCAAAACCAGTGTCGGCATCGACGATGCATGGGATCCTCACCGCGCGCGCGATGTAGCCCGCCAGCTGCGTCACTTCAGTGAGCGTCAGCAATCCAATGTCCGGCACGCCCGCGGTCGCATTGCATAATCCGGCGCCGCTGATGTAGAGCGCATCAAATCCGCTGCGCTCCACGAGACGCCCCATGGCGGCGTTGAATACGCCAGGCATCGCGACGCAGCCGTCGCGAATGAGCTGTCGCAATTGCACACCTTTCGTCATTCCGAGCGGAGTCGCCTGCTGCGCCGTAACTTGGCGAAGGCGAGAGGAATCCCGTAGCGCAACCTTTAAGGTCACTCCCTCGGGATCCCTCGACTTTGCTCGGGATGACCGGCCTTTTTTCACGGCATCCGCAGCAGCTTCATGAGATCAAAAGCATCTTTCGCCTGATCAAATTTCCAGCAGTGCTCGAGCACGCGATCGGCCGCCTCCTTCCCGATCTTCGGTGCGGCAAGGTTGAGGAACTTTCCCTCGAGCTCGGAATCCTTCAGCCGGTTCCTGGCGTTGCCTAACGGATAATCAACGCGCTTCATCAGCGTGCGGCCATCCGCCAGATTCACGTGCACGATGTTTGCGACCGCTTCCGCGTAGAGCGCGCTGAGCTCGTCGTTCCGCTTGACCGTTACGTTCTGGAGAAACGAGACGATTCCCGGTTCGGTAAATCGCTTCGGCTCAAATTGCCTGTCCGTGATCTCGCCATCAAACAACGCCACCGCCGTGATGTAAGGCAAACTGTGGTCCGCCGTCTCGCGGTTCTGCGGCCGCCATTTCTCCGGCTCGCTGCCGATGATATCGACTGACGCGTCGTGGCTCTCGATCACCATGCACTTTATTTGCGACAAATCGGCGATTTGATTGCGCAGATGCAGTGCCGCTTCGATCGCGCTCTGGCTGTGATATTCCGCCGGCCAATATTTGATGCTCGTCTTGAGAATCATCGAGGCGGGACCTTCGCCCGCGACCGCTTCTTTCGCTTTGTCGAACACCTCGCCGACATTGCCTAAGGAGACGCCAAGCTCCTTCTCAAATCCCATCGCGCCCTCGAAGATCGGCGCCGGACCTGTCATTCCACCGCGGGCGAGCAACGCGGCATAGACGCCCAGCCGCGCCGCATTTGCGAAAGCGACGCCTTTCCAATGCGACAGCTCCCCCACCCTCGCCTGACGAAATGCCGCGCAATGCACACCCGCGATGTTGATCGCGTGCCGCGTCCGTTCCGGATCGAGCTTCATCAATTTCGCGCACGCCAGCGCGGTCGAGAACGCACCGTAGGTGGGATGATCCCATCCCCGCGCGCGAATGCTGGCCGCGTCGCAAAGCCGGCACTGCACTTCGTAGGCGATCGCCGTTGCGAGGATCATCTCCTTGCCGGTCGCGCCGACACTTTCGCCGACAGCGAGCACGGCGGAGAAGTTATCGCTCGGATGCGCCGGCTCCTTCGAGAGATAGGTGTCGTTGTAATCGAAGTAACGAATGCAGCAGCCGTTCGCGAACGCGGCCCAGTCTGGCGGCGCCTTGTTTGACCTGCCGAAGACAGTCGCGCCATGTTTGGCCGAGAAATCCGAAACGACGTTTCGCGCGATCATGCACGGCTCCTCGTTCCACGCGCCGAGCGCACAGCCGAGCGAGTCGACCAGCCGCCGTTTCACCTCGTGCACCACGTTCTGCGAGAGATCTTCGTAGGTCAGAGAGCAGGCGAAATTGGCGAGTCGGTGCGCGAGCGTCGTGGTCATAGAACCGAGGCTGCAATCTGTCGATCAAGGTTGATTCGGCAAGCGAACTTCTGGGGAGCGCACGCGCCCTCGCGTGCTGGTTTGGGCGCCCTCGCCGAAACGCTCTTGGAGTCCGCGAATGCCGGGGCGTGTGCGCTCCCCAGACTTGCCGCCCGCAGCGCGCCCACGCAAACTCTCCACATGAGCAAAGTCTACTCCGACGCTACCGCTGCGCTTGCCGGCCTCCTCCATGACAACATGACGGTCGCTGCCGGCGGCTTTGGATTGTGCGGAATACCGGAAAATCTTATCGTCGCATTGCGCGACAGCGGCGTGAAAGGACTCACCATCGTCGGCAACAACGCTGGGGTGGATGACTTCGGCATGGGCGTTCTGCTCACCACTCGCCAGGTGACAAAGGTGATGGCGTCCTATGTCGGCGAGAACAAGGAGTTCGAACGCCAGGTCCTGTCGGGGGAACTCGAACTTGAGCTTATCCCGCAGGGCACGCTGGCTGAACGATTGCGCGCGGGCGGCGCGGGGATTCCGGGCTTTTACACCCGCACCGGCTTCGGCACGAAACTGACGGAGGGCAAAGAAACAAAAACATTCGACGGCAAAGAATACGTGCTGGAGCCCGGCATCACGGCCGAAGTTTCGCTGGTGAAGGCGTGGAAGGGAGACAAGTCTGGCAATCTGATTTATCGCAAAACCTCGCGGAACTTTAATCCAATGATCGCCAGCTGCGGCAAAGTGTGCGTGGCCGAGGTCGAGCAACTCGTCGAAGTTGGCGAGCTTGATCCCGACCAGATCCACACACCGGGCATTTTCGTTGACCGGATCATCCAGGGCGCGCGCTACGAAAAACGCATCGAGTTCCGCACCGTGCGGGGCAGCGCAACTTCAAAAAAAGAGAATCCCATTCGTGAGTTGATGGCGAAGCGCGCCGCGCAAGAGCTCCGCGACGGCTATTACGTCAATCTCGGCATCGGTATTCCGACGCTGGTGGCCAATTACATTCCCGAAGGCATGAACGTGACGTTGCAGTCCGAGAACGGTCTCCTCGGCATCGGTCCATTCCCAACCGAGGAGACGGTCGATCCTGACCTGATCAACGCTGGTAAACAAACCATCACGGAAAGACCCGGCTCGGCCTTTTTCTCGAGCGCCGATTCGTTCGCGATGATTCGCGGCGGGCATATTGACCTCGCGATTCTCGGGGCCTTCGAGGTGACCGATAAAGGTGACATCGCGAATTGGATGATTCCCGGGAAAATGGTGAAGGGACCTGGCGGAGCGATGGATCTCGTCGCGGGAGTGAAGCGCGTGGTGGCGGTGATGGAGCACACATCGAGGGACGGCAGTCCAAAGATTTTGAAACAATGCACGCTGCCTACCACGGGTCTGGAAGTCGTCAACCTCATCATCACCGACTTGTGTGTGTTCGAGGTGAAGCCGGGTGGCGGACTCATCCTCACCGAGGTGCACGGTGACGCGACGGTGGACGCTATTCGCGCCAAGACCGGAGCACCGTTCGTCGTGGCGTTGAGGCGCTGACGTTGCCGAAGGCTACCTCCTGAATTAATTTACTGTTATGAGCTTGGCCGAAATCGAAGCTGCAGCCGAAGGATTGTCGTTGAAAGAAAAGCAACACCTTCTCGAGTTCCTGGCCGCCCGCGTGAACGGAAGGAAGCGCGCTGATGAGAATACCAATCTCGCTGACTTCGCCGGAGTAATCCGGCTATCGCAAGACCCGCTCGAATGGCAGCGCAAGGTGCGTGGCGAGTGGGAATGATCGGCTTGCTCGACCCGAACGGAGCTCTGTATCTTCTTGGCGGCCGCCTGAGAGAACCATTTTTTCCGGGAAGCTACGGCATCTCAGTCATTACAGAGATGGAACTTCTAGCCTGGCCGTTGCTCACCGGCGATGAAGAACGGAAAGTTCGCGATTTTTTTGGCCACCTCACAATTTGCGAACTCAGTGCGGAGATTCGCGCGCGTGCCGTCAATCTGCGGAAGAGCCAGCGTCTCAAGCTGCCTGATGCGGTGGTTTGTGCGACCGCAATTGAATTCGCCGTAGAACTCTGGACTAACGACAAGACACTCGCGAAAGTTCCAGGCCTGACTTGCAGATCTGTCACCCTGCGCGCCGGATAAAGAAGATCAGCTACGATACCATCGGCGAAGCGTTACGCCGCGCGCTCCCGCGGGCACAGCAGCACCAGCAGTGAGGCAATTGTCCAGCACGCGATCATGAAAACAAATCCGCCGCCGAAGGACCCGGTGCGTTGGCTTAGCTCGCCGATGATCTTAGGACCGACGAAGCCGCCGATACTGGCAGTGCAGTTGATGAACCCGATCGCGGCGGCCGCTGCCGAGCTGGTGAGAAACGAAGAAGGCAGCGCCCAGAATGATGGCAGATAAGCAATGGTGCCGAATCCGATAAGCGTGAAGAAAAAGACGAGCAGCGCATTTGAATAGGGAAGAACAAACCACGCACTGAGCGCCAGCGCAGCGATTAATTGTGGGATCGCGAAATGCCAGCGTCGCTCGCGCGTACGATCGGAGTTCCAGCCCAGCAGCAGCATGCCGACAAGTCCCGCGCCAAACACAACCGATCCCATCCAGCTCACGCGCAGGACACTCCATCCGGTGAAGCGCTGGAGCATCGTCGGCTCCCACAACCAAAAGGCATAGCCTCCGCTATACGTGAAGAACAAGCCGGCAGTCAGTATGAGTACCGTCGGATGACGGAGCGTCTGCCGAAGCGTCATCTGCTCTGCGTCTGCTTTCGCCTCTCGTTCTTTCGCAAGGCGAGCAGTGATCCAATCACGCTCCTCTGCTCGCAGCCATGGCGCTTTGCTAGGCCGGTCGGGGAGGAAGAAAAGTGTCGCGATTCCGAGGATGATCGCGGGAATGCCTTCCAACAAGAAGAGCCATCGCCAGCCAGCAACGCCAAGCCAATTCACGCCGAGGATTGCGGCGGCTATCGGACCTCCGAGAATGAAGCCGAACGGAATTGCGGACATAAACATCGCCACCGCCTTGGCCCGGTCCCGATCGACGAACCAGTGCGAGAGATAAACGATGACGCCGGGAAAGAATCCGGCCTCGGCCGCGCCGAGGAGAAAGCGGGCGCCATAAAGCTCGAGCGGAGACCGCACAAAACCGGTGAGCGTTGTGAGTGCGCCCCACGTGACCAATGTGAGCGCGAGCAACCACCTCGCGCTCCAGCGTTCCACCAGCAATGCCCCCGGAATTTGCAACGCAAAATAGCCGATGAAGAATATCCCGCCCGCAGTGCCAAACACCGAGTCGCTCAGCCTCAGATCGCCTTTCATCCCGAGCGTGGCGTAGGCAATGTTCGTGCGATCGAGATAATTCGCGACGTAAAGGAGAAAGAGAAACGGCAGGAGCCGCCACGCGATCCGACTGCGCGCACTTGCGCCAGCGTCTACTTGCGAGGATGCCATGCGTGCGCGCACCATAATGCGCAATCCGAAGCGATCACAGTTTCAATCGGACGAGGCTTGCCTTCGGGCGGCCCATTAGCTGAGAATGCGTGAATGAAAGCGCTCTTTGCTTCGACGCTGGCGCTAGTTCTAGCAGCGCAATGGTGCTTTGCCGCGCAGTCCGACACTTGGGCGGGCGAATACGCTGACAAAAAGTTCCTCAACGGCAGCGCGACCTTCCAGCTCACAATCGAGCAATCGGGAAGTAAGATTCAGGTGAGCTTCGACGCAGTGAACAACAGTGGCCAAGGCTGCGCCCCGGAAGCGCAAGGCGCGGCCACACCGAACGGGAAGGACAAGCTGCAGTTCAGCTTTCGTGACAGTGAAGGCAACATGGGGAATGGCACGATCACCCGCGCTGGCGAGGACGTCGTCGTCTCGCTTAAAGCCACCAAGGTGGCGAAGCAGGACTGCACAAAATTCTATCGCGATAATATTCGCCTGAAGCGGGTGGAGTAACCGAGCACGCGCCTCTGGCCTGTGCGGATATCCGGCAGGCGAGACGCCCGCCGGCCGCACAGCCGGGACGGCTGTGCTCCCATGCTACACCATCGGGCGGAAGCGCCCCACGATTTCCTGAAGGCACGCGGTGATCTGGCCGAGTGAGCAGACTTCCGCCGCTTCGAGCAACGCCGGGAAACAGTTCTCGTTAGTTTCGACCACTGCGGCGAGTTTCTCGAGCGCCTGCTCCGCTTGGCGCGCGTTTTTCGCTTTGAACTTCTTTAAACGGTCAACTTGGAGTTGCTGCTTCGCGCGTGGTGTGCGCGCCAACTCAATCTCCGGCATCTCCTCCGAGCCATTGCGGTAGCGATTCAATCCGACGATTGGCCGCGCGCCATCGTAAATCTGCTGCTCGTAACGATGCGCCGCCGTTTGGATTTGCGAACGTTGATAACGGTTCTCCACCGCGCCCATCACACCGCCTAACGACTCGATTTCGCGGAATTCATCGAGAATCGCTTTCTCCACCGCGCGTTCGACCGCTTTCATCCCGGGTGAACCGCTCAGCATATTCATGGTGTGTTTGAAGATGCCCGACTCTTCCAAAAGAATCGCTTGCCCGTGCGCTGCCAGCCGAATCCATTCCTCGCTCGGCGTCGTGAACGGCTCGTCCGCGCTATTGGAGTGACACGAGTTCGTGCCGTTCATGTAGGCGAGCATGAGCTCGACCGCGGTGCGCGTGAGATTGTTTTTGAACTCGGCCGCGATGAGCGAGCGCCCGCTCGTCTGCGTGTGCAGCTTGAACATCTGCGCGCGCGGTCCGGCCCCGAAAACATCGCGCATTCCGATAGCCCAGATTTTTCGCGAAACCCGCGCCAGCGCGATGTATTCCACATCGAGCCCGCAATCGAGGAAGAACGAGAGTCGCGGCCCGAATTGATCCACCGGCACTCCCCGCGCGGCCAGCATTTCGGCATAGGCGAATCCATTCGACAACGTGTAAGCCGCCTGCTGCACCGGCGTAGAACCGGCTTCGCCGATGTGATACCCGCTGATAGAAACGGGATACCACCGCGGCATGTTCGCCGCCGTCCATTCGATCATGTCGCAGAGAAAACGCAGCGATGCTTCGGTTGGGAAGATTGTTTCGTTCTGCGCCTGCACTTCCTTGAAAATGTCGGCCTGGATGGTGCCGCGAAGTTTCGGCATGACGTCATCGCCGAAACGCCGCTTTGCCGCGGCGATGTACATCGCCATGATGATCGGCGCTGGGCCGCTGATGGTCATCGACGCGGAAAAATCGGGCGAGCCCAGCTCGAAGCCATCGTAGAGCCGCACCATGTCCTCGACTGTGTCCACCGCGACACCGCCCTCGCCGATTTTTCCAAAGACGCCGTCCGCGTCCGAGTCGATGCCGTAAAGCGTCGGGCCGTCGAAAGCGGTGCTGAGCCGCTTCGAGCGCTGATGCGCGCCCAGAAAATGAAATCGCTTGTTCGTATCCTCGGCCAGCATCAGGCCGGAGAACAACCGCGTCGGTTCTTCCGGCGGCCGCGCGCCGTTTTTCTGGCCGTTCGCTCTTGTGCTCACCTTTTTCTTTCCGTAACTCCCCTGCTCGATGTTCTGCATCGGCTCGAGATACATCTCGCGGTAAGCGCCATTGAGAAAGGGAAACTCGCCGGGCAGTCCTTCGCCGAAAAGATAGCGCGCGATCTCACCCGCTTCATCGATCTCCGGCAGCGCGAGGCGCGGCAAAACCAAACCTGTCGGCGCCCGGGTCACGGGCGTCTCAGATTTGATCTTGTTCCACCGCTCCGTCAGCTCGCGCGCGAACTTCTCGTCTCTCCGCGCCTTCCGCACTTGCTCGAGCACGAATTCGCCGTGCTTCTCCACCGCATCAATGACTGTTCCGAGTTTGCTCATGGTCTTCTCCGGGTAGCGCTCGCCGCGGCGAGCTGGCGTTGGCGTCTCGCCAACGCGGACTTTTCTTTGGGTCAACATCATTACAACAGGCGTCGCCGCAAGAAAAGTTCATGGCGACGAGACGCCGCCATCAGGCACGCGAGACGCGTTCGCTACCCGGCCGCGGCCCGACTGCATCGGCCGCCGTGAGTATCTCATAAAGCGCATCCACTCCCTTGTCGCGATGGCGCTTTGCCACCGTTGCGACCATCTGCTGGGCGCGTTTGTTCTGCGTCAGCCGATGCTCGATCTCAGACAACGCCGCTTTCGCCCGCTCCAGATCGCTCTTGTTCACCACCACGATGTCAGCCACATCGAGCATCACGATTTTCTGCAGCTGCAAACGCGCGCCGTAATCGGGATTCATTACCAGCACCGTTTCATCGACAAGCTTGTTCCGAAACGGCATCGCTTCCTGACCCGTGCCCACCGTCTCGATGATGACGTAATCAAAATCGGAATGCGCCAGGAGTTCGAGGCAGCTCTCAGTCGCCGGCGAAAGCCCGCCGGCCTGCCCCCGCGTGGCCACGCTGCGCATGAAGACGCGATCATGCTGCGAATTGATCATCGTCGCACGATCACCCAGCAGCGCGCCTTCGCCGATCAGGCTCGGATCATGCGAAAGAATGGCGATGCGCGTGTTCCTGTCGCGCTGGAGAAAACGAAGGACAAGCTCGTCGATGAGCGTCGTTTTTCCCGCGCCACCGGGCCCGGTAAAGCCGATGACGCGCGCGCTTTTGATTTCTGAATGCTGATTTCTGATTTCTGATTTTCTTTTCGCCGCGCATGAACGCGCCTTCCACTTTCGTGAGTTTGCGGGCGAGGGCGAGATCAGCATTACCGCTCGCTGCCCGCTTTCGCCGTTTTCCATAATGCTCCTTCGCGTAATCGACCATCTCGGTCAGTGACGTGCCGGCGAAAAAAATCTGGTCCACGCCTTTGCGTTTCATTTCACGCGCATCCTCGTGCGTGATGGTGCCGCCGCCGCCGCCAAAAACTGCGATGTCGCCCGCGCCGCGCTTCTTCAATTGCCGAACGACCTCAGCGAAAAAATCGATGTGCCCGCCGTTGTAGCTCGAGATGCCGACTGCGGCTACGTCCTCCTGAATGGCTGCGCGCACAATGTCACCGGCGTAGCGATGAAACCCGAGATACACCACCTCGATGCCGTGCCGGATGAACTCAAGATTGATGGTATTAATCGCGCTATCGTGTCCGTCGCAGATCGGCACGGCAGTGAGAATACGAACAGGCGAACTCATGAGCCGCAAATCTTAGCGCCAAACGCCTTCACAGCAACGCGCGGATCACTGGCTGCGCGCCGCCTCAGACGCGAGAGTTTCACAGGCGCACGACCAAAGGTTTGGATCAATCTCGGCGCGGGCACGGCTCGTAAGCGCATCGGCGGCGGCCGCGTCACGCAGGACCGCGACCACTGTCGAGCCGGAGCCAGAAAGGAGCGCGGCCGCAACTTCCGGCTGAGCCAGCAACCACATTTTAAACCGGGCGAGAAAAACGAACTTTTCGAACACCGGCCGCTCGAGATCGTTAACGAAAACGCGCTTGCCGGCATATTGCGGCTCGAGAGGCACTTCAGGAAGAGCGCGCGCCACGCTCCAACGCGAGTAGGCCCAGCTTGTCGCGACACCGAACTCCGGCTTGAGCAGGAGAAGATGGAAGTCCGTTGTTAAATCTGTCGGCGTCACGATTTCTCCACGCCCGCGGCAGATCGCCGCCGTTCCTTTGACGAAAAACGCGACGTCGGAGCCGAGTTTCGCCGCCATCTCGATCAGGCGCTCACTCGGAAGTCTCGTTTCATAGAATCTATTCAGCCCACGCAACGTTGCCGCCGCGTCGCTGCTACCGCCGCCGAGTCCCGCGCCGTGCGGAATTCGCTTTTGCAAAATAATGCGCACATCCGGCGCGCAGTTCGTCTCCGCGAAAAAGAGGCGCGCCGCGCGCACGACGAGATTGTTCTCTCCACCGGGCAAGGTCGGATCCGTGCAGCGAAATTCGAAATCGTCAGCTGCCGTGATCTCGAGCAAATCGCACAACGTGATCGGCGCAACGAGCGTCTTGATCTCGTGAAAGCCGTCCTCGCGCCGATGCCACACCCGAAGCGAAAGATTGATTTTCGCGTGCGCGCGTTCTTCCATCACTTGCCATCTGTCCATGAAATCGCGCAGATTGACGAGATGAAATCAGCGCGCGACCAACTCATCATTGCGCTCGACGTGGGCACGCGCGCGGAGGCGATATCACTCGCGCTGGAACTTCGCCCATTTGCCCGCTGGATGAAAATCGGGCTGCAACTTTTCACCGCGGAGGGACCTGAGCTGGTGCGCGCTGTTTGCGAAACCGGCGCGAAAGTTTTCCTCGATCTTAAGCTCCACGACATTCCGAACACCGTCTCGCGCGCAGTCGAATCGGCCGCGCGGCTCGATGTGCAAATGCTTACGCTGCATCTGACCGGCGGCGGCGAAATGGTGCGCGCCGCGGTCAAGGCCGCGCCGCCATCTTTGCTGCTGCTCGGCGTGACGGTGCTGACCAGCGCCGATGCTGAAACGCTGCGCGCTACTGGAATCAACGACGGCGTCTCAGATCAAGTGACGCGGCTGGCGAAGCTCGGAGTGCAGAACGGAATCGGTGGCCTCGTTTGCAGCGCGCAGGAGATTAAGGCCATTCGCCAGAGCGTCGGCAGCGAGATCCGATTGGTCGTGCCTGGAATTCGGCCGGCGTTTTCCGAAGCCGACGATCAACGGCGAACAATGACACCGCGCGAAGCGATCGCCGCGGGCGCAGATTATCTTGTCATCGGCCGGCCGATCACGAGCGCGGCCGATCCTGCGGCAGCGGCGCGGCGGATTCTCCAGGAGATGGAAAGCTGAACCCGCTCTTCTCCGAGCTAACGGTAATCGACGATCCGACGCCGCGTGCCGCCGCGCTCAACATGGCCATTGATGAAATGCTGTTGCGAACGACCAGCAGCGCGCTCCTGCGCTTCTATCGCTGGAGCGAACCGTCTGTCTCATTCGGATATTTCGACCGCTTCGAGGAGGCGCATCAATTTGCCGCCGGCCGCTCGTTTGTGCGACGCTGGACCGGCGGCGGCATCGTGCCGCATGGCGACGATCTCACCTACTCGGTGATGATTCCCGCGACGGAGCCAGCTTACCGTTTTTCATCGCCCGAACTTTACCGGCGCATCCACGAAAAGATTTCAGCAGTTCTGCGTTTGAGCGGCGTGACCAGCGAAGTGGTTTGGACGAGCTCGCCCCGCATTTCGGCTGCGTGTTTCGCGAACCCGGTAGCGGCAGACCTGGTCGAGAGTGGGCGCAAAATCGCAGGCGCGGCTCATCGCAAGACCCGTCACGGTTTGCTCCATCAAGGCAGCATTCAGCGAAATGATTTGGGAGAACGATTTCGCGATAATCTGGCCGGCTGCTTGAGCTCTCGCGCAATTCCCAGGGAACTCGATGCTGTTACGCTATGCCAGGCTCAAAAACTCGCGCTGGAAAAGTATGCGAGTGAGACGTGGTTGCGACGGCGGTGAAGGCTGTAGCTTTGACATTAAAATCCGGTCTTCTATTCTGAAACAGTGGAAGTCTCCCTGCGCTCGACCGCTCCGCGGGTCAATCCATTGGCGCAAGTGACGGCGCTGGTGCAACCCCAGCTCAATGAAGTCTCTGCGCGCATCGAGCGGCAGGCGGAGGCGTTCGATCCCGCCATCGAAGGATACGTCAGCTACGCGGTGCAAAGTAGCGGCAAACATCTGCGGCCTTTGCTCGTGTTGCTGTCGGCGCGCGCCTGCGGACCGATTACCAACGCCCACATCGATCTCGCTGTCATCGTTGAGCTCATTCATCTCGCCACCCTCGTGCACGATGACATCATGGACGAAGCGGAGCGGCGGCGGAATCAGCCCACGCTCAATGCGCGCTGGGGGAACGCTCTCAGCGTCCTCCTCGGCGACGCGCTCTTTGCTCATGCGCTCGATCTTTCCACCCGCTTCGATGACCCGGAGATCAGCCGCGCCATTGCGCGAGCGACACGCGACGTTTGCACCGGCGAGATCATTCAAACCCAGCGCCGTTTCGATCTGCATCTGGCGGTGGAGGAATATTTTCGCATTATCGAATTGAAAACGGCAACGCTGTTTTCCATTGCCGCCGAGCTGGGCGCGAAATTGAGCAATGCGCCGGCGAGAGGCGTGGACGCGCTCGCCCAATTCGGGCGGCATCTCGGCGCCGCGTATCAGATTTATGATGACTGCATCGACCTGGCCGGGCACGAGAGTGCGTGCGGGAAAACGCTCGGCACCGATTTGCGCAAAGGCAAGATGACGCTGCCGATGCTGCAACTGCTGCGCAACGCGTCCGCCATCGAGAAGGATCGTTATTGTCAGCTCATTCTGGAAGGCGACACGGCTTCGATCAATCTGCTACTGAAAACGAGCTGTGCCCGTGCCCTTGAGGCGTCAGTGACGGCCGGAATCGAACGGTTGCGCCAGGCGCGGAAGCATTTGGAAAAACTACCTCCTTCGCGCGCGGTGGCGGCACTGCACGGACTCGCCGATGCGATCGGTGCGATGCTGCAGGCGTTGCGCGAGCCGAGCGCATAACGCGCCGATCGCGCGGCTTATGGGCAAAATTCGCGAGCTGCCGGAGGAAGATCGGCCACGCGAGAAACTGCTGAAATTAGGGCCCGATGGACTGAGCAACCGGGAGCTCATTGCAATCTTGCTGCGTACGGGGCTGCCGGGAAAAAACGCGGTGGAGATCGCCGGCGAAATTATCGCGCAATTCAAAGGCCTGAGTGGCCTTTCCCGAACCTCTATGGAAGAGCTCGCGCATGTACCGGGGGTCGGACCGGCCAAGGCTGTTCAGCTGGCGGCGGCCTTCAAGCTCGCTGATCGCATGGTGAAAGAGAAGGTGTCGCGCCAAAAGATGGATTCTCCGGAGCTGGTCAACGATTTTTTTGGCGCGGAAATGCGCGCGCTGACGAAGGAGTCTCTCCGGCTTCTTCTCCTGAACACACGCTACCAACTACTCGACACCAAGGAAATCGCGGTCGGCAGTCTCAACGAAAGCATTGCTCATCCGCGCGAAATTTTCCGCCCTGCCATCGCTCATGCCGCCTACGCCGTCATCCTCGTGCACAACCATCCTTCGGGAAATCCGGCGGCGAGCCCGGCTGACTACGCTTTGACGCGCCGACTCGCGGCCGCTGGCGAACTACTCCAAATTAAGTTACTCGATCACGTGATTATTGGCGCACCTTCGGAGGAGCACCCGAGCTATTTCAGCTTCAAGGAAGCAGGCGTGCTCTAATGATTCACCCGAGCGCGATTATCGGAGCTGGCGCGAGGATCGGCGCGAACGTGGAGATCGGACCGCACACGATCATTGGCGATGATGTCACTGTCGGGGATGCCACAATTATCGGCGCGAACGTTGTCATCGAAGGTGAAGTTGTCATTGGGCGAAGCAATCGCATCGGTCACGGCGCGCTCATTGGCGGCGAGCCGCAGGACGTGAATTTCTCAGCAGCGACGCGCAACCGCGTGGAAATTGGCGAACGGAATTTGATTCGCGAATACTGCACGATCCATCGCGGGACCAAGGAAGACAGCGCGACCACAATTGGCGATGACAATTTTCTCATGGTGGGTGTGCACGTGGGGCACAATTGCGCCATCGGAAACAACGTCATTGTGGCAAACAATGTTTTACTGGCCGGCTACGTCTCGTTAGCTGATCGGGCCTTCATCGGCGGTGGAACAACTCTGCACCAGTTCATGCGCGTGGGGCGGCTTGTGATGGTGCAGGGCAGTTCGGCTTTTGGAAAAGACTTGCCGCCCTTTACCCTCGCGGCCGAACGAAATGCCATCTTCGGATTGAATGTCATCGGATTGCGCCGAGCCGGATTTTCCGCGGCGGAGCGCGATGAGATCAAACGCGCGTTCAAGCTGCTTTATCTCAGCGGGCTGAACACGAGAGAGGCGCTGGAGAAATCGCGCGAAGCAGAATGGACGGAGCCAGGGCGCGAGTTTTTCGATTTCGTGGCAGACGCGGTGACGAAACGCGGTGTGTGCCCGTATCACCGTACCGCATCAGCTGACGCCTTGTAAGGACCCGCCGCTCCCCTGCAGTCGGGAGCAGTCGCCCTACAGCCCAAGCAGCGCGAGCATGCGGCCGGTGCGGCCTTTCTCAGCGCGATAGGAATAGTAGCGCTCAAGATGGCAGGCGGTGCAGATGCCGCTCTCGTGAATCTCGCCCACACCGGCGGCGCGACATTGGGCCACGATTTGCGCCGCGAAATCGATCTCGTAATGCGGCCGGCGAATGCACGGGCTGAGCTGCACCACCAGATCAGCGGCGTTCACCTCAAAGCGATCGCGCAACAGCTCTATTGCATTCGTCGCGATGGCAAGCGCACTTCCTTTCTTGCCCGAATGCACCAGCCCGATAGCACGCCGACTTCGATCGACGAAATAAACCGCGCAGCAATCCGCGACATAAATCCCGAGACAAACATCACGCTGATTTGTGATGAGGCCGTCGCAATCTTCGAAACAGCGATCGCTGGTGAGCGGCGCATCGAGCACGGCGATCTGGTTGCCATGAACCTGCCGCGCCGTAGCAAACGCGCATTCCTCCAAGCCAAGCTCGCGCCGGGCGCGGCGATGCACTTGGTCGAGGTTCGCGAGGACGGTCGCTTTGTCGTTCGACAGCTCGATGCCGGGCACACGTCGCACGAAACCGTGCGGCACATTGAGCTGCTCCAGCGCGCGAAACCGCTCGAGAGGAAGCTCGCTATTTTCCAACAGATTGGACGCGCGTGCGCTGAGTCGTGCTCTTCACCGCACAATCGCCATTGAGCGGCAAGGGCGTTGGTTTCGGCGCTGGCGTCGGTTTGGCGTCGGTGCGCAGCTTTCTTCGCGTCGATGGCTCATCCAGGCAGGTGGAATACTTTACTTCGCTCGCCGTCACGCGGTCGAAATCCGCGACTGCTGCATTGTAAGTAAAGAGCGCCTGAAGCTGCGTGGAGCGCGCCGTCGTCAATTGCACGCGCGCATCGAGCACTTCCAGCTGCGTGCCAGCGCCGGCGTCGAGTCGCGCCTGCGCCAGGCGCAACGCTTCCGCCGCCTGCTCCACGTTCTTCTCCTGGCTTTGAATCAGCTCGCGCCCCTGAATGATGTTTGAATAAGCCTGCTGCACTTCGAGCTCCACCTGCCGGGTGTCATCGTCGAGCGTGATCTTCGATTCATCCAAGACCGCCTTTGCCTGTTTTACCCGGCCAAACGTCGCGCCCCAATCCCAAATCGCCCACGTTCCGGTCGCGCCGAACACGTAGCCGCTGCGCGCTTCGCGAATGTTGTCAGTCAAAGGCGAGCTGCGGAACTCAGGACCGGCCGTGGCATTGATCTGCGGAAAATAGTTTGAGCGCGCCACGCTCACCTGCGCCCGGTTCGAGAGCACCAGCGCCTTCTGCTGTTTCAAGAAAGGGCGATTCTCTTTTGCGACCGCGATGGCTTGCGTGATCGACATCGGCCGCGGCACATACCTCAACTCCCCCACGGCGTCGAGCGGGGCGCTGTCGCCGCGCGCCGGATCGAAATCGAGGCCGAGCGTTTTCGCCAGCTGGAGCTGCGAGATGCGGTAATTGTTTCGCGCGCTGATCAGTTGCGGGTATTGGTTCGACAACGCGACCTGCGCCTGGAGCACGTTGAAGCGCGGCACCGTCCCCGCTTCGAAACGGTTCTGCTGATCCTGCAGCTGGCTCTGGAGCAGTCGCACCGATTCCTCCTGCACGCCGATGAGCGCTCGGTTCAACAGCACCTGATAGAACTGCTGCCGCACTGTGGCGACGATCTGATCGATGGCGTTGCGGAACGCGTAATAGGAGCTGTCGCGCTGGAAATCGGCGGAGTTGATTTGCGAGATGACGCGGCCGCCGGCGAAGATGACCTGCGTGGCGGCGATGGAAAGTGTGTAGCTTCGTTCAGCGCCAAATGAACTGGAGAATCCACCTCCGCCAAAATTGGTGGCGCCGCTGATGTTGCTCAAATGCGGATCAATGTCCTGGAATTGCGCGGTGGCATTCACCTGTGGCAAAATACCGGCGCGCATTTCAATAAAAAGCCCCTTCGTGCGCTCGATCTCCTGCCGCGCGCGCAGAATGTCGGGGTTCTGCTGGAGCGCGGTCAAGACTGCTTCCTCGAGATTGAAACGGCGCGGCGCTCGAGTGCCTGTCGCGCCGTCTCCGGCGTTGAGATTTGTCACGCTGAGGGCCGCGAGAAAAAGCGCGGCCCACTGAATACACTTCGTTCGCATTGCTTAAAAAGAGCAGGAAACCGCGGACTCTAGCGGAGCCGTTGGTTATTGCCAATCAACACTGCATTGGCTGCGCGAAGCTTCCTTGCCTTGACAGACGTCGGATATCTTCGTGTAGATTTGCAGCCACGCTTTCTGTTCCGATGGCGTCAGATGAGCCATTAACTTTATCAGATTCTCCACCATCTCCTCGCGGATGCGGCGCACCAGAGCCGAGCCCTTCGTGGTAATACAGACCATGACTTTGCGCCGGTCTTCGCGCGCGCTCGAACGTGTGACGTAGCCGAGGTTCTCCAGCCGCGCGACCAATCCGCTCGCCGCCGCCGTGGTGTGTCCCATTTTCTGCGCGATGGCAGACATGGTGAGCACCTCCTTTTGATCCAGCGCGGCGAGGAGGAAGTATTGCGGAAAGGAAACGTTGCCCGGCGCGAGTTCCTTGCACAGATGCAGCAAAAAGCAGCGCTGCATCTCCATAATGATGTGCGTGAGTCGTTCCGCGTCTGCCCGAAATTGCCCTGTAGTAGCTTCGGCCAACGCCGTTTCCGCATTCACTGATGATAAGACTAGAAATGTGAGCTGTTTCTGTCAAGGAACACAGGCGTCCCCGCCTGCGCGGCCGGCGGGCGTCTCGCCTGCCGAATTTAAACGTCGCGGCGGCGCTATGGAATCAAGGAGACCGTCACTTCGCTCCCGATCGTGAACCTTTCACCGGGTGCAACCCGCAGCAACGCATTCGCCCGCGCCAGCCCGGAAAGCGCATGCGATTCCTGCCGCCCAATAACACTGAATACTCCATCGCTGAATCTCCCCCGGAGATAATGCGGTCGCGTCTCATCGCCGGCGACATCATGCGCCAGCCTGGCGAGCGACTGCGGCAACGCCAGCTCACCCTCAGCTGCGCCCATCATTCGCAGAAGCGCGGGCCGCACGAAAACCAGAAACGTGATGAACGACGAGACCGGATTACCGGGCAAACCGAACAGGGCGCATTCACCGCACCGTCCAAAGAGAAACGGTTTGCCGGGTTTAATCTTCACCCGCCATAGATCGATCTCCGCGCCGACCTCGCCCAGCGCCGCCCGGACCAGATCGCGTTCGCCCACCGACACACCGCCGCTGATGATGAGCGCGTCAGCCCGCGTGCCGCGTCGCAACGTCGCGCATAGGTCGCCGAACTCATCGCGCGCATGCTCGTTCGCGACGACGACCGCGCCGGCGCGTTTTACCAGCGCTGATGACATTACGCCGTTCGATTCAAAAATTTCGCCTGCCCGCAGCTGCGCGCCCGGTGAGACGATCTCGTCGCCAGTGGTGACGATCGCCATCTTCGCTTTTCGATACACCTGCGCGGCTGTTACTCCCTGCGACGCCAGCAAACCAAGCACCGCCGGAGACAACCGTTCACCAGGCCGCAGAATTTGCTGACCCCGCGCGAGATCGCCGCCAGCCTTGCGCACAAAATCGCCATCTCGCACATCCTGCGCCTGAACGATCACGAACTCGCCGTCCCGTTTCGTCTCCTCCTGCATCACCACCGCATCCGCTCCGGCAGGCATCGGCGCGCCGGTGAAAATGCGCACCGCTTCACCATCATCAACGGTGAGATTTTTCGCCAGACCGGCCGGCTGTTCCGCGATCACCCTCAGCCGCGCACCCTTTGCGGCCGACGCCGCCATCACCGCGTAACCATCCATTGCAGAATTATCGAAGCCTGGCAGCGCAACCGTTGCCCTCACCTCCTCCGCGGAGAAACAATCGAGCGCATCCATCAAACCGATGCACTCGGAACCGAACGGCGAAATCGTCGCCAAAATCCGGTCCCGCGCCTCCTCCTCGCTAATCACCGAAGAGTAAATCAATCAGCAATCAACAATCAGCAATGGCCAATCACCGTTCACTGATTACCAATCACCCGCCGCCATTCACGTTTTGCAATCGCCTATCCCGCGCCATATTCTCGCTTTCGGCTCGGCGAAAAAACCGGTGAGGTGGCTGAGTGGTCGAAAGCAGCGCTTTGCTAAAGCGCCGTACCCCAAAAGGGTACCGAGGGTTCGAATCCCTCCCTCACCGCGCTTTTCGTAAGTTCTTCATGTAAATGCGTTTGTGGTGATCAGCAGCCTCGGTATTTGCACAACTAAGAATCAAACTAAGAATTAGTTCGCTCATGTCGCTGACAAATGTCGAAGCTGCAGAAACTCGCTGTTTGTATGAGCGCCAGAAATGCGGCACGAACAGAAATCGAAGGCCTATTGCCAAAAAAGTTCTGTGAGCGAAAACGAATTTTCGAATGTGGCCCCCCTCAACATTATCAGACCCCCTCCCCGTCTGCTCAGCACCTGCTTCGTTGGTTATGCTGCTTTCGCCTGGCGCATCACTGCGAACACTGATCCTGCTGGAATTTTCAACTTCGCAGCGATTTTGCGGCCAGACATTCCACCATCCATCAGCTTCGCGACGGCAGCTTTATGCCGGTAAAGTTTGCGCGGACGGCCAAATGGTTTCCC
>JBBPYF010000096.1:0-22392 GCA_038200165.1 Chthoniobacterales bacterium | reverse complement strand
GCGCACCGCCGCCCAGCCCCCCAGGGCGGGGCTGGCCCGTGCGCGATTGGCCAAATAGCACGTCAACCCCAGCGAAGGCGGGGGGTCCCGCGGCGCCGCCTTGAAAGAAAATGCGCGGGAACCCTCGACTTCGCTCGGGATGACGTGCTATTGGGCAACTCGCGCACGCGCCAGACCCGCCTTGCGGCGATTGGCGGCGTTGCGATGCAGGATTCCGCGCTTGGCTGCCTTGTCGATGGCAGAGATGAGCGCGGCCACATCAGTGGGCTGCGCGTTGGCTCCGCTGGCGCGTTTGTTCAATGTGCGCAGGCGCGAGAGTACGCTGCGATTGCGCAGCGTGCGGCGCTCGGTCTGGCGGGCGCGTTTGGCGGCGGATTTGGTGTTGGCCATGGTGAAATTTGCGGGCGGGAGCCTCAGGGAAACGACTCCCATTGTCAACTGTCCTTCGTTCCGGCAACGCCAGCAAAACCGAGCTCTTCCATCATTGGTCGGTGCTTCGCCACAAACAACTCAGCTTGTGCCGGTGAAAAATGTTTTTTCCAGTCGCCGGTTTTCCCGCTGCGAAAAAAACTCGGGTATCTTGCGCGTAGCTCATTAAACGATGGAACCGATGTGCCGGAGCTGGAAGGAAGCTCGATGGCCAACTTCTGCACCGCGCCAGTCACGGCGCCGATCGGATCGCGCAACAGATCGTCGAAGTAAACAACTATTCGGCAGGCGAGACGCCCGCCGGCCGCACAGGCCGGAGGCGCTGTGCTCCGCTTTAGCTGTGAATAGATTAGGCGCGCGCGTTGCGCAGCCAGGCAGTCGCTTCCGATTTCTTCAATGACGGCGTTTGCGCCTTCGGCAACGGCACAGTCGTTTCCGCGGCAGGCTTGTTCGTAGTAAGAACAGCAGGTTTAGGCTGAACCGGAGCCGCCGGCTGCGAGCCAGCGACCATCTCTTTCGGCGCAGCTTTCACCTTGGGCAGGCGGTCGGGCGTGATCTGGATGATGGCGCCGAGGGGCAGCTGCGAATAAAGCGCGGTTACGTCGGACGATTTCATCCGAATGCAACCGTAGCTGGCGGGACGACCGACGGTCTTTTCTTCCGGTGTGCCGTGGATGTAAATGCAGCGCTTAAAGGCGCGCGCGTTATGCGCCTCGAGCCCACGCAGCCAGATGATGCGCGTGATGACCGGGTCGCGCCCCGGCGCATTTGGCTGCAGGATTTCACCGGTGAAACGACGGTTGTGGAAAACAGCGCCGACCGGCGCGTGATCGCCAATCTTTTGCGCGACCTGCAATGTGCCGGTGGGCGTGGTCATTGCATTCCAGTTATCGCCGAGACCGAACTTCGATGTAGAAACGGGGAAAGTGGCGACCTTAGCGCCGTCAGCCAACAGCATCAGCTTTTGGTCACGGACGCTGACGATGACGTTCGGCTGGAGAAGCGTCTGGGCCGAGAGAGCAGAAGCAGCTACAAGAAACGCTAGACCAGCAATCGAGCGAAACATGCGATGTCTCACGCTGGTAAGGCGTGGGCCGGGCGTGAGTTGTGCGGGGGAAACCTGGGAAGCCATTGCGCGACAGATGAGAGGGAAACGTAGAGAAAACCGAGTTGAAACATTAGCAGGAATGGGACCGAAAGAAACTGGTGGTTACGAAAAGCATAAAAAACAAAGTAGCTAAAGTAAATGGCGAAGAACAATTCCGCCAGCGGCAGCAGCGATTTCAGCGGCATATACCGGCAGTTCCGCCACGGCTGGGCGTTGCGTTCGATGCCGTATTTGGGCGTGCGGGCAAAATCGGATTTGTGATTGAACACCGCCTCAAGGACGGCACGGGCGTTGTTCAGCGAAAGACCGATGCCGAGCGCAAGGAGACACGGCAGAAGCGTGATCTCTTTCATCCACGTGCGCGGATGGAGCTCGCGTTGCGCGCAAATGTAAAACAGGGCCACCGAAACCGAAGCGGTCAAAAAGATCGGTATATCTATTAGAATAGTGCGCATCCAGCCGGACTGCGGGCCGCCGGTCGATGGATGGAGCAGCACGACAAGGCAGGCCAGCAGGAGGTAGGCAAAATTGGACATGAGATGGCCGGTCGCTTCCAGCTTGATTGGCATCGGCAGTTTGCTGCGCCAGATGAGAGGCAGCAGTTTTTTGCACGTCTGGATCGAGCCTTTGGTCCAGCGATGCTGCTGGGATTTGAAGCCGTTCATGTCCACTGGCAACTCTGCCGGCGTGACGACATCGGGCAGGAAGATAAATTTCCAGCCGGCCAGCTGCGCGCGGTAGCTCAGGTCGAGGTCTTCCGTCAACGTGTCGTGCTGCCAGCCGCCGGCCTGCTCGATGCACGATTTGCGCCAGAGACCAGCGGTTCCGTTGAAATTGAAAAAGCGGCCGCTGCGCGAGCGCGCCGTTTGTTCCAGCAGGAGATGCCCATCGAGGAACATCGCCTGCACGCGCGTGAGCAGGGAATAACCGCGGTTCAGGTGGCCCCAGCGCGTCTGGATCATTCCAATTTTCGGGTCGGTAAAAAAGTCGATGGTGCGCCGGAGCAGATGCGGCGGCGGGACAAAGTCCGCATCGAGAATGCACACAAAGTCGCCGCGCGCGGTGGCCAGGCCGCGCTCGAGCGCGCCCGCCTTGAACCCGGTGCGATCCACGCGCTGGATCAGCTCGACATCAAACCCGCGCTCGCGCAAGCGGGCCGCGCATTCCGCCGTGATCTCGCGCGTCTCATCAGTGGAATCATCGAGGACCTGGATTTGGAGACATTCGCGCGGATAATCCAGTTCACTGACGGAGCGGAGCAAACGCTCCACCACATAGACCTCGTTAAAAATGGGCAACTGCACCGTCACCACCGGATACTGCTCGAACTGCGCGAGTGGCACGGACGCGCGTTTCCTGTTTTTGAGAAACAGGTAGATAATGAAATAGCGGTGAATGCCGTAGGCCGAGAGGCCAAACAGCACGCTCAGGTAACAAATTGTCCAGATGAGTGAAGCCATGCCTCCAAGCACCGCGCCTCAGGCCCGCGTCGCCGCCTGCAAGGGCGACATCATGCCGCTTCTCCACAGGCCGTCAAATCAAAAATAGGCCACTTCCCGGCGCAAGCGCCTTGAAATTAGGCCACATCATTCACTTCGCGTGACGCGTCTCGAACGGTTTTTGCTTACTAGGAAGACAGCTGCTGCGCGGACATCTCCTGCCGCTCGGAGAGTTGCCGATTTTGTGTTAAATTAGTTCCCCGCAGTTCATGGCCAGTACGTCCGTTTCCCCTCATCCTAACCTTCTCCCCCAGGGAGAAGGGACCGCGGCGGTGCGTGGCATCGTCTCGTCGCCCAAGCGCGCAAAAACACGCTCAGGCCGGCGACTCGAGCGCTACGACATCGTTTTCACTGTGCTCATCGCAGGCTGGGTTCCTTCCATCCTCATGCTGCTCGTCTCTTACACGACGCTGCAAAACACGCTCGAGTCCAAAATTCTGCGCGACCGCCAAACCTTCGTGCAATTAATCGGCCGCCTCGTCGATGATGACCTCGCCCGCACCGCCAATGTCGTCGGCTATTATCAAACGCTGCCCGACATGGAGCGCATTTTCACCGCGCCAAATGCGAGCACGCTGGCGCAGCAATGGATTTCCGAAAAGCTCTTCTCTTATCCGCGTATCGACGGCATGTTCATGGCCGCGGCCGATGGGAAATTGCTCGGCAGCCTGCCTGGCACGCCTGAGCTGGTCGGGCAACCATTTCATCCCGAGCGTTGGAAAGAAGGCGCTGACTCACACACCGGCGCATTTGTCTCGGCGGTAAATCCGCGGCCAGTCGATGGCCGCATGGTCACTGACATCGTCGGCGCAGTGCGCACGCGCGATGGCCGCACCATTGGCTACATCGGCGCATCCATTCTCATCGAGCGAGTCGGCCGGCGGCTCTCCACCATTTCCTTCGCCGATCGAGCCGTATGCCAGATCATCGACCAGAATGGCTTCCCCATTTTCACGCCCGATTTCAAAGCCAACGTCACTCCGACGCGCGGCCCCGAAGCGCGCCTTATCGGCGAAATGCAACAGCAGCAAAGCGGCCATCTCACGCGCGACGGCACCATTTATTCATTCGATCCGCTGGAATCGGCGAAATGGCTCGCGCTCGTGCGCCAACCGCAGGAGGTCGCCTACGCGCCGGTGCAGGATTTAATGCGCAAGATCACGGTGCCGGCAGTCTGGCTCATCATCGGCACGGCCATCGCCGCGATCCTGGCCGGCAGATTTTACCGCCGCGAATCAGAAGCGGCGCAGCGGATCGCACGCGAAGTCACGTTCAACGAAAAAATTCTCGCGAACATGCCCATTGGCATCGCGCTGGTTGATCCGGAAACGCATCGGTTTCTCCACGTCAACGATGCTTTCGCGCAAATGGCGACGCAGCTTGGGCAATTGCCGGCTGGAGTGGACATCGGCGCCGCCACCTACGACCAGATCAAAATCGTTTCGCCCGAGGTGATCGACAACGTGCTCGCGACCGGCGCGCCATTCCAGATGGTCGAGCAACCGTTTACCGACCGCAACGGTGCGACGCGATTCCTCAATGTGAATTTGTTGCGCCTGCTCGATTCGCAGCAGCACATCCAGGGCGTGCTTTATCTGGTGGAGGAAAAGACACGCGACATGACCCTGCGCAATGACCTCCTCAGTGCGAACGCGGCCAAGGACCAATTCCTCGCCTTGCTCTCGCACGAATTGCGCAACCCGCTTTCTCCCGTTATCGCCATGGTGGCCGAGCTGGAGGCGCACGTTGATTCTGCGGAAATGCGACACGCCCTCGATGTCATCCGCCGCAACGTCGAGCTCGAGGCGCGGCTGATCGATGACCTGCTCGACATCACGCGCATCTCCAAAGGCAAGCTGAAACTCGGCTTTGAAGCGGTGAGCATTCACAATGTGCTGCAACGCGCGCTCGAGATTTGTCGCGACGAGATTTCGCAGAAGGCGCTGCGCGTCGATCTGCAGTTGAACGCGCGCGAGCATTTCGTCCATGGCGATTCGGCGCGTTTGCAGCAGGTCTTCTGGAATCTGATCAAGAACAGCGTGAAGTTCACTCCGGCCAGCGGACGCATCACGCTGTCCACCGTCAATCCGCAGCCGGGTCAGATTGAGATTCGCACGACGGATACCGGCATCGGCATTGAACCGGAGAAGGTGAACAAAATCTTCAACGCTTTCGAGCAGGGACAGAGCTCGATCACGCGCAAATTCGGCGGCCTCGGCCTCGGGCTCGCCATTTCCAAAGCGATGGTGCTCGCGCACGGCGGAACGATTTCCACATTTAGCGCCGGGAGAGATCGCGGCGCGACGTTCACCATTCGTCTCGCCACAATCGCCACGCCCACACGGCTTGAGCTTGATCTGCAACCGGATGGTCACGGGCGGGAAACGACGCCCGCCCGCTCCGGCCGCACCCCGCGACTGCTCGTGGTGGACGATCATCCGGATACCTGCACGGGAATGAAGATGATCCTCGAGCGTCGCGGCTACGACATCACCGTCGCGCACACGGCCGATCAAGCATCGGAGAAAGCACGCAGCCAGAATTTCGATCTGCTCATCAGCGACATCGGCCTGCCCGATCGCAGCGGCTACGAACTGATGCAGGAACTCAGCGGGCGCGGGCTGCGCGGCATCGCCCTAAGCGGTTTCGGCATGGAGAGCGATATCAATCGCGCGCGGGCCTCGGGATTCTCCGAACACCTGACGAAACCGATCAACTTCGAGCGTCTCGAGCAAGTCATTCAACAACTGCTTGGCCGCAATGCCGAAGAGCGAGTTCCCGCTGCCTCGACCCGATCTTAACTCAGGCCGCCGTTCGAACCAGCGCCGGCCGCCCCTGCCGCGGCTTTGCGCTCGCTCGCGTCCTTTAACTCGCGCGAGAGTTTCTCCACCCGCTGCCGCATGATTTTGCCGGGTTTGAATTTCACCGTCGCGCGCGAAGGAATGACAAAGCTGCTGCCCGGCTCGTTGGGATTGCGGCCAACGCGCGGCTTGGTCAGGCGCGGCTGGAAGACGCCGAAATTGCGCAGCTCGACCGCGATGTTGTTGGCGAGACTATCGGTGATGTGATCGAGCGTACGCTGAACAACATTGAAAACCTGATGCTGGACCATGCCGGTCTGATCGCTGATGGCCACCACGATGTCGCGCTTGGTTAACTTCGCCATATACCCACAAACAAAATCGGAACGCTGATGGCGTTTGCGTGGGCGAAATCGCGGGCGCGCTGCGATTCTTACGCCGGGTGCGCTAATTTGCGCAGGCGTTGGCAGCGTTTCACCGGGAAAGGCTTACGTCGAGACCGGACGGCGCAAGATTAGGGCGAGGCAGTAACTGAAAATGTTCTGTCCGGCCAGGGCCTTGCGCCGGGCTTTCAGTTGCCCCTGCGCCACGCCGAGCTTGGTGAAAACCGTGTTCCACTCCGCCTCCAGCCGTCGCATATCTTCCGGCGGAAGGTCTCGCACCGCGCGCAGCGAGGAAGCGCGATTCAGAACGCTGAGCGCACGCGCGGATAACTCGTGCAGCAGATTCAATTGGCCAAGCACGTGCTCCGTTTCCTGCAGCAGATTGCAGCGCACTTCGGTGAACTGCCGCTCCTGCTCTACCGAAATGATCGGCTTGGCTTTGTCCAAGCCGTAAGTGATAAGCTCATGCAGCTTGCGCCAGCTATCGAGCTGGAGCGAGAGCAGCCGCAGCTTGGAATCGACTTCCTTGTCCCTCATCGCAGCGGCGCGACAGTCGCGACGTCGAGCGTTTCATCCAGCTTCTGCAAATTATCAATCAACAGATGCGCCCACGGCCGGTCCACCGTTTTAGCATGGCTGATGATTCCCTCCTCGAAATAGAACCGGCCTTGTCGCCACCGGAAAATCTCAGCCACCGCCGGCTCGCCCTCCACCGCGCGGTAGGCGGCGTGCCGGATCGCTCCATGATGCAGATAAATCTCGCTGCTCCCGCGCCCGGATTTGAACGTGAACCGGCCGGTGCGCTGGCCCAGGCAGGCCATCTGCAAAATCTCGGCCGCGGAAAACTGATTGAGATTGCCGATTAAGGAATGGCAGGGATCGATCCCCTCCGCTGCAGTCGAGGCATGATGCTCCAGCGTTTTGAGAAACTCCTTCAGGGCCGCGCGTAATCGCCGCGCCGGCCGGGCTCCGTCGGCCAGCGCGATCTGCTGTTGTTCTGCTTGCTGCGACAGCTCGGCCCACGGCGTCTGCCACGGCGCGCACAGAATCTTCAACGAAGGAAAATGCTGTCGCGCCACCGTTGCCATTTCCATCGCGGGCGCAGGCTCGCCCTCCACGATGAACGCATCGAAATGCTCGGCCATGAGCACGGCCACCGCTTCCGAGATTGAGCGCACCACTCGCGCCTCGACCTGCGGCAGCGCATTCAATATCTCCAACAACCGGTCCTCGAAAACCGGATCGCTATTCAGAACAAGAACGCGATTTTGCACAGGCGGAAATTGCAGCCTTTTAGAGCAGGAAGCCTGCCCCCGAACAGGTTCAAAAGTTCCAAATCCCAAGGAAGCTCCAAACCCCAAGCTACAAACTCAGCGGGACACGCTTCTAGCGTATTGGAGCGTGGAACTTCTTTGGAAACTTGGGATTTGGAACTTAGCCTCTGCGCCACTCCCGCCTCGGCGGTGGATCCCCAAACGCCTCCGGCGCGATCTCGTGCGCGGTGCGAAAATGAACCTTCCCAACTTGCCGCAGCATTTCCGGCCCGTGTTTTTCCACAATCGTCCGCGCCGTTTCCTTGATCGCCGGCGAAACGCCGCGCCCAAGTTTTATTCCCAGCTCTTTTGCCTTCCGCTCCAGCCAGTCGATGAACGCCTCCCGCGCGATGATCGACGCCGCCGCCACCGCCACGTCAGTCTCCGCCCGTGGCCGCTGCTCGATCTGGATTTTACGTCCATGCCGCAGCAGCGCATTTTCAATCACGCGTGCGTCTGCAAATTGATCCGACAATGAGCGCGGACAATCCGGCAACCGCTCCAGCAGGTTCTCGATCACGCGCGCGTGGCCCCAGCCGAGCAGAGCATTGAGATTGCCAAACTTCGCATACATTTCGTTGTAACGCGCCGGCCCTATCGCCACCACATCCACACCGGCGCGCGCGGTCTGGCGGATTTCCTTTGCCAGCGTCCGAATCCGCGCATCCGATCCTATTCGCTTGCTATCCTGCACGCCGGCATCGAGAAAACGCCGCGACAGCTCGCGATCCACATAGACGCCGGCGATGACGAGTGGCCCGAAGAAATCGCCTTTCCCGCTCTCGTCCACGCCGAAGTGCGCCGCGAACATCTCCGGCGAATGCACCTCTTCATACCCCAGCCGCGCTTCACCGAGCACGTTCGGCTCGAGCTCGAACTTCACAAAATCCTCCACTCCGCGCCCCTGCACCAGCACCTTCGGTCCCTTTTCGTACACTGCCACGCTGAGCTTCTCTTTTTGCCCGAAGAAAATCGTGTACGGTCTTTCCGCAAAACTGAATCCGCGCTCCGCCAGCAAGGCCCGCAGTTTCTCCACCTGATCTGGCCGAAGCGATGCGGTGAAACTGTTCACGCATTCTAATATAGGCGCGCTCGCAGCCGCCAAGCCAAGTTTCTCTCACCCACTGCTGGAGAGGAAGCTGCCAGCTTCCCCTCCAACGCCAGCACAGCGGCCCTTCTTCATCCCATTTTACATTATCGCGAACTACGAAATATCCAGCGCCTTCATCTGCCAGTCCGTCAATTGCAGCCTGACCGCAGCCATATTGTCTTCAAGATGCGCGACCGACGACGTTCCCGGAATTGGCAGCATCACCGGCGAGCGGCGCAGCAGCCAGGCGATCGCCACCTGGTAAACGCTCGCGTTTTGTTCCTTTGCCACCCGTTCCACCACATCATCTTTCAGCGAGCGGCCGCCGCCGACTGGCGACCACGGCATAAAGCCGAGGGCGTGTTGCTCGCAGTACTTCAGCGCGCCTTCCCAACTGCGATCCGCCACGTTGTAACGGTTCTGCACCGTCGCCAATCGGCACGATCTTGCGCGCCCGCTCGATCTCCTCCGGCCCGACCTCCGACAGACCTGCGTGGCGGATTTTCCCCGCCTCCCGCATCTCCTTGATCGCGCCTAACGACTCCTCCATCGGCACCTGCGGATCGACGCGGTGGAGTTGGTAGAGATCGATCCGTTCCAGCCGCAATCGCTTCAGACTGCCGTCGACACATCGCTGCCGCTGCCGCACGCAGAATTGTCGCGCCGCCGCCGAGCAACGCCGCTCCGCCTCCAACGGTCAGACCCATAAATCTGCGACGCATCATGTCTGATTGTAACCGCCTCTTCGATCTGCGCCCGTCCATACGGTTCGCCCTCGACGCGCGGCTCGCCGCTTTCGTCTCTCCGCCGGCCTTCCCGCCACCACGTCCAACTCGACGTGATCTGGACATGCAACTCGCTGGCATATACAGGTTCAGCCAGGAGCGATCTTCTGAAAGAGATTAGCTCCTCGAGTGGGCCGATGTAGCTCAGCTGGTAGAGCAGCTGATTCGTAATCAGCAGGTCACGGGTTCGAATCCCGTCGTCGGCTCGTTTGCAAACGATGGTTCGCCATCGCTAAAGCGTTCACCGATTGCTTTGCGAATCGTCGTTTCGAAGCTGGCCAAGTAATGCGCGAATGCGTCAAGATGGTTCTTGCCGATGGCTAAGCGACTACAAACCCGTGTAAGGTCTCGTCGCCGTGATGTGCGTCAAATCGGAAAGACGCTCAAAACCAGAAGTTCGCCTGCCATCGCGGAAGAATTCGGCCCTTTCAAGTCATCGCCGCCGTTGTTAGAGCTGCCTCCTTCGATCACGGGCGACACCGCAGTCCAGCAAACCCCAACCGGCCGCGATACTCCCACGGCAACCGCAGTTGAACCGATCCAACCGGCGTTCGAAACAAAAACCGCGGGTGTTTCCGCCGATCCTCTTCCGGCGCGAATACTCAATGAATTCGTCTATTGCCCACGATTATTCTACTACGAGTTCGTCGAAGGCGTGTTCGTTCACAACGCTGACACTTTGCGCGGTGCAGCGATTCACACACGCGTCGATGCCGGCTCTGGAGCCATGCCGGCGGCGGATGCAGAGTCGTCGCCCGAAACCATTCACTCGCGCTCAGTTTCGCTCGGCTCAGAGCGGCTGGGCGTAAGCGCAAAGATCGATCTCGTCGAACTCAGGCCGTTCGACCACCAGGTTTCCGATGATGACCTTTTTGCTAAGCGCGAAGTATGTCCAGTTGATTACAAGGCGGGTGCGCCGCGTCAGGGCGACGAGGGCAAGGAACTTTGGGATGCCGACAAGATGCAGCTCGGACTTCAGTGCCTGCTCCTGCGCGACAACGGTTACACCTGCAACGAAGGTATTATCTACTATCGCGCTACCAAACAGCGCGTGCGGCTCCAGATCACGCCGGAGCTTGAGGCGTGGATTGTGCAAAAAATCCGCGAAGCACGCGAATGCGCCGGCGGCCCCATACCGCCGCCGCTTATCGACTCGCCGAAATGCCCGCGCTGCTCTCTCGTCACCGTCTGCCTTCCCGACGAAACGCGCCTGCTGGCACAGCAACCGCGCTTGGCCTCCACCGATTTACGAATCACTGATCACGATTCACCTTCCGTAACGCCCCGCCGCCTCATCGCCGCACGCGACGACACCCGCGCGCTCTACCTCACCACACCGGGCCTTTTCGTTGGGCGAAGCGGTGAAGTCCTGCAGGTGAAAGAGAAGAAAGAGCTCGTCCAGGAGGTCCGCATCCTCGACCTCTCGCACGTCGCGCTCTTCGGCAACGTCGGCATCTCCACTGCCGCCGTGCAGGCGCTCTGTGAAGCGGATGTGCCCGTGACGTATTTCTCCATGGGCGGATGGTTCTACGGGTTCACCCGCGGCCATTCATTAAAAAATGTCTTCACCCGCGTCGAACAATTCCGCCGCGCGCGCGACGTGGTTGTATGCCTCTGGCTGGCGCGCAGTTTCGTGCGCGGAAAAATTCTCAATCAGCGCGTCATGCTCATGCGCAACCATCTCGAGCCACCGGGGCCTATTCTCGCCAAGCTCAGGAACTCCGCTGAGACTGCACTCGCCACGCAATCGCTCGATGAGCTACTCGGAGTAGAAGGCGCCGCCGCCTCATTCTACTTCGGGCAATTCGGCGGCATGATCAAAGTGGAAGATGAGCTAGCCGGTGCGAGTTTTTCAACAACTGCCGGTCCGGCTCGGACTTCGCAACTGCGCTTCAACTTCGACTTCGCCGGCCGCAAACGCCGTCCGCCCACCGACCCGGTCAATGCCTTGCTCTCGTTAGGCTACAGCCTGCTCGCCAAAGACTGCACCATCGCCGCCCACGCTGTCGGACTCGATCCTTACGTCGGCTTCTACCATCAGCCGCGCTTTGGCCGTCCCGCGCTCGCGCTCGACATCATGGAAGAATTCCGCCCCCTCATCGCCGAGAGCGCCGTCCTCACCGCCATCAACAACCGCATGATCACCGAAAAAGATTTCGTCCGAGCCGGCCGCGCCGTGAACCTCACCGCCGCCGGGAGAAAACAATTCTTCGTCGCCTACGAACAGCGGATGAACCACCTCATCACCCATCCGATCTTCGACTACAAAGTCACCTATCGCCGCGCGATCGAACTCCAGTTCCGCATCCTCGCCCGCTACCTCACCGGCGAGATCGAGCAATATGTGCCTTTCATGACGAGATGACCATTGTATGAGTGCCGAAGCCATTGCCCCCAAAATCTATGTAATTCGTGATGAGCCGGTCGTGCTCGACAGCGATTTGGCGTTGCTCTACGGCGTGGAGACGCGCGCGTTCAACCAGGCGATCAAGCGAAACGTGGCGCGCTTCCCGACAGACTTCGGTTTTCAACTGCGAGACGACGAGTGGGAGTCTTTAAGATCACAAATTGTGACCTTAAAGCCCGGCCGCGGACAGCATCGTAAATACGTCCCATGGGTTTTCACCGAGCACGGTGCGATCATGGCCGCGACCATTCTCAACAGCGAGCGCGCTGTCGCAATGAGCGTGTATGTCGTCCGGGCGTTCGTGCAAATGCGGCGAGAATTACTTGCTGAGGCCACGCTTGAGAAGCGGCTCGCCACGATCGAGAAAACGCTCATCGGCCATGATGCAGGATTGCGAGATCTCTATCAGAAAATCCGTCCGCTTCTTTTGCCGCCGCCCGAAAAACCAAAACGCCGCATTGGATTTCATCCAGAAGCACGCAGATGAACCTCACCTATCGCCGCGCCATCGAGCTCCAGTTTCGCATCCTCGCCCGCTACCTCACCGGCGAGATCGAACAATACGTACCTTTCATGACGAGGTGAAGTTTTCAATGGGGCCGCGCTCGTTGGAGCGCGGAAGATGGCACGTTTGAAGGTGTGCCCTTCATCGAGAGCACGCTTCAATGAAGCCGCGAGGAACGAACTCATCCGACATTTTCGCGGAAAGCAATATTACCGGGGTTAATATCGAGCAGGTGAATCCCGTGAATACGGAGTCCAGCGAGGAGTTCCCGGACCTCGCTCCATCTGTCACCAAACATCTCCTGCTTGTCCTCCTCCCATTGCCGAATTACGTCCTCACTGAAGTCGGGACGCTCATCGACAAAGGCGCCGGCAAAATCGAGCACGAAGGCCCGTGGAACGATGGTCATCTCGATAGCTTTCCACCGTTCGTCGACGCGGAGTAGCTGCGGAACGTTAAACTGGCCGATGCGCGTCACATTGTTTTCCTGGAGTCGATAGTAAGTCCTGCACTCGCGTTCAAATGGCAGTTGCTCGCGGTGAAATTTAAGCGCAAAAAACCCTGGTTTGGCATTGTCTTCAGCAGCGAACACAATACCGTGAATGCCGTAACCTAGTCGCTCGCGCAAAGTGATACCCCGTAAAGCAGCATATCGCTCCGCGAGATTGTCCAGGTCGTCTCCATGCGTCGAACTCACAGCCGACATTCAGCAGACGTGCAGATGCACATCATCGAGAATGGCTCGAAGCTTGCGATTGCACAGCTCGGCCCGGACTTCCTGATGTTCGAGCGACCGCAGAGTATTAAGGGTTTGGCCGAAATCGTTATTGTGATCGACGGGATGAAGCGCACCCGCCGGGTGCGACTCGAGAACGGAGCTACCCCTGCCCGGAAAAAAATCCTTTTCCCGGAAAAATAGCCTTGCATCTGACGATCTGTACAAACAAAACAGATCAATGCAAGGCGGTAACCTTCGTGCTATTGATAAAGGGATTGTCGAGCGGTTCTTCAAGGCGGCGACCGGACACGAGCCTTATGATTATCAACGTGGGCTGACGGAAGACCCAAATCTCACCTCTCGTCTGATCGACATCCCAAACGGCTTGGGCAAAACCGCGGCCGTCGTGCTGGCCTGGCTTTGGAATCGGATGCAGATGAAGCGTGCCGATTGGCCACGCCGCCTCGTCTAATTGCCTGCCGATTTGGGCAGACGCGGGCATTTTAAGCTGGTGAGCTTACGGCTGTTCGACGGTTGCTCGAAAACTTCGCGCCCAATCCGAATCGGCCTTTACATCCGTGCCCAAGTATGGCCGGGCCACTTTGCGCCTGGCCAGTTCCTCTTCGAACTCGCCGCGCTTCAGACAGGAAATTTCCGCTGCTCTGCCGACGGAGATCAATCCTTGTTCATAACATGAGATCGCGAGTACCACGCCGACCTCCGATTCGACACTCCTGCCCTCGGCACGGAGCGCTTCCGCTAATTCTTCTGGGACGGAAAGTTCAATGCGCATGGAATCACATTATACTTTGCCAGCGGAGAGGCCGCAATGCACTTCAATGGGGCCGCGGTCTAACGACCGCGGAAAATTGCCGAGGCAGGCGGGTGACCGCAATCCCAGAACCAGCTTCAACAGGGCCGCGCGACGTCGGCGCGCGGAGGTGATCAGACTTCGTCAAGTTTCGTGAGAAATTCGTTTATGATTTCATCGCTCAGATGGATGCCGGCGTCGCGCATCGCGAAAACCAGTGGTTTTGCTTCGTGGATCAGACCGAGATACTTCGCGAGCTCGAGCACTCCCAGGCTGCCCCTCACCTCGACTCCCAGCGCCTCGCCACGGCGGCGCGCTTTCTGGTCATTGGTCAGGAGAGGAAATCGAAGTCGCAGAGCAAGCGCTATTGCCTCGGTCTCTCCACGGCCCAACCCGGCGAGCGCGTGCAAGTCTGGAGGCAATTCTCCCTGGCACATTTCGATCCAGTCTTCCTCACGGATGACCCGCTGAACTTCTGCCGCATGTTCCCATCCCTCGCCGTCAGTCACCAATTCATCGAACACGGCAGGCGGTATAAGGATCCGGCCAAAAATGGCGTTCAACAGTCGCGTCTGCCCGATCGCCGAGAGAGCGGCGAGTGTGGAGGTATCGGCTACGGCTGGCATGCTGGGATCAGTATTCGACAAAAATTCAGCTTTACAAGTTGTTTGTCCCTCGCGTACACTCCAATAACCAAAAGACTATGAAATCATTCGAACTCGCCGATCTCACCGCGGCCGTAACCGGCAACACTGCCGCCTTGCGCCTCGTCACAAAACTTCAGCCAATCGGTGACCCGTCCGATAAGGTGGCCCCTCCGACCTACGCCGTTGAGCGTGAAGCCCGGGGCGCAAAATACGCCAGAGAGCGGCGCGTGATCGGAGCGATCAAGGTCGAGAAGGGAGGCACTGAGGTCGAGGAAAGCGTCGAAGTCGATACCGTATTGCTCGACTCCGTGCAGGCGCAGGCGAATGACATGGAGGAAGCGCTCCAGCGAGCTTACGACGACGGGCTGCTCGATCTGCCGATGGTGCAGGTGGATTTTCCGGAGTCGCTGCCGGACATTGGCCGCATCAGCGCATTGGAGGCTCCGCATCGCCTCGCGGATGCGATCGTGCGGGACAGCACGCTCGATGGAGTCGCCTGGACGAAGACGGAGCAGGGCAAACGGTTCTCCACGGCTTCAACGAAGGACGCTTCGGCACTATTGGAACTCTGCCCGACTGCGCTCATTTTCGGAGTGTGGGACAGCACCGGCGAAGCAGGTGGGCTCGGCGTGAAATTCGCGCGGGCACTGGTGTCGGAGATCGTCGGGTTTGGCAGCGTGCTCGGTGAAAAGACGGCCAGCCGCATCGATCCGCTCGGGATCGAGCGCGAAGGCGTAACGATTTACGAGCATCCGACAGACGGCTGGACGCTCAATCGGGACGATGCGGTAAAGAATCCGCGAACTGGGGAGCCAGTGCTTATCAAAAAGAAAGATTCTACCGGCGGCGCGAAGGACGGATCTCCTTCGATCATCAACCACGGCAACATCGCGCCGTCGATCGACGACACTGCGGGCGGCGTGAGCATTCGTTTTGCGCAGCAGATCACCGTCCTGTCGCTCTCGCGCCTTCGGATGCTCCGCTTTGGACCTAAGGCCTCGCCCGAGGCGCAGAAAGCCGCGCGCGTTTATCTCGCCGCGCTGGGACTGGCCGCAATCGCCTGCCAGCGCGAGCAGGGTTACTGGCTCCGCTCGCGCTGTGAACTCGTGCCAATCACCGAGGATCTCAAGTCGCTGCAAATGATCGCTGCGGACGGCACGACCACCGAGTTCAAAATCCCGAGCGGCAAGGAGGCTTGCGAGATGGTCAAAGCCGCTGCGGCCGAAGCGCGCAAACATAAGCTCCTGCCGAAGGAAGGAACGGTGCTCCGTCTTTCGCCCTCGCCGAAGCTGCTGGCACTCGTGAAAGCCAGCCGCGGGATGAATGGGCAGGACGGTCAGTAAAATCGCCCATCTCATGCTCGCCATCGAAGTGGAGTTTCTCACCGGGCGCTACTACGCATCCGCGCACCATGATCCTGAGGCGACAGAGTGGCCGCCACATCCGGCCAGGTTGTTCTCGGCGTTGGTAGCAACGTGGTATGAAGCGCATGGCAGCGCGGAGGAAAAAGAAGCGCTTCATTGGTTGGAATCTCAAATGCCTCCAGAAATTGCTGCTAGCAGTTTCTCCGAACGGCCCGCGCCCAAGGTCTTTGTTCCCGCCAACGATAAGCGGCTTGGTAAACCGCAGCAGGCGTCGAAGCCGTTGCCTTGGTATCTGCTCCCCGAGAACCGTGGCCGACGCGAGCGCTACTTTCCCTCGGGAACCCCAGCGGATCCAGTTGTACGTTATGCTTGGAGCCGCGCAGAACCTTCGCCCAAGGTGGCGGCGGCATTAGCCAAGCTGGCTGCAAAGGTTGCGAGTTTGGGGCATTCCGCGTCGCTTGTGCGAGTTGCTGTCGGTAATTCGCTTATCGACGCTCGTTTCGTTCCAGACGAGGACGGCAACTGCATTCTGCGAACCACCACAGAGGGTCAGTTGGAGGCTCTGGACGAGGCGTTTCAAATTCATCGCGGTGTGCGGCAAAGGACTTTGCCGGCCAGCTTCACGGCTTATCGTGACCAGCACGCGGAAACGGCGGCGCCGGAGCTACCACGGAGTGTGTTCGACGAGCGTTGGATCGTGCTCCGTCCGAAACGCCGCCTCACGTTGCGAGCCGCGCTTCCGTTTTGTCTCGCGCTCCGCGACGCCCTCATGAAACGCGGGCCCCAGCCGTTGCCCGAATGGCTGTCGGGGCACGAGAGCGGCGGACAGCCGAGTCAGCGTCCGCATGTCGCCTTTGTGCCGCTCGCGGATGTCGGCCACGTCCATGCACATGGGCTGATTCTTGGTTTTGCCGTGATCCTACCGCGCGAGGCGTCGGAAGCTGCGCGGGCGCAGTGCAGCGCCGCCTGCCGCGGCATCTCGCGGCTCACCTGCGGGCGGGCTGGCGATTGCGAAGTCGAGCTTCTCACCGGGTGCCCGGATCGCGCCGCGCTCGCACCTTTCACCTGGAGCAGGCCGGCCAGCATCTGGGCTTCGGCCACACCATTTGTTTTCGACCGAGACCCGAAGAAGGATTTGTTCGGTCCGGTGGCTGAGGGAATCGTCCGACAGGCCTGTTTGCGCGTGGGATTTCCCGAACCTGCCGCGGTTTCCGTCACTCCCGTTTCGCAGCTTCTTGCGGTGCCGATGAGCGCGGAGTTTCCTGCGCGCGACTTACCCGGCAAGCAACGGCGCCGTCACGCGCATGTGCAGATCACGTTTGCCGAAAAGGTGCGCGGGCCTGTGCTAATCGGCGCGGGACGTTACTACGGCTACGGTTTGCTCCGCCCACTGCCAAAGGCTGGCGAACCCGCTATGGAAACATGAGCGGCTTCGTTCACCCTTTGCCGACATTTGCGGCATTTTTCCATGCGCTCTGGGACCGTGAAGACTTCACGCCCGATCCCTTTCCGTGGCAGGACGCCCTCGCCTCGCAGGTCGTCGATACAGGCCACTGGCCTGAGACGCTCGGGCTTCCGACTGCGGCAGGCAAGACCGCGGCCCTCGATATTGCAGTCTATCATCTCGCGGCGGAAGCGGAGCGCGAAGCCCGAGCCCGCCGGGCAGCGCGGCGTATTTTTTTCGTGGTGGACCGGCGGGTGATTGTCGATGAGGCCCACGAGCGAGCGGAGGAAATCGCTAGCAAGCTCGTAACCGCGCCAACCTCCGGCCCGCTGGCCGCTATCGCCGAGCGTTTGCGCCACGGCCGCAAACTCGACTCTGATCCGTTGACGACGGTGGTTCTTCGTGGCGGCATCTATCGCGACAGCCATTGGGTGCGCGATCCCTCGCAGCCGCTCATCTGCGTTTCGACGATCGATCAAGTTGGGTCCCGGCTGCTCTTTCGCGGCTATGGAGTGAGCGACGGCGCACGCCCGATCCACGCCGCGCTCACGGCTCACGACGCGCTTTATCTGCTCGACGAGGCGCACCTTTCGCACCCGTTTGCGCAGACGCTCGATGCGCTGAAGCGGCAGATCGCTGCGGAGCGGGCGTTGCCCGGCGTCGCGGCGATGGCATTCGCCACGCCGTTCACGGTGTGCAAGCTCACGGCTACTCCGGGTGAGCCGCAAGAGTGCTTTACTGAGACTGCAGCTGATCGAAATCATCCCGTGCTCAGCCGACGCTGGGGCACGTCGAAACCGACCCTTCTCAGCCCGGTGAAATCCCAGCGCGTGACGCAAGGAATCTCGCCCGAGGACAAGCGCGCGATTGAAAACACGAATGCCGCCAGGCTGGTCGATAAAGCGGTCGAAACCGCGCTTTCCCTCGCGAAGGACGGCGGAGCGAACATCGTCGCCGTGATCCTGAACCAGGTCGCCACGGCTCGCGCTGCATTTCAAATGCTGAAGGATGCGGACAAGGACGCATTTCTTTTCACGGGACGCTCGCGACCATTCGACCGGTTCCATCTCTTGCACGGGCCAGAGCGGTTACACGCCCGACTCAAGGCTGCCCCCAAAGATCGGAGCGCCGATTCGCCCTGCTTCATCGTGGCGACGCAATGTCTCGAAGCGGGCGCGGATTACGACTTCGATGGCCTCGTTACGGAATGTGCGTCGCTCGATGCGTTGCGGCAGCGTTTTGGCAGGCTGGCTCGCAGCGGGCGCGATGCGCCAGTGCCCGCGGTGATCCTCGGACGCAGCGATCATACCGCTGCGGGCTTTGAACATTTCCTCTACGGCGAAGCGCTTGCAAAAACGTGGCAGTGGCTCGACTCGATCGCCACGCGGCAGAGTCATCCGCATGAGAGCGGCCCCGTAGTCGATTTCGCGCAGACCGCGCTCGCGCCGATTCTACCGACGGGCGATGCGTTGCTGGCGCTGCTCGCGCCGAAACCGAACGCGCCGATCCTGCTCCCCGCGCATTTTGACGCCTGGTCGCAAACCAATCCGGCGCCCTACGCTGAACCGGAAGTCAGCCTCTTTCTCCACGGCCCTGAGAGCCGCCCCGCGGATGTTCAGCTCGTCTGGCGAGCCGATCTCGATGTCCGCGATTCGACGAACTGGCACTTGGCGGTGGCCGCTATTCCGCCGTGTTCGAGTGAAGCTTTGCCTCTTCCGCTGCCGGCACTTCTGCGCTGGCTCCGCGAACAACCCGAGGCCACAGTCGCCGATCTCGAAGGGACGCGTGACGAGGAGGAGAAAGAAGCGCCGACCACTGCCGACGGCCGCCCGTGCGCGTTACGTTGGAGCAACACCGAAGAGTCGGAGGTTATCTACCAACGCGACCTGCGCCGTCTCCGTCCCGGCGACACGGTTGTTCTGCCGTCGAGCGCGGGCGGATGCGATCGCTTCGGCTGGGCGCCAAAGTCTGCCAGCGCCGTGATGGACGTGGCGGAGCCCGCGCTTTTGGAGCAGCGCGGTGAGCTTCGCTTCCGCATCTCTCCGCTGGTCTGGGAGCAGCGCGGTCTTCCGAAACAAGAAGCCATTGACCTGCTTCAGCGAAGAGCGGATGGCGAGCTTCCCAAAGACGCGCTGCTGTCAGCGCTGCGCGCCACTTTGGAACTGAACTCCGCGCCCGTCGCCCCGGCAGCGAAACGCGTGATTCATTCTGCAATCGCGGCGCTGGCGCGGCCCGAGCATTGGCGTTTGGGCGCCGCAGTGCCTGCGGCAAGCGAAACTGAACCCGCCGCATTGGTTCTCATCTGCCGCAAGCGCATGTCGCTGGAGCAAAAAGCGCGCATGCTCCACAGTCACACGCTTCCCTTCGCGGACGACATTCGAAGCGCTCGCGCCGAGCGGGAGATCACCCTTTCGGAACACACAGCGCAAGTCGTCCGCAGCGTGCGGGCATTCGCAGAAGAATGCGACCTCGCGTCCACCTTGAGAGGCGACCTCGCCCTCGCCGCCGCCTGGCATGATCTCGGGAAAATCGATCCACGCTTTCAACTCAAGCTCGGAAAAATCGTGGCTGCCGACGGTGAGACCGTCACGACCGATGCGCTGGCAAAAAGCCGTTCCGTCGAGACCGACGATGCGCTCGATCCGTGGCCGCAAGGAGCGCGCCACGAAGCGCTCTCGCTCGCCTTTGCGGAGGGCCAGCCGCAGCTTGGGGCTCTCGCCAGCGATCCTGAGCTCGTGCTTCATCTCATCGCCGCGCATCACGGCTGGGCGCGACCGATCTTCCCACCCGTGATCGAGGAAAAAACCGAACAGGCGCTTTCGGTGCGCCATGCGTGCGACGACACCCACCCCGAGATGGTTTTCTCCGCGCACTCCGGCTCCCATCTTTACGCGTTGGCCAACGGCGTGTGCCTTCGCTTTCATCGGCTCCAGGAGAGCTACGGTCGCTATCACCTCGCGCTGATCGAAACCTTCCTGCGCCTGGCGGATTGGCGCGCTTCGGAAACACCAGACGAACATGACTGAGTTCCACCTGCCTGGTTTTTCCGGCGAAAACCCGCTCGGCTTTCTCAGCGCCTTGGGATTGCTCCGAGCGCTCGAATCCTTCCACCCTGATTTGGGTGCCCGCCTCGATTGGGAGCAGCGCGGAACGTGGCGCGCTGTATTGCAACTCAATGCAGCGCTCGATCAATCGGCGCTCGTTAGTGCGGTCTTCAACGCGCTCAACAAGCACCGCGACCTCTACACGGCGATCGCAAAAAAACTCGATCCCAATCTCAAAGACCCGCGCGCGCATCTGCGTGCCGCCCTGCAGGCGACTACCGACCCAGCGGAACTCGAATTCATCTCCGCGTGCGCCGCGGAACTTCCCGAGTCCGATGACGAAATCGTCGCGCCGACACCGCTTCGGATGGTCAATGGCGCTGGCCATCAAGATTACCTGCCGATCATTAGCGAGATCGCCCATGCCCTTAGTGAAGAGCAATTGCGCGCCACATTATTCGAGCCCTGGCGTTTTGAAGACCAAGGCCGCAACCGTTCGCTGCGGTGGGATCCAGCCGACCGCCGCGAATACGCCCTCCGATGGGACGATCCCAGCGGCGATCCAGCCACCGTGCAACTCGGCGCGAACCGACTCGCCATCGAGGCATTGCCATTGTTCCCCGTTCACGCCGCACCAAACCGTCCGCGTGTCGCGGGCTTTTTCTCTGAGCAAATCGAGCGAAAGCGTCGCACCACGTTTCGATGGCCGCTCTGGCGCACCCACAGCACCGACGCTCAATCAATCGCCATGCGTGGCTACAGCCTGGCCGAAGTAAAGACTCTCCAGTCACTGCCTGCTCTCGCCGCGCCCGAAAAACACCGGCCTTCTCTACGCTCGCTGCGGGTGGCCGTGGTATATGAATCTCAGCGCCTTCAACCCGGCTACTACGGCAACTTCGCCCCGCCAGTAGCCACCCCAATCTACTGTGTTGAATTATGAAATATGAACGCGCGCTTTCGGGCACGGAGCCGGAGATCCGCCCGCGCGCTTTGCCGATATCGCCGCCCTGATTGGGATGAAAGAAAACACAGGGCGCGATATTGATCGAATTGATATTGAGAAGCTGCGTGAGCTGGCGAAGCTTGGAGGCCGTGAAGGCTAAGACCTGCGATCCTTCCGGCATGGGCTGGGAACAGTGCACAAGCGCGGGCTCCGAGCGCGCGCAGCTGATCGTTTGGTCACGACTTTCCATTCGGGAGACGCTGCAGGCTTTGGAGCAAATGTGCGATCACGCCCGGGCTACCATCGCCTGGCGGCGCCGGAAGGGTTTGCCCGATTTCGATCCGGAGACGGGTGAGCTGGTCAACGGGAGCAGCAGCCCGAGTGCGCGGAGCCTGCCGTGAGAACGACCTATCTCGTCTGCTACGATATTTGTCACGAGAAACGGCTGCGCAAAGTCTTCAAAACTTGCCGCAACTACGGCGATCATCTCCAGTATTCCGTCTTCGAGTGCGACCTGAATGAAGCCGAGCGGGTGAAGCTCGAAACCGAGCTGAACGACATCATCAATGCCACCGAAGACCAGGTGCTCTTTGTTTCGCTCGGCCCAAGCGATGGCCGGGGCGCACGCGATATTATTCGCGCCATCGGGTTACCTTATCTGAAGCTCGACACTCCCTGCTATGTCGTCTAAGCACTGACGCGCGAATGCGCCGCGAGAATCGAAGTTCTTTGACAATCTGACCGTGCCGGACCACGCGAGCGGCGAGGTGCTAACCAGACACACGCGCGCGCTCGCGGCGCACCCACACGGAGGTAAAGGAAGCACTACAGATGAATTTGTGCCACAAGATACCCACCACGACCCAACCCGCTCGCAGATGTCAGTTCGACAGGTTCGAATTCAGTCACTTAGCGACGGGCTATTTCCTCAGCTAGCTAGCTGAGGCCCCATTGAAGCAATTCGAAGGTTGCCTGGCTGCGCGGGCAACTGCCTTATTTCCTCAGCTAGCTAGCTGAGGCCCCATTGAAGCGGTTTTGATGAAGTGCTCGTAGACGCATCATCGCGCACATTTCCTCAGCTAGCTAGCTGAGGCCCCATTG
>JBBPYF010000095.1:0-20060 GCA_038200165.1 Chthoniobacterales bacterium | reverse complement strand
TTTCTCGGCGGCAAGGCCTTGGTCCACTTTCAGAAACGGCACGACCCGTTTCACGTTCCAAAGATAGTCCGCGGTGGGCTGCCCTTCGATTTCCCGGTCCATTGTGTTCTCGAACAGGATGGCGCCAATAATCCGCTCCCCGTTGAAGCCGGGACTGGTGATGATGCGGGTCCGCATCTGATGGACGATGGTGAACATCTCCTCATCGCTGGACCACGCATTCTCTTGGATTCCGTAAAGACGCAGGGCTTTGGGCGTGCTGCCGCCGCTTTGATCCAGCGCCGCAATGAAACCGGGAGCGGTCTTGATTTTCTGCAATTGTTCTTCGTTAACGGCGATAGATCTCATGATGTCTCCTTCAATTCTCATTGGTAATTAGTCTAACCGGGCTATTGGTTGCAGGGTAGCCCACGGCAAACTTGCCGTAAGCCACGGTGTAAAGCTGCGCGGTCGGGACAATCATGCCGCGAAAGCTAAACGGGAAACCGGAGCCGGAAAGTCGCAATTGTGCGCGTTGCTAAAACCTGGAGGGACGACCGCCGTGTCGTCCCCAATTTTCCCACGGACGTGATTCGTGCTCTTGACGCGCTCAGATCAACGCGTCTGGACAGACGCCCGCTACTCTCCGTTTCCCACCGGCAGCGCGATGTTCACCGCCGTGCCATGCGTGCCGCTGTCAATGTCAACGCGCCCGTTGTGATCGAACACGGTGCGCTTCACAATGGGCAAACCCAGACCCATCCCGCGCGGCTTGGTCGTGCAGAAGGGCGAAAAGATTTTTTCCTTCATCTCCGGCGCGATGCCGCGGCCATTGTCCTGCACGGTGAGTAGGATGGCGCTCTCCCGGCCGGCTTCGCGAATTGGCTTCGCCGTCAGGGTGATCTTGGGCTTCTTTTGATCGCGCACAGCTTCAGCCGCGTTTGCCACAAGGTGCGCGACGGCTTCCGCGAGTGCGTTTTCATCACCCACAATCTTCGGCAAATTCGGCGGCAACTCCGTCTCAATCGGAATTTCGCCGTTGCCGCTGATCTTGCCGCGCGCAAGCTCGACTCCGCGTCTGACAGTAGCGCGAAGGTCGAGCGGTTTTTTGTCCAGCTCCGCCGGATGGGCGAAAGCGTTGATTTGCCCGACGATTTTATCCAGCCGCTCCACTTCTTTCACCACCACGTCGTTGAACGTCTGCCGGAAATCGGGTTCGTCATATCGCTCCGGCAGCAATTGCGCGAACGTCTTGATCGCGACCAGCGGATTGCGAATTTCGTGCGACATGCTGGCGGCGAGATCGCTCCAGAATGCAGCGCGGTCCATCAGGTCCTGTTTCTCGCGCAAACTCTCTTCCGCGGTCAGGTCGTGAATGACGGCGACGGCGCCGAGCGCGGTGCGTTGGTCGGCCAGCCGTCGCGTCTCGACCGAAAGCGAGCGATGCGTGCGCTGATCGATCCACTGCCTCGGCGGGAGATTGGTCGTGGCTTCAAGTGTGTCGCGCAACATGAGCGCGAGCTTCCCGCCGGCCGCTTCCGCCGGATGATTCAGCGCATCGGAAGCGGGCACGCCCAGGATCGTTTCGGCCGGCGGATTAAACCAGCGAATGATGGCTCCCTCATCGATCGCGACGATGCCGGGCGGGATTGATTTGAGCAGCGTTTCGGCCAGCGTTTTCTGCAGCGTGATCTCCTCGTAAAGGAGCGCGTTCTCCAAAACGGTCGAGACGTGCTCGGCCAGGATCATCAATCCTTCGAGCTGCGTGTATTCGAAAGGCAATCCAGTGATCCCGTGCCCGAAAAAAATCCAGCCGATGATTCGGCCGCGGCCATAGAGCGGCACGATGACTTCCGCGCCGAAACTGTCGAGCGCGCGGCGCAGAAGTGCCCGCTGGGTCAGATCGGCGACGTAAGGAAGATTGGTGCGCCAAATCAGGTGTGCGTGTGTCTCGAACCAGCGCACGAAGGCGTCGCGCTCGCTGTATTCGATCTCGTGCGTCTCCGGCAGACAACGGAGTCCGGCGCGCAGCCGGTAGCGTTCGCCTTGTCGAATGCGCGAGAAAATTCCCACGCGCGTGACGCCGGCGGCATCGGCCACACTTTCCGCCACGCTGGCCAGGAGCGAATCGACATTTTCAAACTGCCGAAACACCCGCGGGAATCGCAGCATCGGCAGCGCTGATGCACCGGCGCGCGACTCGCCCGTTGTAGCCGCGGTTGCCGGCAGCGGCTGCTGGACCGCCGCGATAGCCGACGTCTGCGCTTCCTCGCGCAGCTCGCGATTTTGCCGCAGCAATTTCAGGTAATCGAATGCGCGCCCGACCAGCGCCTGAAATCGCCGGCGCTCGAGTTGCAAATCTTCCGCCGCGTAAATCCCGGATTGCTCAGCATCACGCAGCGGCTCGGAGCGCGGCGTGCCCAGCGCGATCTGGAGTGAGTCGGGCCAGTTTTGCTCGAGCTGCTCCATCAAGTCCCGGCATTCGCGCGCCCGCAAATCCATCAGCACCACCGCGGGCGCTGTTTGCTCCAACACCGCTTCGAGCCGGTCCGCTTCGCCCACGTGCCGCACCTGCGCCATCGTGCGCAAGTACGCTTTCACCCGCCGCACCAGGTCGGCATCCTGCGAGTACACGATGCAGACCGGGGGGAGTGTCATCATGCTGCCAGCATATTAAATGTGTGACGCTGGAAAAGCGACTGATTACCGGAGCACAGGCGTCCTCGCCTGTGCGGCCGCCGGGCGTCTCGCCTGGCGATTCGTGCCCCGCTGATAAGTTCGAGCAGGCGAGACGCCCGCTCGCCGCACAGCCGGGACGGACTGTGCTCCGCCCGCCTCATGCCGCCGCGACCTCCGCCTCCTCCGCATCGCGCGCCAGCGGCAGATAAATGCGGAACACCGTGCCCTTCGAGAGCTCGCTCTCCACCTCGATCTGCCCGCCGTGTTCCTGCACGATGCCGTGCACAACCGACAGCCCAAGCCCCGTACCGTGATCCTTTGTCGTGAAAAACGGATCGAACACATGCGGAATATCCCCCGGCTTGATCCCTTCGCCAGTGTCGCGAATGGAAATGCAAAAAGCTTCCTCCGCCTGCGAGCCGTTCGTCCGCACTTGCGAGATGAGCGGATCGCCCGTGCGCACCTCCGTCTTCACTGTCAGCTCGCCGCCCCGTTTCATCGCGTCCATGGCATTGAGGAAAAAATTCAGGAACACCTGTTCGAGCTGGTCGGAATCGGCCCGGATCATATCGGTGGAGGACTCAAAGGCGCGGATGACCTTGATCTCCTTTTGATACAAGCGGTGCTGAACGAGGAGAAGTGTTTTTTCCAGCGTTTCATGCACGTGCATCGGGCGCAGCAGCGGCTTGGTCGGCCGGGCGAAACGCAGCAGCTGATTGACCAGCGTATCGATGCGGTTGATCTCGTGCACGATCAGACCGGAGAACGTCTCGCGAAAATCGGATTCCGCATATCGCTCCGGCAGCAACTGGGCGAACGTTTTGATGGAGACGAGCGGATTCTTGATTTCATGCGCCATGCCGGCCGACAAAGTCCCGAGACTGGCCAAACGATCAGTGCGGCGAATCTGCTCCTCCATTTTCTTAAGAGCAGTAATGTCGGTAATCACCATGAGCGCGCCGAGTAGCTCATGTTCCTGGCCGCGAAAGATGGCGCTACTCGCCCGCACATAAACATCTTCTTCTCCTACCTGGAACGACACTTCACGATCTTCCTGCCGCTCACTGGTAGCGAGAGTAGTTCGGATAATGGTCCGCAGCGGCGAAGGGAGATCATCTACCATCCGACCGCGGCTGATGCGTGCTAATCCGGTAATCTGTTCAGCTTCCTGGTTGAAGACAGTGACCTTACCGTCGGTATCCGCCGCAACCACTCCGGTAGTCAGATGTCGAAGTAAGGTTTCGTTATAGATCTTCGCATTCTGCACTTCGGTAAACAGCTCAGCGTTTTCGATCGCAACGGCTAACTGTCCGCACAACAGCTGGAGTGCATCCTGTTCCATACTCCCGTAGATGCGGCCAGAAAGACGCGGACCGAGAAGCATGATGCCGACAAGCTGTTCCCGCGCGAAAATCCCCAGCGCCGCCGCCGCGCTAAGCTCCTCGAGCCGCTGTCTCACCTGCTCGATGAGGGGAGTAGGGCGGATGCGATGTAGCTCATCGAGAATGAGTGGTTCACGATGAGTATTAAGGTAGTGAACCAAGGGGCCATCTGATGCGACAAAAGAATTCAATCTGCCTGGCTGGTCCGTATCCGTAGCATAGCGCCGTGTAAATTCCCCTTTTCGTCCGGCGAGGTAGATCGTGACGCGATCAGTGCCCACAGCTTCTGCGATCGTGGTGGCAAAGCGGCGAAGTAGGTCGTGTAAAGTAGTAACGGACTCGAGAATAGCTGCCGCCTTGCCCATGGTCGCCCTGAAGTCCAGCCCCTTGCTTCCAACAAACAACTTGTCCGCGAGTCGTTGAGAAAATCCACGAGCCGGAGCCATTGCGAACGCGACGGCTAAGGCAGCAGTAATGTATGCGGGCGAATGATCCTCTGAGTGGAGAATAGATCGAATAGCGATTACGGTCAGCCACCAAAATGCTGCATAGATCGCACCCAAATAGGTAGCAAGGACGATATATGACATTGCACGTCGGAGAAACAACCCAACTTCCATTATCTTTCGAGTCGCAATGCCATACGCTACAACGAGGGAAAATAGAATGACGCGGAAAGGTGCTGTCTGTGAAATAACCGCAGGCGAAAAGAAGGTCCCGAGTAGCAGCGAGAGAGGCAGTGAAATAACAAGGGCAAACAACCCGCCGATAAGAATAAATCCCAACTCCACGCGGATCGCGCCAGCGGTCTCTCGAAGGTTTCGCCACGTCCCTGCGAGCAACACGATCATTGCCCCGCAGAAGTATGCCGCGAACAGATATATACCCGGTCCGTAGACGGGAATGGGAGCGATACCTATCCTGGTGGTTCCAAACCTTGCACCCTCAAGAAAAAATCTGGTGAAACAAAGACAGGTAATGGCTGCGAATGCAACAAACCACCATCGTGATCGTTGAAGGATCTGCGACCAGCCCTCTCGATCTCGTCTGAGAGAGAGTCGCAGCAAATTGAGGCTAGTTATGATAGAAATACCAGCTATGGAGGCTGCGCGTATCGCGATCTCTGCGGCCCGAGCATTATGCGCGCTAAGTATGAAAAACAAGCTTCCCAGCCACGCTGCGGCGCAGAGTGACAGGACGAGGAAGCTCTGATTCGCCTTCCGACGCCAATTGGACTGCAAGACTCCCAGTCCTAGGCCTAACTGGACGGCTATGGCAACGAGGATTGAGGGCGGCGCACCATTCATCAGGAATGGTTGGGGCGCTCGACGACAAGCGAGCTCGCGCTACCTCCCAAACCACGAACGTTGATCAGGATAGAATTGAGTTTCGACTTCCGCGGCCGGTTCGGCACAAAATCCAAGTCACACGCTGGGTCTGCTGTTTCGTAATTGGCAGTTGGTACGACCGTCTGGTCGCGGACGCTTAAGGCACAAGCTGCTATTTGGAAAGGTCCTCCGGCAGCAAGCGGATTACCGGTTACGCCTTTGATTGAACTCACCGGAATTTCGTAAGCGTGCTTGCCGAATACTTCTTTGATGTATCGCACTTCAACAAAGTCTAGGATTGGGTGGCCGGGACCATAAGCGGAGATGTAATCTATCGCGTCTGTCGTTTTCGCAGCATTAGCCAAGGCAAATTGCATAGCATCAAGCAAGCCAGAGCCCACCTCTTCCTGGCTGTGGTCACGTTGCCGAGCATAACCGCAGACTTCTAAATAGGCCCGGGCGCCGCGCGCCCGCGCGCGCTCTTCATTTTCCAGGATAAACATCCCGGATCCTTCCGAGATCACTCCGGAATCCCGGTTTAGGTCGAAGGGCCGACTCGCTCTTTGCGGCGCACCGTTTTGGCAGGAACTAAGTCCACTTGCAGTAAAAGCAGCAAAGGTGTGTTTCGTGATTGGGGCATCAGCGCCTCCGGCAATCGCGAGCTCCGCTTCGCCACTGGATATCATGGCCGCGGCGGTTGCCACGGCATCTAACCCCGATGGGCACGCCGATGAAACTGTTGCCGCGTGCGCCCGCGCGCCGATACGGTCCGCAATCAAATTAGCTGCCGCTTGCGGGGTTAGCGCCCCGACGGCCGTAGGAGACATCCCATTGGATCCCCGGTGTTGAAAGTTACTGATCGAATTCTCGATCACATCCATGGCGCTCGTGCTCACTCCAACTACGACGGGAGTAGGATTCGGGAGGCTCGCTTCGTTGATTTCCAACCCAGCGTCTTTCAAAGCCATCATAGCCGCTGCGTAAGCAAGCTGCGTGTGACGCGCCATTCGCCTGGGTTTTAACTCAGGCTCAATGAACTCAGTCGGCTTAAAATCCTTTATTTCACCGGCAATCCTGCTCTTTAAATCTGACGCATCGAAAAACGTGATCGGGCCGATGCCGCTGCGGCAGTGCAGGAGTGAGTCCCAGAAGGCTTCCAAGCCGATGCCGTTCGGGGCAACGACACCCATGCCGGTGATGACGACGCGGTTACGCTTGATCATGTGCGGAGCACAGGCGTCCCCGCCTGTCGGATAAGAGTCAGGTGGCGCGCTCCGATAAAGCGCCCGGTCGAACGAAGTGTGCGGCGGCACGCCGGACGAGGTTGCGGCGTGAAGGAAGTGATTATAGAGCGTACGTTAAGTGCGGCCATTATCGATTTGGCAGGCAAGTTATTCGCACTTATTCACAATTCTTGACTTATTCACAAGTTGCATCTTCTCTCGGGAGCAATTTTTTACGCGGGCCGGAGAACCGCGGATCACGCGGATTACATGGATGGATCAATCAATGCACAGCCGGAGAACGGCGGATTACACAACGTCCGGAGGGAGCTATCGCCCTTCAGCGTTATCTTCACTCGTTCCGTACACGCTGGCGTTTGACACAGATGCGTCTAGGAGGCGTGCGGGCGAGCGTCGGCTGCGACGCCGCTCGGTTTCCACATTGTGATCTGCATTTATTCCTTTTTCATCCGCGTTATCCGCGACATCGGCGGTTCGCAATCCCGTGTCACTATTTCCTTCGCAAACGGCACGCAGTTAGCTTCATTTCCGCCCTAGCCCCATGTCCGCCTCCGTCGCCGAGCAGCCCAAAATCCTGATCATCGACGATGAGTTGGGGCCGCGCGAAAGTCTGCGCATGCTCCTGAAGCCGAGCTATCAGGTGCACACGGCCGCGAACGTGGAGAGCGGGCTGCAATTGCTCCAGGAAAAGCAACCGGACGCGGTCATCAGCGATATCCGCATGCCGGGAACAAGTGGGATCGAAGGCTTGCGCCGGATTCGTGAGATTGATCCCCATGTCGCAGTCATCATGCTCACCGGGTTCGGCGCGCTGGAGACGGCGCAGGAAGCGTTGCGGCTCGGCGCGAACGATTACATCAACAAGCCTTTCGACGCGGTGCAAATGCGGGAAGTGATCGGGCGCAATGTCGAGCGCACGCGGGTGCACCGGAAAAGCGATGAAGCCGCGCGCGGGATTCAGGAATTAAACAACCGGCTCATGACCGAGCTGGCGCAAAAGGAACGGCTGGCGTCACTCGGGCAGGCCTCAGCGGAGTTCGTGCACGATTTGAGTAATCCGCTCACCATCGTCTGGGGATACGTGCAGATTTTGGGGAAGAAACTGGAGCAGGCGGAAAAGGCGAAGGGCGCGGCGGCGAGCTCGCCCAAGGAGCTGAACATTATCGAGCAAAATGTGCGGCTTTGCCGTGATCTGCTCACGATGTGGCAAAGCTACGGGAGCAACGGCGGGTTCAAGCCAAGGCCGATCTCGATGTCGCATATCGTGCGCGAGGTGGGGAAGGGCGCGGCCGGATTGGCGGCGCAGAACAGCGTCGAGTTTACGATCGATGTGTGTGATGACCCCTGCACGATTCTTGGTGACACCACGCAGCTGACGCGCGCGGTGCAGAACGTGATAGTGAATGCGATTCAGGCATGCGCGGAAAAGAAGGGCGCCGTCACGGTGACGTGCCTGCGCAAAGATTTTTACGCTGACATTCTCGTGGCCGATACCGGCAGCGGTATTCCGCCGGAGCTGATGGCGAAAATCTGGGAGCCGTATTTCACGACGAAGCAGGGCAAGAGCGGCACCGGGCTTGGTCTCTATATCACAAAGAAGGTAATCGAAGATCATCAGGGCTCGATCAAAGTGGACAGCACGCCCGAGGTGGGGACGACGTTCACGCTGCGCTTACCGCTACTTAACGAGCAAGCAGCGACTGCACCAGCGTCGCCGAGCGATCGCGCGGCGTAACTCAGGCATCTTTGCCTGAAGCGTCGAGCAGGCTTCCAGCCTGCCGGTTCGTAGCGAGGAGGCTAGAAGCGCTGCTCGACTGATCAGGCTGGAAGCCTGACTTGCGCGGCGCGTTGAGTTTCACTTGTCAGCACAAGGCCCTTTCGGTTTGCTGCGGGCGTGCCGCGCTATCGTATCGCTTCTCCCTTTCTGGCGCGGCTGGCGGGCGTGCGCTTCGAGGCGCTTGAGGATCTGGGGACGCCTCAGGTCTCCCGCGCTGCACGCGAAGTGTTGACGCTTGAGCAGGATCTCGCGCGGCTGAGACCTTCCGCCTGGGCGTTTCTTCGAGAACATGAACGTCATCTGGGGCGTGAGGAAATTCACGTTTGGCGCAAGGCGTTGCGTCATAGCGAAATTCCCGAACGGCCGCCTCCGAAGCAACTCGGCGCCTTCGTCGCCGCGCTCGAGCGTCTGCAGAGCGCACGTTCGCAGATGGATGGAGAACTTGAAGGCGCGGTGACCGAGTCGCGCCGCAATCTGTTCGAGACAAGTGCACTCGTGCTGCCGCCTTACTTGGTTTTCGCCGGAGACGAAGTCCATCATTTGACCGATGCTCCGCTTGCCCTTGGTGCGCCCGCGTTGCGCAACAGCCAGGCTCGCAAGCGGGAGCGGCACCTTCTGCTTTATCTTCAACGGCTGGCGGCGAAGAACGACACTTTCAGCGAGTTTGGTCCGGTCGCCTGGCTTCGCGCCACGCCTGATGGAGCGACTCTGCGATTCGAAGCTGTTTGTGGAATTTTGCGACGAGACGTTTTTTGGGAGCGCTGGGTGGCGCACGCGCTCGCGGCGGCGATCAAAGCCGATGCGGAGGCATTTTCGGAGTTTAAGCCGCGGTTGAACCCGAACGGCGCTTTTGTCGGCACCGAGTTTGTTCTTAGTGAGAGCAGCGAAACGATGACGCTCACGCCCGAGCAGGGGATGGTTCTCGCACAGTGCGATGGGAATACGCGAGTGCGCGATTTCAGCGCGTGCTGCGGTTCCCCTCACCTCACCCTTCTGCCTCGAGGAGAGGAAGACCAGCCGCTTTGCCCGCCGGGCTCGGCGAGCGGCAATAGCGCTCTGAGCACCATTCGCAACTTCGTATCGAAGAAGATTCTCGTTGCCGAAATGGAAGTGCCGGCAATGGAGCCGTTCGCGTTCCAGGTGCTGCATCGCGACATTGAGGATTGGGCTGACGGCCCGGCGCGACAGCGATGGCTTCCGATTGTCACCGCAATGTCAGAGATACCGCGGAGATTCGCAGCCGCTGTCGATGCGCGCGAGCGCGAACACATTCTCGCCGATGCGCGACAGCAACTCGCCGGCTTCGGCGCGCAGCGAGATAGCGCAGGTCGCGCGCTTTACGCGGCGGTGAATCCGATCGCGGAGGAATGCTCGCGCGAATGCGCATTTGAAATCAGCGAGAAGCTGCTCGACGAAGTGGTGACCGAGGCGGAGCCGTGGATCGATTTCTGGCGCGATAGCTATGCGTTCATTGCCGCGCGCGTGGCCGCGAACCTGCGTTCGCTCTTGCAAAAAGCGCCGGCCAAAAGTGGAGCGATCCCCCTGCCAGCATTCCTTCGCTTTTGTGAAGCAGCGAAAATTCCGCTGACGGGACCGGGACTGGTCGGAATGGCGCACATCGCGTTCCAGGAAGTGAAAGCCCTTTTGCGTGAGCGGCTGCGGCTGCATGCCGCTCGCGCCGAGTACGAGCTGACCGTGGAAGATTGCGCGGTGGTGCGGAACACCCTCGATTATCCGAAGTTCGATGAGTTCACTTACCCCTCGGCCGATTTACAGCTTGCGGCGGAATCAGTGGAGGCCGTTAACCGCGGCGAGTACCGCTGGATCATTGGCGAGCTGCATCCGGCCGCCGCCGCGCTGCACCATTGCATGTACTGGAGTTGTCCCGACAAGCCCGCGTTTTCGCGAGCACTGCAATCGATGATCCACGACAAACCGATTCCTCATTTCGGATTTTTCGCAGCCGATTTCACCGCGCATACTACGGTGCGTGTATTCGACGCGTTGCCGGAGCACGCGGTTTTTCTTTCTCCACAACGCGCGAATCCGAACTGGCGCTACGTCGCGCCGGCTGAAGTCGAAGTATTCATCGATAACGACGGCGACGTGGCGCTGCGCCGCAAGAGTGGCGAATACCTCGGCTCGTTTGCGCGCAACTGGGTGATCCCGCTCGGCTTTCACCCATTTCTCTTCACGATAGCGCCGCACACGCCGCGCTTACGTTGCGGCAAAGTCATTGTGCAGCGACGGGCGTGGAGCGTGTCTGCAGAGGAACTGGGCGATGGGAATTTCTCGGGGCTGTCGCGCGATCTGGTGATTGCGGTGGAGCGATTGCGCGCAACGAAAGATTGGCCGCGCTTCATCTACATCCGGCCAAGCGAACAGGCGCTGCGCCGCAGCGGCGCGGAGAACCGCGACAAGGACACCAAGCCTGTGTTCATTGACCTCGAGAGTTATTTATTCCTGGAGATTTTCCACCGCTGGCTGACCAAAGCGGGCGAACTCGAGGTGACGGAGATGTTGCCTGCGCCGGACGAGCTGCTGTGGCGCGAAGCGGATGGCCGGCGCACGTTCGAGCTGCGCACGCTGATTTGCCCGCGGGCAGAGAATTCGTAGCGACGGAGTAACACGGATCACAGATGCCTCACACAATGGCCACAAAAAGCACGACGGTCACCATTTTATCAGATCGTTTCTTCCGTTGTGGCCTTTGCGGTCTGTGTGTGAGGTACATCCAACCTGGAAAAAACTCCGTTTGAAGATTGTCGCCATTGCAAACCAGAAAGGCGGCGTCGGGAAGACGACCACGGCCGTGAATCTTGGCGCGGCGCTGGCTGAAAAAGAGCAACGCATTTTGCTCGTCGATCTCGACCCGCAGGGCAACGCGACCAGTTCCGTCGGGATGCAGGAATTCGAAGGCGAAAGCCTCTACGATCCGCTGCTCGGCAGCGCGGGCATCGCGGAGAAGATTCTGCCGACCCGGCTGGAGAACTTATTCATTATTCCGGCTGATCTCGATCTCGCCGGCGCCGAAGTCGAGATCGCGCGCATGCCCGATCATCTCCTGCGTCTCACCCACGCACTTCGACCATTGCGTGAGGACAACGCCTTCGATTTCGTTTTCCTCGATTGCCCGCCATCGCTCGGCATCCTGATGACAAACGCGCTGGCTGCCGCGGACGAGCTGCTCACCCCGATTCAATGCGAATACTTCGCGCTCGAGGGCCTGGTGAAAATCGTGCGCGTAATCGAGCAGGTGCGCGACTCGGGCGCGAACGCGCAGATTGAGATCAGCGGCATCGTGATGACAATGTTTGACGGGCGCACGAAGCTGAGCGGGCAGGTGGTGGCAGAAGTGCGGCAGCATTTCGGCGCGCGCGTTTTCGAGACGATGATTCCGCGCAGTGTGCGCTTGAGCGAAGCGCCGAGCTTCGGGAAAACCATTCTCGAATACGACAACACCGGCGCCGGCGCGCGGGCGTATCGGGCGTTGGCGAATGAATTTTTGCAGCGGCAGAGCGCGAAACCAGCGTAAGTCGGGCTTCCAGTCTGAACTGTGGCGCGGCCTTCCAGGTTGCGCGACCAAACACGCGAGCAAAGGATGCTCGCGCGACGATCAGGCTGGAAGCCTGAGTTACGGCTGTGACCAAGCTCGAGCAAGCATCACAGCCCCGCGCACGGTTGGAGCCATTCGTCGAGGGTCATCGCGAACACGAGCGTCGGGAAGCCTTTGAACGTCGTCGCTTTTTCCAGACGCATTCCATTCTTTTCCGTCACGCGCCGCGAGGCGTGGTTATCCGGATGAATGAGTGAAATGACGCGGTCGAGGCGCAGATGGCGAAAGGCGTGATCGCGCACCGCACGGGCTGCTTCGGTGGCGAGGCCGCGATTCCAAAACTGCGGATCGATCCGATAGCCGATCTCAATCTCCTTCTGCCCATCCACTTCGTGGTGCAGAAAACCGCAATAGCCGATGAGCATGCCCGAAGCGCGCTCAATGAGGGCAAACGGCGAGGGCAGACCGGCGCTTTGCCAGCCAAGGATTTCCTCGAGGAAAGCGCGGGTTTGCTCCCGCGCCATCGGGCCGACGAGCGAGAAACGCATGAAATCTTTGTTAGCGAAAAGCTCGGCCATTCTCTCAAGGTCATCCTCATTGAACGGCCGCAGGATTAAGCGCAAAGTTTCCAACCTCATCGATTCAGAATTGAAGCTCCCACGATCTTGGCGATGGCTGATCCATTTACCCATGCAGTTGCACGACAAAATCATCGCGCAATCTGATGGCGATGTCTGGATGCGGGCGCCGGCGCCGATAACGGAGAGTCTGGCCAAGGTGGCCGCTGCGGCGAAGAAATGCACCGCTTGTCCACTTTACAAAAACGCGACGCAGACTGTCTTCGGTGAGGGGCCAAAACGCGCCACCATTATGATGATCGGAGAGCAGCCTGGCGATTACGAAGATGTGGCGGGGAAGCCGTTCGTCGGGCCCGCGGGGAAAATGCTCGATCGCGCGCTGGAGGAAGCGGATTTTAATCGCGCTGAAGTTTATGTCACGAACGCCGTGAAGCATTTCAAATGGGAACCGCGCGGGAAGCGCCGCATTCACCAGAAGCCCAGCGCGCGTGATATCGCGGCCTGCCGCCCGTGGCTCGAAGCGGAATTGCGTTTGGTCGAGCCCAAGCTGGTGGTCTGTCTCGGCTCGACCGCGGCGCAGACGGTTTTCGGTCCGGCATTTCGGGTCACGAAGCAACGCGGTCAGGTGCTCGAGTCGCCTCTGGCGAAACGCGTGGTCGCGACGGTGCATCCTTCCTCGCTCCTGCGGCAGCCTGATGAGGAATCGCGCGAGCGCGAATATCGGAATTTCGTAGCGGATTTGCGCGTGGCGCTGGAGGCGACGCGCTGACATTCCCCTGTCATCCCGAGCGAAGTCGAGGGATCCCGTGATGGTATGTTGAAGGTATCGCCGCGGGATCCTTCGACTTCCCCGTGCTTCGCTCAGGATGACTATGTTTTTGAGATGCGCTTGGGCCGCTATGGCGTAGCCGAAGCGCCGGCTTTCTTCGCCTCGCGTTTTTCCTTGCGCGCGTCCTTCTCCGCCTTCTCCGCTTCCGTAAGCGGGCCGAGCTTCACCGTCTTCGCTTCCAGGGTGCCGTCCGCTTTTTTGTAATAGGAACCGCGCACCTCCTCGTTGACTACGATGTCTTTCATGGTGGCCGGCTGCTCACCCTTGGTAATGACACTGATCTCGGTGATTTTGAACGAGCGCGCATTTCCCTTCCCTGCGATGGTAAAGGTGCGCGCTCTCTCATCGAGTGAAGCGATGACGCCATGGAAGGGAACGGCGTGCATTTTGCCGGCCCCAATGGCGCTGTCACCGGCCACGGCAGCGCTGTTGCCGGGGGAAAGCGAGGGATCGGGCTGTGCTTTGGCCAAATGCGGCGAGACGAGTGCGACTAGGATTAAGAAAAATCCGCCAGCGAGTGATCCGGTTTTCACGTACGGGTGAGAGTGTTGCACGGTTGTGCTTGTGAAAAGGGAAGTCACGGCGCGAGGCGATGCAATCGTTTTGTTTGTCAAAGCGCATGGACGAGCGCGTCCACGTCGTGATTTTCCATGGATGAAAACCTCCGTGCACGTGCTAGCATCTCCTGCGCTCCCGGGGGTGTAGCTCAGTTGGTAGAGCGTCTCGTTCGCAATGAGTCCGCTGCGAATCGCCTCACATTATCTCACGCGCTGGCACCTGCTCACGCAGAGGTAAACCGCTGAATCGTGCTGATCTCACGTTATCCGATGCGCACTTAAACTACGTCGCTCAGTGGACAAACCCGCGTACAAACGGTCTCGCGCGCGTGCGCGATAATTGCGGCGGAAAGAACAGGCCCTCAATTTAATCGGCGAACAGCCCTCGCCCTCGGGCCCGGATGGTCTGGCGATGCGAGGGCGGACCCTCTACGTTACTATTGGCAGGGAAACACCACTTTGCCTGGTCCCGTTCCTGGTTCGGAAAACCGAATCCTCACCGCGCCTCCAGCCTGTTTTAGCTCTGTCTTGGAGGTGCATTTCAGCGCAGAACTGGAAAATGAACACGACTGGATTTGCCTTGAGCGCGCAGGACAGGGCGGCACTTGCTCGCGGAGAAACGCTGACCTTCGGCGACGGACCTGGCGGATCCAGCAGATGTTAACGATGAGATTCGTTATCTCTGCGCAGTGCCGGCCGAGAGTGATTAAACCGACTCTGCATTGCCGAGGTCACACCGCTAATATTTTGCGGCGGAGGAGCACCAGGCCCGCAATGGCGACGCCTAACATCAAGAGCGTCGAGCCGGTGTCGGGTGTCGAGAATATGCGGAAGCTATCTCCGAGAGGCGTATCGGAAGATAAGCCTGGCTGGCCCGCAGTTGGAGTATAAATGGTCGGACCGGACGGGTTCTCCTGAATAGTGACCGTGTTGCCATATGTCAACGAGGGAAGTCCTGTGTCAGCCAGCAGACCCCCGTGATCGTTGGAATAGAAGAAGATTAGCTGGGTCAATCCTGATGCGGAGCTTGTGGCGGGATTGAACCTCATGATGTCGGACACGTGCCCACCGGCGCCGAGGAGGATGACATCGCCTACAACGAGGGGATTCACCTGAGGGTGCGCCGTAAAAGCCAGAGCACTCAACAGACCGCCCGGTCCTGGGTCGGTTGTGAGCGCGCCAGCAAATGGAATGACGAAGCCATTGGGAAGCTGGAGTTTGCCCTCGCCGTTCTCATGAAAGCTAAATGTCGGAATGGATGGCACAGCGCGAAGCGTGTGGGCACCTAAAAAGAATGCGAAAAAGACGGGAAGAAAAATTCGTGGGATTTTCATTGGGTTAACGCTGGATTGGTTGGGTGGTTGCCCGAATAAGAGTTGAAGTAAATCGGAAGTTCAAGAAAATTCTGACGAACCGCAATTCCTTGGCTTTCGGGCCGCCGAGCTGCCGGTCTGTGCCGGAGACCACACCAATTCAAATGCGCAGCTACGGGGCATAGCTAACCTGCTGCCCAGCAGAACAGGCCCGAGACACTTTAAAACCGCAACGCACCATCTTCGGATGGACTTCTCCTTGCTGCTGTTTCGCCGCGGTATTGCCGACACAACGGGCGATCGCGCGGGGCGCGGTACGTTCGCTGCTCATAAAACTGCATCAGCCATAATTTCCACATCTCCACCGCGTGTGCGCTCGCGCTATTTCTTGGTCCCCCCTTCTGCGCAGGCGCGGCGGGAGCAGCGGACACTACCGTTTCCGCGCGTGAGACCAGCGGGGCCCCGCAAGTCTCACCAGCTCGTTCACCAGTCGGGAAGCACGGACGAAAGCTCCACCGGAAGATTTCACGTCGAAAACACGGCGGGAAGGCCAGCAGAAGCGCGAACCTGTCGAAGCCAAGCCCACACCGCCGCGTGTCGGCTGTTCGGCGAACGACCGCTGTCGCTTCACTCGCCGCTCCTAACAAACAACCAGGCTCGCATTTCGCAGGTGCTAAAACAGTCCGGCTCCCCGCTAATCTCAGCGCTGCGCCTGAACCATTCGTTCTGGCCCTCGCTCTGCAGGTGCCACCATTGATTTCGCCCGACTCGCTTCGGTTGGCGCCGAATTCGATCGAGAAATTTACGTTCGCAACCAATCGGTCGGAGACTACGCGATCACCGGCGTTGGCAGATTCAATATCGCTTACAGGCCACTCCTTGGCGGTGGCGCCCAGCTCCATCGCGAACTTTACGCGGTTAAGCATCGCCCCGGAGAGTACGTCATCATCGCCCACCGCGAGCCTGCTATCCCAGCTAACGCCCAGCGGAACGCCAACCTCCGAGTCAGGCGAGGAGACAACGCACCTAGATGCGAGCGCAACGCCGCAGCCCGCCCCCGACACTCCGCGCCGCATTGAGACGGAGACGCCGCAGTCGTCTCCGACCGGCACTCCTCCGGCACCATCAGCGTCCGCAACTCCGACAGGCACGCCGAAGCCGAGAGCGACACCCGCTACCGCACCATCTCCGGTGCCAGCGGCTGCATCAACCGCAGCAGCTGTTCCGAATCGAGCCTACGTTTCAGCGCAAACTGCTACACCTCCAGACAGCGCAACGGCTTGGTCGACTCCGGGACCGACGACAACACCGGCCGACATGGCGACGACCCGGCTCATGGTGCCGGTTGTATGGTCAATTCCCCGGGTAATAGCGACTCCGGCGACCATTCCCAGCGCTACTCCTACGCCGACCGCAAGTCCCGAGTTCTCGCCCACCCCAAGCCCGACATCGACGCCTACGCCAATGCCGACTGCCGAGCCCTCACCAACTCCAACCCCAACTCCCGAGCCGTCAGCGACACCAAGCCCCACATCAACGCCTACGCCAACGCCAACTCCCGAGCCCTCACCGACACCAAGCCCAACATCGACTCCGAGCCCGACCGCAACTCCGGAGCCCTCACCGACATCAAGTCCTGCGCCAACGCCAACACCTGGGAACGATTCTATCGAAGTTCTGTCGACAAGAGGATGGATCGGCGGCAGCCAGGACGCTCTCAGCACCGGATTTATTATCAGTGGTCCCGCGCCCGTGGTGGTAGTTGTACGAGGCATCGGCGCCTCACTCGCGCAATCGGGCGTGGACGGTGCCCTTGCAGACCCGATGCTCGAGCTTTACGACTCAACCGGCAACGTCATCGCCGCTAACGACAACTGGCGCGAGACACAGAAACACGACTTTATTGAGACCGGCCGGTTCCAGGCGCTCCAGCCTGCCAGCGGTCTCGAATCAGCTCTCGCCATCTCGCTGCCGCCCGGCGCGTACGTACTCGCCATCAGTGGTAAGAACAGCACCACTGGGATTGGCTTAGCCGAGGTGTACGCCGAGTCGCCCGGAGCGGGTCGCGGGTTTTCGTATGTGAGCGCCCGGGGCGTCTTGAGCAGCAGTGTTCTTATCAGCGGTATCACGGTTAGCGGCGATGCTAACACCAACTACATCGTGCGCGCTCTGGGTCCGTCGCTGACTGAGTCTGGAATCACTAACGCCTTAGCCGATCCCGTTTTGGAGATTTACGATGGCAACGGGGGGCTAATCGCGTCTAACGATGACTGGGTAGCCGATGCCGATCAGGCGCGTCAAATTATGGCGGCCGGGTTTGCCCCGAAAGATCCGCTTGAATCCGCTATCTCGCTCAGATTGGCGCCAGGAACGTACACCGTCGTCACACGCGGCAAGAACGATGCGACCGGCACAGCGTTCATCGATATCTCCAGCACGCCCTAGCAACTACTCGCGGCAAGCCGAAGCGGGCTGGGCCGCCTCCCCGGCGAGCATTTAGCCGCTTCGCGCCCGCTCGCTTCGATTTGCGTCGGTTGCTCTGCCGCGATCCTCTCGATGATTGCATTTACGGATCGCTGAAATCTTTCAACCAACGAGTATTCGACTAATTTGCGGCGTTTCTCGGAGTGCCTTCTGCTTGTCACCGCATCGCTGCCGCCGCACGTGAACATCGCGCCGCATTCGATCGCTTTAGCTCGCTGAATCACGCATCGTGACATTCACGGATGTTCGGCGCCATTCCCAGCGCGGACCTGGGGGGCGCTCGATGCCATGAACGTCGGCGGACTTGTTGATCCCTTCCCGCTCCGGTGAGCCGATGATGTGATCCTTCGTGATCGTCAGCATTCCGCCCGAGCCGCAGCCGGATCGTAGACGGTGACCGCGACGCCATGCTTCGCGATGCGCTGCTCATCGCCGGCAAGTAGCACGTCAGCCATCAGGTGAACGAGATCCCGCGGTGTAAAGTGCTCACCGGGATTCTCGTTGAGCGCTTCGTTGAACTTGCGGATCAGATCTTCGAAGATTGTGCCCATCATTGGGTTCGGCACGCGATCCGGGTGAAGATCGACGTTTTTGAATCGCTCCAGGACCTGAAACAGCAAGCCAGCTTCTGTCAGTCGCCGGATCGTATTGTCGAAGTCGAACTTCTCCAACACATCGCGCATGTTGTCGCTGAAGCCAGCGATGTAGTTGCGCAGATTTGCCGCCAGATTCGGCGCATCCGCGAGCAGCTTCTCGAAGTCGTAGCGGGACGTGTTGTAGAAGGCGAAACTCGAGGCTTTGCGCAGCTGCGGGTCGAGGTTCTCGAGCTTGCCGTACAGCTTTGAATTAGTTTCGAGCACGCGCTCTTTCGTTGGCGCGAGAACGCAGTCGAGCCGCCGCAGGACCATCAGTGGGAGAATGACGTTCTGGTATTCGCCGCGTCGGAAGGAGTCGCGAAATAGATCTGCAATTCCCCAAAGGAAACTGACGATCTCACCGTGTGTCATGTGATCTGCGGGCAAGGCACGTAAGCCGGCAAACTGCGGAAAAGCAAGAAGCGTGAGCGCGAAGCTCTCCTTTGCCCCGCTCGCTTCATAAGCTCTGCATCCGCCAGCAATGTCACATCTGAACCACGTATTCTTCGCGTCTGCGATTCACTCAGCAACACTGCGGTGCTTGGGATTGCACCACAGATGTATTCACACAACCGGCTAGGAGCCGCAACACCCACGATGGAACTTCGCCAGGAGGATTGCCGCGCCCTGAGCTGGCGAAGAATTAGTCACGCGGGCCAAAACAACGCACTAGAACAGGCAAATCACTCTGAAAGTGAATGCCCAAGCGGCATCGAGCTTGGGATTCGCGCCCGGAGTGGGAATGTCGCACGCCTGCTACTCTCCTGCTGCACTGAAGCTAACTTCGGCGTGCTTTGTCCACTGACATATCTCGACCACTCTTTGGCGACGAAGTGCCACCATTCTGCTCGCATTCCGAGAAACCCCGCATTCCCCATCGCCCGCTGTAAGGTCCACAAATGCGAACGGACTTGCTTATCTTTGCCCGTATAGACAAGCATGGCCGCGGGCGTGAACTCGTCGAAGTCGGTCGGCATCGCGACTTCTGCCCCGCTGCTCTCGACCAAAGTAGCATCCACCGCTAATCCCCAGGTGTGCATCGAGCCGAACCCCTGATTTGCGTCAGCTACGTAATTTTTATCGGGATGAAGCTGCCACAGCTGCTCCTGGGCCGCTCGGGGACGATAGGCATCCCAAATTTTCAGCCCATAGCCGCGCCGTCGTAAATCCTGCTGTGCGGTGCGTAATTTTGCTGCTACTTCCGGTCGCACCAAGGCAGGCATTTCTGCCGGGTAAAGGGAGCGCTGCGCGAGATTGCGGTGGCTCGCGTATCGAAGCTCGACCACGATACTGGCATCAGCCGTGCGAATGTCGACCAAGTCAGGTTGAGCTGCACCCTGCAAAGCTCCAGCAGAAAGGATCGGCACCAGAAACGCCGATGAAAGAGCGAGCAAATATTTCATGCCGGAGCGACGGGGGTCACAAGGTTAGTAAACCCCGGTCCTTTGGTGACGAAGCAAGCGAAGTGCCCTTCCCCGGGAGGTGCTGAGTGGCGGTGATGAGCTGCGGTGCACGCCAGCGATTCATCGCGACCAGCACCGCAGCGGCGAGGGCGAGGAACATCAGGGTTGATCCATTCTCTGGAACGGGAGGAATGACATAGTCCTGACCGGGCCCGGAAAGCGCGACCAAGCGTGCCCGCGGTCCTGAATACTGCCCCAGATCCTGAAGCATCTGGGTCGCGCCAAAGTCATTCCCCGAAACCTGGAAGTTGTCCCC
>JBBPYF010000094.1:0-18105 GCA_038200165.1 Chthoniobacterales bacterium | reverse complement strand
CGAGTGATCTCGTGGCGTGAGCTAAAGGTAACTTCCACGGGATTCTTCGACTCCGCTTCGCTTCGCTCAGAATGACACCGTACCACCGAGCTAGAGATTCCTCGACTTCGCTCGGAATGACAAGATGCTGGTGGGTGAGCGACACCTCGCCTCAAGCCGCGCCGCCGCAGATTAATCGTCTGGCGAATTCAAAATCACCCTACCTCCTCCAGCACGCCGACAACCCGGTGGCGTGGTTCGAATGGGGCGAAGAGGCTTTCGAGAAAGCGCGGCGCGAGAACAAGCCGATCTTTCTCTCCATCGGCTACTCAACGTGTCACTGGTGCCACGTCATGGCCCACGAGTCGTTTGAGAATGCTGAGACAGCCGAGCTGATGAATCGCGAGTTTGTGAACATCAAGGTCGATCGCGAGGAACGGCCGGATATCGATCGCGTTTACATGACTTTTGTGCAGGCCACGACCGGCGGCGGCGGCTGGCCAATGAGCGTGTGGCTCACGCCGGAACTGAAGCCGTTTGTCGGCGGCACCTATTTTCCGCCGGAAGATCGCTACGGCCATCCCGGATTTCCGAAAGTGCTGCAACGGATCGCGGAGGCGTGGAAGCGCGACCTGCAAAAAATGGCGGAGCACGGTGAGCGCATCGTCAGCGCATTGCGTGAGGCTGGCGCGAGCGGCGGGGCGGGGGAGGAGCTGGACGCGCGAGTGTTGGATGCCGCGTATGAGCAATTCGCGCAATCCTTCGATCCGCGCGAAGGCGGCTTCGGCGGCGCGCCGAAATTTCCGCGCCCGGTGGCGCTGAATTTCCTGACCCGATTTTACGCGCGGCACAAAGACGAAGACTCCGGCCAGCACGCGCTTGAAATGGTGCTGCTGACTTTGCGCAAAATGGGGGCCGGCGGCATGCACGATCATCTCGGCGGCGGGTTTCACCGTTACTCCGTCGATGGCTACTGGCACGTGCCGCATTTCGAAAAAATGCTCTACGATCAGGCCCAACTGGCGAGCGCGTACCTGGATGCATTTCAGATCACGTCCGCCAGTCGGACGGACTCGTCCCGTGGCGAGCACGATCCGCAGTTCGAATCGGTCGCGCGCGATATTCTCGATTACGTCCAACGCGACATGACCGCGGAAAGCGGCGGATTTTTTTCCGCGGAAGATGCGGACAGCCTGCTCGAGCACGGGAAGCCTGAGCATGCCGAGGGGGCGTTCTACGTCTGGACGAAACGCGAAATTGAGCGCGCGCTTGGCGAGGACGCGGAGATTTTCTGTTTCCATTTCGGCATCGGGGAAAATGGCAATGCGCCGGCTGGAGCTGATCCGCAGGGTGAGTTCACCGGCAAAAATATCTTAATTCAGCGGCATTCCCTGGAGGAGATGGCGGCGCAATTCGGGCGAAGCGCGGAAGGGATCGGAGCGCTTCTCGCGCGCGCAAGAGAGAAATTGTTTGCGGCTCGTGGAAAGCGGCCGCGCCCGCATCTGGACGACAAGATCATCGCGGCGTGGAATGGGCTGATGATTTCGGCGTTCGCGCGCGCGGCGCAGATTTTCGACGACGCGATTTATTTGCAGACAGCAGAGCGCGCGGCCGAGTTCGCGCGCAATGAATTGTGGAACGCTGAGCGGAAAACACTGGCTCGAACTTTCCGCGACGGTCGTGGCGGCGAGGGATTCGCTGACGATTACGCGTTCATGATCGCGGGTCTGCTCGATTTGTATGAAGCATCTTTTGATGTGCAGTGGCTGAAGTTTGCGCTCGAGCTGCAGCAAACACTCGACGCATTGTTTTGGGACGAGGAGCGCGGCGGATATTTCAGCGTTACTGGGCGGGACGCGAGCGTGCTGCTGCGGATGAAAGATGATAACGACAGCGCGGAACCGGCGGCGAGCTCAGTCGCCGCGCTCAATCTGACGCGGATGGCGGCGATGCTGAATGATCCGCAGCTGGAGGAGCGTGCGCGGAAAACCGTGCCGGCATTCGCTCCGCAGCTTTCGCATTTCCCGAGCGCGATGCCGCAAATGCTGGTCGCATTCGACTGGCTCAATCGAGGCGCGGTCCAGATCGTCATCGCCAGTGCGCGCGAGGACGAATGGACGTGCGCGCTGCTGCGCGAAGTGCGGAATCATTTTCTTCCGCGCGGAGTGGTGCTGCTGTTGGATGGTGGTGAGTCGCGCGAATTTTTGGGCGCAAAGAATGAGTCGCTTCACGCGATGACGCAGATCGATGGTAAACCGGCGGCTTACGTTTGCCAAAATTTCACCTGTCAGTCGCCGATAACAGAAGCGGCGGAATTGGCACGGGTGCTACCCTAGCTACTCGCCATTCTGCCGTTTTACTTCAGGCCGCTTTTTTCGTCGCAAACGCATCCAGTTATTCCACGTCTTGAGCATGCTCTCGCGCGGGGTGAGATAACGCTGGTTGAGCTCGTTGCCTTTGACGATTTGCGCGAGCAGCGCTTTCACCGAGAGCTCCTGGCAATTCATAATCGTGTAGGCGGTGCCGACAGCGGCGGCGTGATGCGCGTCGCTCGCCGCCGTCATCGGCAGCCCGCGTTCCGACGCGTATTTGAACGCGTAACGGTTGTAACGGTGCAGGGTGGTCGCGGCGTTGAAAACTTCGATCGCGTCCACCGGCAGAGTTTCCAGCGTCGAGAAACGAATGCCGGCGCGGAACAAATCGTAGGGATGCGGCGGAATGGCGAGACCACCGTGCTCGTGGATGAGCTCGCAGACTTCGCGCGCGTGCCGGCCTTTGAGTTGCTCCGCCTGCGGCAGCGTCGTCCCGATGCAGAGGAGATGGCCTTCATCAGTGGTGATCTCGACGCCGGGCAGAATGAGAAAATCATCCACCGGCATGCCGTCGGCGCGCATCAGTCCCTTCTCCAGCGCATAGGTAATGGAGTCGCAGGTGTTGTGGTCGGTGATGGCGATGCCGTGCAGACCTTTGGCACGCGCGCTCGCGATCAAATCTTCCGGGCTGGATACGCCGTCGCCGGAAAAAAAGGTGTGGGTGTGGAGGTCGATATTGAACGCCATCGTGCGGACGCTAGTTTGCGCTGCGCGAAATGGAAAGCATCGGTTTGAAGGAATGGTCGCTGGTTTGCGACGCGCTTGGCCGCGGCGAGCAGTCGGTCATTTTGCGCAAAGGCGGCATTGCCGAAGGTCGCGATGGATTTTCGTTTCGGTATAACGAATTCTTTTTGTTCCCGACGTTCTTTCATGAACGGATCGGGAAAGTGCGCAATCGGGCGCAGGGACTTGCGCGAATGAGGGAGAAAACTGCAGGCCAAGATCCCCTCATCCTGCCCTTGTCTCCGGGGGAGAAGGGACTGGACACGGTGTCGGCAGGAGATTTGAGCGCTGCGTCCGGCGAAGCCGATGTAGAGGCGTTTGTGCCAAACGCCGCAACGTGCGACGAAGAAATTGTGATTTCACTTTACGCAAAAGTGGAACGCGCGCTTCGCATCGATTCGCTCCAAATCGCAGAAGCGCTTGGGCCATTGCACATCCTCGCGCCGGAACTTGTGAAGGAGCGATTTGAGTACAAAGCAGGAGGATTAAACGCTGCCTTTGTGCGCGTGTTTCGGCTGAAACAGCCGTGGATTATACCTAACGAGCCACGGTTTGGCGGCTGTCGTTCGTGGGTGGAGCTGCCCAAGCTGGCGGAGATGGCGATGCAGCCGGTGCTGGATGACGCAGTGCACGCGGAGCGGCTGGAGCGGTTCAAGACCGTCATCTCGGCAACGGCGTTGTAGCTGCCGTCCGTCCTCGGCGGCAGAAGGGCTTGCAGCTTGTAACGCATAACGCCGTGGTATCACCACGCTTCTGCCACCGGGACAAACGGCAGCTACAACTATCCCACCACCTCAAACAATTCTTCCGCCTCGGGATCCTTGTGCTCCTCGCCGCGATTGAATTGCAAATCGTAAAGCCGGCGATAGTAGCCGGACTTGGCCAGCAATTCGCCATGCGTGCCAACTTCCTTCACCCGGCCGCTATCCATCACCACAATCTGATCGGACGACAAAATGGTGGAGAGCCGATGCGCGATGGCAACGACGGTTTTTCCCGCGGCCAGTCTTTGCAGCGCGAGCTGGATTTGCTTCTCCGATTCCGAGTCGAGCGCGGAAGTGGCCTCATCCAGCAGAAGGATGGGCGCGTTCTTCAGAACGGCGCGCGCAATAGCGAGCCGTTGCTGCTGACCGCCTGAGAGCATCATGCCCTTATCGCCAACCCCGGTGTCGTAGCCGTTGGCCTGCGCCATGATGAAGTCGTGCGCGTAAGCCATCTGCGCGGCGGCATAGACTTCTTCGCGTTTCGCATCGAGCCGGCCGAAGAGGATGTTATTATAAATCGTATCGTGAAATAGAAACGTGTCCTGCGTGACCAGGCCGATTTGTTCGCGCAATGATTGCTGGGTCAGGGTGCGCAGGTCGTGGCCATCGATTCGCACCGCGCCCGCCGTCGGGTCATATAGGCGGAGAATGAGTGAAAGAATTGTGCTCTTGCCCGCGCCGCTCGCTCCGACGAGCGCGTAGCTCTTGCCGGGCTCGATTCGCAGCGTCAAATCTTTAACCGCATCGGTGGAGGTGCCGGGGTAACGAAAGGTGACGCCGTCAAAGTCGAGTTGGCCGAGGGAGGAAGCGAGTGGTTGCGCACCGGGCAGATCTTCGACATCAGGTTTGGCATCGAGGATTGAGAAGATGCCGACGGCGGCGGTGATGGAGCGCTGCATGACGATGTGAATTTTGCTCAGCGTTTTCACCGGATCGTAAAGGATGAAAATTCCGCCGAAGAGAGCCAGAAAACGGCCGGCACTCAGGCCGGCCATGTAGACATAAAGCAGGGCGAAGCCGACGCCGATCGCGGCCAGCGTCTCCACCAGTGGACCAGTCACTTCCGTCGCTTTGATCATCCGCATCATGTTGCTGAATTGGTCCTGGGTGGTGCGAGCGAAGTTCTTCATCTGATACCGTTCGCGCGTGAATGATTTAATCACGCGAATGCCGGCGAAGCTTTCCTGCATTGTCACCACCATTTGCCCCATCTCGGCATACTGACGCTGCACGGCGTTGCGCGCGCGTTTGCCGAAAATCTGAATGGGAATGATGCAGCAGGGAAACAGGATCAGGGCCGCAACGGTAAATTTCCAATCCATGTAGAGAAGAACTCCCACAGCGACGATGATGGAAACGGGCTGCTTAAAGGCGTCGCTACTAACGACGGTCAGCGCGGTCTGCATGGCCATGGTGTTGTTAGTGACGCGCGAGATGAGGTCGCCGGCGCGTTGCTTATTAAAAAAGGCCATCGACTGATTGAGGATCTTGGCGAAGAGCTGGTTGCGAATGTCGGTGACGACGCGATTGCTGACCCAGTTCATGTAGTAGGTGTTGCCGTAAGCGAGGAGGCTGCGAACGGTCATAACGGCGGGAATTAAAAGGCAAATTCCGAGAATCGATTTCACGGAGCCGCCAGCGTTCAGCAGCTGGTTGCGGTGGGCAATGTCTGTGGGGGTCGGGGCCGCGCCATGGAAAATGGCAGTGGTCACCTTTTGCAAGACGAGCGGGAGAAGCCCGCTGACCGCGCCAGTAAGAAAACCGAGGGCGAGGCCGACAATGAAACGCCACTTGTACGGGCGCACGTAGCCGTAAAGGCGGCGGTACGGAGTCCAAGCCTGCTGGATGGTCTGGCGAAACGAGAGTTTCTTTTCTTTCTTCCCCGCTTTTTCCTTGCTCATACGGCTGACGCCGCTGGCGCCTTGTGCATCGAACGCATAGCATCAATGACTGCTGCCGTCGAGATGTGGTTCATCGGGAGCCTGGGCGTGCGTGGTTGAAATTGGTGGAGCGGTTCGCGTGCCGGGCCGAAGAGAATGGCGGCGGGACTGGTGCGTGGCCGCCAATGGAATGGATTGGTTGGGCAGAAGAGAATTACCTGCGGCGTTTTTGTCGCGCTGGCGAGATGCATCGGCGCGGAATCGACGGTCACGAGGAGACGAGCGCGAGCGATGACGGCCGCGAGGGTGAGCAAATCAAGGCGGCCCGCGTAATCGATGATCGGAACGCGCAGGTGCCGATGAATGGCGGCAATGTGCGCCCGCTCGAGCGCGCTGTTTCCGCTCGATAGAACCGGCTGCAGCCGCAGCTCGCTTTTTGCAAACGCAATCGCCTCCGCCCATCGCTCGGATTCCCAGAATTTTTCCGATCGCGTTGAGCCAGGATGAAAAATAGCGAACGGCTTATGGCCGATCTCGCGCTCGATGAGAGCGGCAGCGTTCTCTCGCGCGCTTTGCGGCAACTCCAGCATCGGCTCGGCCGCCGCGCCCGAAATTCCAAGCGGCTGAAGCAGCGCAAGATTGTAATCGATGGTATGCATTTCCTTCACCGCGCAATGGACGAATTCGCTGTAGAAGCGCGCGCGAAATGGTGATTTGCGTTTCAGCCGGTGGGAGACAATGCGGCGACGCGCGCCGCTCAGGAGGGTGAGCGAGGCGGAGCGATCGTTGCGAGTCAAATCGATCACGCAATCGAAGGCGCGTGCGCGCACTTTGCGGGAAACGGCGAGGTCGCGGACTCCGCGTTTGAAGATGAATCTTTCGTCGATACAAGGAATCGCTGGCAGCAATTGTTCGCACTCCGATGTGAGAGCAAGCGCGATGTGCGCCTGCGGGAATCGGCTACGCAGCGCGACGATCGCCGGAGTCGTCAGGATCAAATCGCCGAGCCGGCGGAGTTGGATGAGCAGGATCTTCAGAACAAGCTAATCTCCCGTCATCCCGAGCGACAGTCGAGGGATCCCGCGATGAACCTTAAAGGTAGCGCCGCGGGATTCTTCGACTCCGCTTCGCTCGGCTCAGAATGACGCAGCTGAACGTCACGTTTTTGCTAGGCAGGAGAGGTGCGCGCCAGCTCCGCATGAGCCGCTGCGGTGCTACAGCATCGCCATCGCCTGCTCATATGCGGCGAGGAGGCGCTCGCGGAAATGATCCCAGGTAAAATTTTCAACCACGCGCCGCCGCGCAGCCCGGCCCATTTTCTCCACGACCTCGGGATGGCGATAGAGACGCTCGATGGCATCAGCGATCGCATCGACGTCACCCGACGGCACGATGATCCCATCAATCCCATCGCGCACGACATCGCCCGCCTCCCGCGTCACCACCTGAGGCAAACCGCAGGCCGCCGCTTCATACGTCACTTTCGCACTGCCCTCCAGCTGCGAAGGGAAAACATGAATGGTGCATTGCGCCAGATACTTCTCCACCGCGCGCGCGAAACCAATCTGCCGGATATTATCATTCCAGAATTCCTGCAGATATGGTTTTGCTTCCTCGTGCACTGCGCCGAGCAGCCAGAGCTCCGCATTTTTCAAATTCAACCGATGCCACGCCTCGAGAAGATATCGGATGCCTTTGCGCTCGATTAAAGCGCCGGAGAAAATCGCGCGAAACACCGGCGGCCGCGTGCCAGGCTTGAAGCGTTCGACATCAACGCCGCGGGGCAAATAGAAAAGTTTCTCTTCGGAAATACCGCAGGCGCGGAATGTGTCCGCGGCCCGCTCGGAAAGCACGAGCAGGAGCGTGGCCAGATCGTATTCGGCAATGGCGCGCTCGGGTTGAAGCATGAGCTCAGCTTTCCAGCGGCGAATGCGGGAGCGGTTGTTGGCGCGCAACGGCTCGACCCGCGGCGCGATCCGGTCGGCGAAATGTCGATGCCAGGTGGGAATTTCGACCACGGAAGGAATGCGTTTGCGGGCCGCGACGCGTAACGTTTCCAGACAATCGCCCGACCAGCTGTGAAAAAGATCGAAGCGCCCGGTGGCGAGCTGGCGCGACGCGACCCAATCGAGGTACTTCTTTTTCGCGCCATAATAATACGGGCGGTCGAGCGAAGAGAGGAGTCGCACCGGATGCCATCGCAGCGAGTGAATCTTCGCCGCCGGAATCTCACTCTGCCGATTATCATAAGCGATGGCTTTGCCGAGGAAGCCGCCTCGATATGACGCGCGCAGTGTTTCGAACGCATCGGTGTCAAGACCGTAGCCGCCGATGCGCGCGAAGATTGAGTAGAGCAGACTCTTTGGCAGCCGGCGCGTGGCGCGGTGTGGCGGCGCGCTGGGGGCATCGAGGGTTTCGCCGGGCATCCGCACAAGTATTGTGCCGCCGGCGTGCAAGTAAAGAGCAGGATGCATCGGGAGAAATTGAATGTCGGGTTCGTCCGGCGCGGTTTTTCGCGGAGCGGCGGCGCGGAAGCGTATGCGCAGCGGCTCGCGCGCGGGCTCGTCGCCGCGGGGCACGAAGCGACGCTTTTCACCAGCGCGGAATGGCCGGCCGAGCGCTGGTCGCATGGCCGCATCGTGCGGGTGAACGCCACGTCGCCGCTCGCTTTTGCCGATGAACTCGAGCGCGTCGATCCGCGGAAGCATTGCGATTTGCTTCTGAGTCTCGAGCGCGTCTGGCGCTGCGATTTTTTCCGCGCCGGCGATGGCGTGCATCGCGCCTGGCTGGAGCGGCGCGCGCAATCTGATGGCGCGCTCCAGAAATTTGCGCGGCGTCTCGGCGGAAAAGATAATGAGATTCTTCAGCTGGAAAAGGCGCTGCTCGGTGAGGGCGGTGCGCATTGCGTCATCGCGAACTCAGCGATGGTGCGGGCTGAAATCGTGAGCTGTTACGGGCGTGCGGCCGAGACCATCGAGCTCGTCCGCAACGGCGTGCGCGTCTCTGATTTCGGCCCTGCGCCGCTGAAACGCGAGGCCGCGCGCTCGCAGCTCGGCGTCGGCGATGATGTTGCGGTTTTGTTCGCCGGCTCCGGTTGGGCGCGCAAAGGTTTGCGCTTCGCCATTGCCGCCGCGGAAAAAGCGGAGATGCATTTGCTCGTTGCCGGCCGCGGAAAAGATCGGCGTTATCGCTCGAGTGCCGCGTGCTTTCTTGGTGAAATGGATGACCTGCGTCTGCCACTCGCCGCCGCTGACATCTTCATTCTCCCCACCCTTTACGATCCATTCTCGAACGCATGTCTCGAAGCGATGGCAGCCGGGTTGCCCGTGATCACCACGCGCGACAACGGCTGCAACGAGATCATTGACGACAAAGTGCACGGCTCGATCGTCGAGCGGCCGGATGACATCGATGCGCTGGCGAACGCGCTGCGCTTCTGGAGTGATCCGGCACGGCGACTGAACGCGCGCTCGAATTTGCTCGAGCGAGCCACGCAGTTCGACATCTCGCGCAACGTCGCGCAAATGCTCGAGCTTTTGCTTGGGGCGGGGAAAACTCAGCCGGGACTCGAGGCGGATTCCACGTCTGGAAAAATCCGGAAGACCTGATCGAGCCGCGCAATCTCGAAAATCGGCTTCACGTTCTGCTGCAATCCCGCGAGCGCGAATTTGCCGCCGTATTTCTCCACGTTCTGCATCGCTTCGATGAGAACAGCCAGGCCGGAGCTGTCGATATAGCTCACTTTGGAGAGATCAACGATGAGATTGCGCGGCTGCTCTTTGAGCGCGGTGTTCAGCGTCGCGGCGATGCGCGGCGAAACATGCAGGTCGATCTCGCCCTCCAGCGGAATGACAGTTTGCGATGTAGCCATAGGAATTCGGGATTCTGTTCGCCCACTAAGCAATCGTCAATCGCTCACCAGCCGAGCGTGGCGATCACGTGGTCGACATCGGCAAGGTCTTCAAAGAGAAAATCGGGAGCGCAGACCTCTAGTCGTTCGCGCGACCAGCTGCCCGTCGCCACCGCGATTGTGCGCGCGCCGAACGCCTTGCCGCAGGCGATGTCATGCCCGGTGTCGCCGACCACGTCCACATCAGCCGCATCAAAATCATGGCCGTGTCTCTCGCGTGCGCGCCGGTGGGCGAACGCGCCAAGCTCATTGCGATCGTGGTGATCGTCGGCGAAGGCGCCGAATTCGAAGAAGTGCCAGAGACCGTAATGCTCGAGTTTCAATCGCGCGCCTTCTCTGAGGTTGCCGGTGAGGAGCGCAAGCACCGTCTCGGGGTGCGCGTGGAGTCGCTCGAGCAGTTCGGCGATTCCTGGCAGCACCCGTCCCTGGCAACGAGGTAATTCATGCTGCAGACCTTCGATGTAGACCTCGGAGAACGGCGTGATGTTCTTCTCTGTCGGTTCGGTGTTGTACTTGCGCAGGATGTCCCGGATGATCGCGCGATCTGTTTTCCCAGCGACCTCGATGTCCCGCAAATCATCCGCCGCGCCGAAATGCCGCTCCACCATTTTCCGCAAAGACACCACGCCCGCGCCCCCGGTATTGACGAGCGTACCATCAATATCGAAGAGGAGCAGGCGTTTCCTTGTCATGTCGAGCGGCAAAGCTGCCGTCATTCCGAGCGAAGTCGAGGGATCCCGTTGCGTAACCTGTAAGGTAACTTCTCGGGATTCCTCGACTCCGTTACACTGCGCTCGGAATGACAGAAAAAGAATACCGCGGCCGCATCGCCCCGTCGCCGACAGGCTATCTTCATCTCGGTCACGCCATGACCTTCTGGTGTGCGCAGGAACGTGCGCGCGCAGCTGGCGGCAAGCTCGTCCTGCGCATTGAGGACATCGATCGCGCGCGCTGCCGCCCAGAATTTGCCCGCGCCATCATCGAAGATTTGCGCTGGTTTGAAATGGAGTGGGATGAAGGTCCTGACGTCGGTGGCGCTTTTGCCCCTTACGTCCAGAGTGAGCGGCGTCTTCAACACCGAGCCGCCCTGGAGAAATTGCGCGCCGCCGGTTCCATCTATCCGTGCGTCTGCTCACGGAAAGACTTGCTGGAAGCGGCGAGCGCGCCGCATGCCGAAAACGAGGAACCGATTTATCCAGGAACATGTCGGCCGTCAAACTTCGACGACATCAACAAGGGCGACGTTGTAGCTGCCGTCCGTCCTCGGCGGCAGCAAGTGTCGCAACCAGGATACGTATCGCGCAACCTGACCTCCACTTCATCTGCCGTCGATGTCGGCGCCAGCTACAACTGGCGTTTTCGCGTTCCCGATGGCGAGAAGTTGTCATTCGTCGATCACCGGCTTGGTTTGCAAACGGCCATCGCCGGTCGCGAATTCGGCGACTTCATCGTCTGGCGGCGCGATGATGTGCCGTCTTATCAGCTCGCCGTCGCCGTCGATGATGCTGCGATGGAGATCACCGAAGTGGTGCGCGGCGAAGATTTGTTGGTTTCGACGTTCCGCCAGCTGTTGATCTACCGCGCCCTCGGTCTCGCCCCGCCCAGCTTCTTCCACGCCCGCCTCATTGTCGATGAAAGCGGCAGACGCCTGGCGAAGCGCGACCGCTCGATGACATTGCGAGCCTTGCGCGCGAGCGGTATTCGCGCGGAGGAATTGCGTGCCTGTAGCGGCGGTCTGTGACCGCCGAGGCACACCCGCAGGATCTCGCAAACTCCGATTACTCATCACCATCGGCGGACATAGACCGCCGCTACAGGATCACGGCGTCGGCGTATGCATCGTGAGCACGGCCACAAGGCCCGCCAGCAGGATGAGCAACGCGATCGCGGCGATGATGAAAAGCGTGCGTTTCATCGGGTCGCGCTCTTTGCTCCGCGCGCGGAATGGCGACGCGTTCGCGAAATCGGTAGGCCGCATGCTCGTGGTCGCGGCGCGTGCTTCCACCTTTTCCGCCACCGGTAATGGCTGCGTCGCCGTCATCGCATTGTCTGATTCAAAGCGCGCCTGGATTCCTCCGAAACGAATTCGATCACCATGCCGCAACCTGATTTCAGTAGCGGCATTGCCATTCACGCGAGTGCCGTTGGTCGAGCCGAGGTCACGCAGTTGGTAGGATTTGTCCGTGACGCGCAACTCCGCGTGCCGGCTCGAAACCGACGGATCGTCCAGCTGGATCAGGTTGTCGGGCGCGCGCCCCACCGTCACGAGCTCCTCCACCAGTTCATGCGTCGTTCCGCTAATGATCAGCTTCGGCATTACCGGATAATAGTTCTCTCTCCCACGGATTGTCGAGCGGCGAGAGTAAACCGCACGGGCGCTGAGATCGCAGAACTTGCAGGGAAGTGTCGTCTCTGCGCTCTCGGCATTCTCTGCGGTGAAATTGACCACCGAATCCCGCTCCCGCATAGTGCCGCGCTTCATGGCCATCGAGCACACGCGCAACTTCTGCATCATCGCGCACATCGACCACGGCAAGACCACCCTTTCCGATCGATTGCTCGAGCGCACTGGCACCATCCATGAGCGCGACAAGCAGGATCAGCTCCTTGACTCGATGGATTTGGAACGCGAGCGCGGCATCACCATAAAGGCGCATCCGGTGACGATGAAATACACCGCAAAATCGGGCCAAACCTATCGCCTTAACCTGCTCGACACGCCCGGCCACGTTGATTTCGCCTACGAAGTCTCGCGCTCCCTTGCCGCCTGCGAAGGCGCGCTCCTCATCATCGATGCGGCGCAGGGCGTGGAAGCGCAGACCGTGGCCAATGTGCATCTCGCGCACAAACAAGGCCTCACCATCGTGCCCGTCATCAACAAGATCGATTTGCCCAACGCCGACATTCCCGCGGTCCACCGCCAGATCGAGGAGATTCTGCAAATACCGGCGGAGGAAGCAATCGAGGCCAGCGCGAAAATGGGCATCGGCATTGAGGAAATCCTCGAGGCAATCGTCGCGCGAATTCCGCCGCCACAAACCCCCGCAGACAACACCCTGCGTGCTCTCGTTTTCGATTCGGTGTTTGACGTTTATCGCGGTGTCGTCGCTTACGTGCGCATTTTTTCCGGCAATATGGAAGCGGACCAGGCGATTCGCATGATGAGTAACGACGCGCGTTACGAGATGAAGGAAGTGGGCGTCTTCACGCCCAAAATGTATCCGCAACCAAAGCTCTACGCCGGCGATGTGGGATACGTCATCGCGAACATCAAGAGCACCGCTGACATAAAAATCGGCGACACGATTACCGATCAGAGGAACCCCGCGCGCGAGCCGCTGCCCGGTTTCCAGGAAATCCATCCGATGGTCTTCAGCGGCATTTATCCGATTAACACTGCGGACTTCGAGCATCTGAAAACCGCGATCGGCAAATTGCGGCTTAACGATTCAGCCTTCGTCTACACGCCGGAAAGCTCCGTCGCCCTCGGCTTCGGCTTCCGTTGCGGCTTCCTCGGTCTCCTGCACATGTAAATCATCCAGGAACGACTCCGTCGCGAGTACAACATGGACATCATCGCGACGAGTCCAAGCGTGATTTACGAAGTGGTCACGACACGCGGCGAGACCTTTCTCATCGATAACCCGGCGCATCTGCCCGACCCAAGCCTCATCGGAGAAATCCGCGAGCCGATTGTGAAAGCCTACGTCCTTTGCCCGAACGAAAGCATCGGTGACATCCTCCAGCTCATCCTGGAAAAACGCGGGCAGATGGATCACACCGAGACGCTCGATGCCCGCCGCGTCATGCTCCATTGCGACCTGCCCCTGAACGAGATCCTCGTCGATTTCAACGACAAGATAAAATCGATCACGCGCGGCTACGGCTCCATGGACTACGAGCACGCCGGCTACCGCGCGGCCAGGTTAGTTAAACTAGATTTGTTAGTTAACGGCGAACCGGTAGATGCCTTTTCCACCATAGTTCACAAAGACCGCGCCGAAGCGCGCGGCCGCCAGCTGGCCGCGAAGTTAAAGGAAGTCATCCCGCGCCAGCTATACCAGGTCGCTATCCAGGCAGCCATCGGTGGAAAGATCATCGCCCGCGAAAGCGTCTCCGCTTTGCGCAAAAACGTGACCGCGAAATGCTACGGCGGCGACATCACCCGCAAACGCAAGCTGCTGGAGAAACAAAAAGAAGGAAAGAAGCGGATGAAAAGCATTGGCCGCATCAACATCCCGCAGGAAGCCTTTATTGAGGTGCTAAAGGCGCAGTGAATTGTTGTCATGGCGAGCGAAGTCGAGACATCTCTGACTATTCTGCGAGCTCCTCCACCGGATAGGTAATACACGAGCGATTTAAGCTTGTCGCGAAACTAGAGAGGCTCGCTTGCGGCTTTGCCCCGATGCGTTTTTTTTAAGCGGCGCCGCCAAGCCTCGACCGCGCTATGAATTAACTCCCTCAAGCCTGATCTCTCCAAATCGGCAGGCTTGGCAAATGCCACGTAGCGGTGCCGTTTCCCTGAACCTTCAAGTAATCCGCGCGGGTTCGCGAGTTCCGCTCCGCCGACCAGGCCGAGCTTCACTCCTGTCTTGCTGGGAATGATTGTGCAAAGCAAACCGTTGTAACCTGGCCCAAAGCTATAGCCAACCACTTTGCCCGCGGAATCGAGCTCTTCACGCGCGTCAGGAATCTCGGTGCGAACGAACGCACGCAGATCGCGCGCGAGCTCTGCCACCGATGGAGGATACTCGTTGAAGAAGCCTTCAACGTCGTCGGTGTTCCCTGTCACGCGGCATTCTTTCTTGGCGTATCAGCCGTGCGTTACGCTAGCACAATCCTCCGCCGATCGCGCATCACGTGTGCACACAATCTCGTACTTGATGCCTTCCGGATCCTTAAAGAACAAAGCGTAATACCCCGGAGGAGTATACTCTGGATATTCTCGGGGCGGACTCACTATCGTGGCCCCGATTCCCTTCAGCTCAGAATGGTCGAGTTCTGCCCGGGATTCTGCTCTGAAGGCGAGATGATGTAGTGCCCCTGGTTTCCTGCGATGGACCGTGTCACCCGCAAAGGCGCTTCTTGGTGAAGTGATGGCAAACGCCAAATGTGGGTGCGAATATTCGATGACGTGAAACTCATGCTCTTCTATTACCGCGCTGACCTTATTCTGAATGTTAAATCCGGGGAGATGAAGGAGCTTGTCGTACAATGGCGCGGCAACGCTGATGTCTCTAACGGTTATCTGTATGTGGTCAATGATCGATTCCATGAATGGTGCTCAGTTCAGGCCAAATCCCGGGATAAGTCGGTTGGATTCCATGATATCAGCTCATGCTGACGGCCAAACATAGCAGGATAAATCCGAGAAGAAGCAACCAGGAGCGAACTGCCTGAAAGAACTCCCATCGGTTTCGAGTCTCCTTCCAATCCGGCGGTGGATTGGCGGCGTCCCATTTTCCGGTAGCGGCGTTAATGGGGACGTTGAAGATAATGGTTGAGATCAACGCCGCCGCCAAGCAACCTGCCGCTGCCCAAAACACCCAGCGCGCTGCGCTCTCATGATGGCGCATATGAACGGCGTAGCTCACAGAGAGCACAGCGGACAGTGTCATCAGAGTCGGCATCACCCGCCCGAAGGTGCGCAGAAGCCCCTGCTCTACCTGTACGTGATAGTCGCGCGGAAGGCGCCGCAACACCGGGTGGACAAAAGCGTACGAACCAAACTCGGCGCACGCTGTAAACCCAGTCACAACCAGCGCGACAAAACCGAACACGTCCATGTCCTACCCTTGTTCCTCACTCTAGCCTAACCACCCAGATATCGCTTCAGAGATAAACTCAATCGCGGGGCAAAGTAGGAAGGAATTTGCAATACCTGTAGTCATGGATGAAAAACAACTCTAAGTCACCATCGTACGAAAAGCGACACAATAACCGCGGAAATCAATGCGGCCACAGATGTAACGATACCGAGTTGCCGTGAGCGAATCCACCCGCTTAATCCTAAGCTCAGCAGAATAGAGTAGATACCGGTCGCAAACGTAACGAGAATGAGAGTGCGGACCTGTGGCAGGAAGGTTGGCTTGGCTATATCTGACGGTGCCCCGGGATGCAAGACAAGGGCAAGGGCCGTCCCGGAAATGACTGCCAGAATGAATGACGAGGAAGCCACCGCGGCTGCACCGGCAGCCCAACCCACATGCCGGCGAGAGTTTGGCGACTGGGAGCAAGATGCCGAGAAAGGTTGCCGCAAAGCCGCCCAGGAAAGCGCTGAGAGAGGCGATCTGTCTCCCCGTTTCTGCAAGAAATTCCGCGTTCACCGGCTGCATAGCGATTTAACCAGACACAAGATCATCGACCGTGTCCGACAACGCGCGTGGGCCGCCCTTCACTGCGATTCGTATAATCCAACCACATTGCCGCCAGGATCTCGGAAGCGAGCGGTGATCTCCGGCGCATCGACTCCGATGGGCTGCACGAGCTCGCCGCCGTGAGCGACAACAGCCTCGATACTGGCAGCAACACTGTCGCACCAGATGTACATCAGCAGTCCGGGAGTAGTGGAAGCTGGCCGACCGACGATCCAAGTGCCGCTTACGGCACCAGTGGCGTCGTCGAATGCGATGGCTCCATCGCCACGGGTGCGAAGCTGCCAGCCGAAGACTGTCGCGTAAAACTCGGATGAGCGGCGGACGTCGATGGCAGGAATCTCGACATAACAGATTTTTCCGTGTGGGTTGGTTTGTGGCATAGTTATGCTGTCATCGCCTAACGAGCTCAAGTTCAGCCACGGCTTACGCGTTTGCAAGTTTGGCGTGACAAGCGAGGTAAACGCAGGCCTGCTCCGCCATGACGAGTGGCAGCTCTTACCATTAACCGCTTACTGGCAACCATTAACCCGCGAAGCGCGGCTGCAGCGCCTGGTTAGATGCTTTGGTCGCAACACGCAAAGTCATCTGTAAATGTCTTGTCTGTGTCGGACGCGCTGAATCTCCACTATGCCGCCCGTGCGAAGTAGCTCGTAGACAACACGGTAGTCTCCGACTCGAATGCGGTATGTGCGATCTGAGCCCGTCATGTGACCGTAATGCGAAAGCGTAGGCCAGGCTTGCAGCCGAACTGCTGCGGCTTGATGAAGTGCTCGACCAAGATGCCTCCATTCGCTTCGATGACGCGCTGTGACGCGATGTTGTCCGGATCAGTGGTGATCTCCACGTACGGAAGGCCGACCGCCTTGGCTTCCGGAAGTATCAGGCGTAGCGCTGACTTTGCATACCCGAGGCGCTGCTTCCACGGCACGACCGCGTAGCCGATATGCCCCAGACAATGGGGTGGGAGCGCCGTAGTACCTGGCTGCCACCGCAACCCGATGCTTCCGCAGAACTCGCCGTCCCAGAGCCAGCGCCTGAAGCCCGGGAGGCGCTTGGCCGCCGAACCGTCTGGGAGAGTGACGGCAGGACCCTTAGCTTCGCGGTCTTCCATGCTGGCGAGAAACGCCGCTGCATCGGCATGAATGCGGGAGAGCTCTTCGCGTGCAGCGTCGACACCGCGCTCGTTGTCGGCAGACCACCCACGTTCGAGCGCGGCGACGTAGCTCGCAAGGTGTTCCGGACCGGGACGGACGAGCTGCATGCGTAGGCGCCTAACGAGACACAAGATCAGCCACGGCTCAGGGGAATCGCAAGCCTGCTCCGCCGTGGCGAGTGGCAGCTCTTTGCGGCACACTAGCTAAGCTGCACACTGGAAAAAACAACGCCGTCTGAGCCGTTGGCTGCAGCGCCTGGTTAGACCGCGACTTGCTCGAAGGAGACGTGTGGAATGTCCTCTACTCTTTTCTGCGCGTGCTCAACAGTGATGCCACAAATGTTACCTTCAGCGTCGAGGTCCAGCAACGTGTCCTCATCGAGGTCGCGCGTCTCTGCAACGTCCGCCCTGCGGAACTCGATGTAGAGCGTATCAGTGTCTTGGAAGTAACGAATCTTCACGGGCGGAATGATCGATCAAAGAATGCGTTGTGCACGGTCTCGCCGTCTGGAAGAAATATAACGCGCAAATACCGCCCGTCCATCTCTGGAATCGGTGCCCAGCGGCGGATGCGGCCATCCTGCTGAATCTGCTCGCGCACTGGATGCGCCACGACCCGCTCGATCCATTCGAGGCGAATGATCGCGCGATCCGGTCGCTGGCGCATGGCTTCGAAATAACGGGTGAATCGCACGCCGACAGCTTAGCGCAAGCGTGGCTCACAGGAAAGGCGAAGCGGTCTAACGAGCTCAAGCTCAGCCAAACCTGTCGAGAGCGAGCTTCGCTACGAGATTAAGGTTGGAAGTCATTTGAAGCAAGGAAACAAGCCGGGCAGGTGTTGGCTGCAGCGCCTGGTTAGACCTATCTCGTTCTGATCGATTCTTCCGCGCGTAGGCCGCGTAGCTCGTATTGTGACAGCGGTATTATGTCCTTTTTGATTTCGAACT
>JBBPYF010000093.1:0-12074 GCA_038200165.1 Chthoniobacterales bacterium | reverse complement strand
GAAGGCGTCCTCGCCTTCGCACACTTTCTTTGCAGATGGCTTTCACGAAAGATTGTTTTGGCGGGACGCCAAAACCAGCACGCGAGACGCCCGCACACAGGCGGACAAGCTGTGCGCTACCCGGATTTGCCGCGCATCACGTTCTCTGTGTTCGGTGCCGTGGCATTGCTCATCTTGCTTGCTGGCATCTCTCGAGCGCAGGAATCCACGCCATCCCCTGCGGAATCCTCGGCCGAACAGATCGTCGTCACGGCCACACGGGTCGACACCCCTCTGGATGAATCGCCCGCCAGCGTGAGCGTTGTCGATTCACACCAGCTCGAGCAGAAACAAATCGAACGCGTCGCGGATGCTCTGCGCGAAGTGCCGGGCCTTTCGGTTGTGCAAACGGGCGCCCGCGGCCAGCTCACTTCTGTTTTCACCCGCGGGTTGCGCAGCGAGCACACGCAGGTGTTGCTCGATGGGATCCCCATCAATCAAGGTTTGCAGGGCGCATTCAATTTCGCCGATCTGACCGTAGACGACATTGACCGCATCGAAGTCGTGCGTGGACCGCAAAGTACACTCTACGGGCCGCGCGCGCTCGCCGGCGCGATCCAGCTCTTCACGAAAATCGGCGAAGGTGCGCCGCGGTTCACGCTCAGTGCCGAAGCGGGGTCGTACGGAACGTTTCGCGAGGCGTTCGCCAGCGGTGGCAAGATCAACCAGCTCGATTACTCCATTAGCGCGAGCCGGCTCGATACCGACAACGCGCGACCGAACAACCAGTATCGCAACACGAGCGCCGTGGCAGATCTTGGCTGGTCGCCTGATGCAACGCTGCGCGTCGGCAGCTTGTTCACCTACTCACTTTCCGATACGGGCAACCCGAATTCGATTTTTAGTCCCAAACCGCTCGATAATTTTCTTACTGAACGCTGGCTCATCGGCCCGCACCTTTATTGGCAGCCGACGGAATGGTGGGAGCACAGGCTGGTTTTCGATTACGATCACGAGCGCCAGCTGAACGATCCAAATCAGGATGGATTCGTCGGGGCAACGCGCGCGCTATTTGAGCGGACGCAGCTGGATTACCAGAACGACCTGCGCCCTACCTCATGGCTGACGATTACGAGCGGGTTTTTCTACAGCCGCGTCAACGCCGGACAGGAACGGCCATTTGTCTCGCAAGCATTCGGTCCGCAGCCGACATTCGTGAGCGATCACACTGAGCAGATCGCCGGATTTGTGCAGCTCACGCTTCGGCCGATGAGCGATCTCCTTCTCGTTAGCGGCGCGCGAGTCGATCATTTCAACCAATTCGGCGACATTGGAACGTGGCGCGAAGCAGCGAGTTACATTGTGCGCAAGACCGATACGACATTGCACGCCAGCATCGCGACCGGGTTTTCGCCGCCGAGCAGCCAGGACAAAATTTTCGGCAGCAACTTCGGATTGCAGCCGGAGGGGGATCTTGGCTGGGATGCGGGAATCGAGCAGCGGTTATGGGACAAACGCGTCGTGCTTGGCGCGACCTACTTTCATAACGATCTCTCAAACGTCATCGGCTTCAACGGACAGTTCGCCACCTTGAATCTCGGCGCCGCGCGCACGGAGGGCGTGGAGTGCGAGTTGCGGGCGTGGCCGCTGGAGCAGCTCGAGCTTGTCGCCACCTACACTTATCTCGAGGCGGAGAAGATTGGCGCGGCGGATATTTCGCAACCGGCTGGAGCGCGTTTGCCGCGGCGACCGCGCAATGAATGGTACGCTTTAGTTTCCTATCTCTGGTGGCATCGATTGCGCACGACGCTGGCGGCGAAGTTTGTCAATGCGCGCGAAGAAATTAATTTCAGCTCATTTGAAACTCCGCCGCCAAACTTCGACATTGGAGACTACAGCTTCGTCAACTTTGCCGCGGAATATGAGATCAACCGGCACATGTCGGTGTTTGGTCGCATCGACAATCTGACTAACGAGCACTATGCTGAGGTGTTCGGTTTTCCGGCGCTTGGCCGGGCGGCGTATGCCGGAATTAAGGTGAGTTTTTAATTCCACCGAGATGGAGAAATTGCGAGCAGCCTGTGCCAGGATGGAGACGCTGTCTTTTGCTGAGGAATACCAGCTGCCGGCCAGCTTGGAACGATGGATTGTCCTCTTTCCCACCGTCGTCTTCGTTCTATTTGCCGTCACGATGTCTTTCGACGCTACGCAGGATTACGCCTTTGCCTTGGTGAAAGAGAACAACTTGGTCGACGCCTTGACATGGGTGCCCGCGCTCCTGGGAGGAGTATTAGGAGTGATCCTGGCCGTGCGCGAGCGCCGGCGCGGCAGAGAATGGGTGATCTGGTTTTTCTACCTTATTTTTGCGCTCGGGCTGTTTTTCCTCGCGGGCGAGGAGACCTCTTGGGGCCAGGATTTTCATCAATACAAAACTCCGGATTTCTTTGAGCGGCGGAACGAGCAAGGCGAGGTCTCGCTTCATAATCTGGAGGGATGGCAAGGAAAGAACCATCTCTTACGCCTGGCCTTCGGAGCGGGCGGACTGATCGGCCTGCGCGCCGGGAAGAGCGAGCGTTTTCGCGATATTGCGCCGCCGATCGCGCTGCGGGTTTGGTTTTGGCTGATGGTGGCAAAGAGCGTACTCGACATATACATCAAAGCCTATCCGCCAGCTCCCATGCCGGCTTTTATCATTTCTCAATTATCCGAAGTGGTGGAAATGCTCGTCGCCATGGCTGGCTTGCTTTACGTCTGGTTGAATGGCAGACGCCTGGCGCGTTCGTCAGTTTAGCCGATCGCTTCGTGCCTCACCTGAACCCCGCTTCGCCTTCCTTGTGCAGGCGCGGGCCTTTCATCGTGAGCGGCTCGGGCGTGTGACGGACGGAGATTCGCGGGCAGCTGTCGATCCACTTCTCACCATCGGGGGCGGCCCAGCGCACGGCGTTGCGCAGAACGAGGCGCACGTTCTTGTTGTAGTAGATCGGATAAACTTCATGGCCGGGGCGGAAGTAAAAGATTTTGCCGTTGCCGCGCTTCCAGGTGCAGCCGGAACGGAAGACTTCGCCGCCCTCGAACCACGAAATAAAAACGATCTCATCCGGCGCGGGAATGGCGAACGGCTCCCCGTACATTTCCGTGTTGGGAATCTCGAAGTAGCGATGGATACCGCGCGCAATCGGATGCGCTGGGTTGCAAACCCAAAGCCGTTCCTTCTCGCCCGCTTCACGCCAGATGATGGAACAGCTTGTCCCCATTAGGCGTATGAATGGCTTGGAATAATGCGCCGAGTGCAGCGCGATGAAACCCATGCCTTCCCAGACTCGTGCGAGCACGCGCTGCACCACTGCTTCGCGCACCTTCCCCTGCGCAGCGTGTCCCCACCAGACCAGCACATCAGTTTCTTCCAGTACACGCCTCGTTAGGCCGTGCTGCGGTTGCTCGAGCGTGGCGGTGCGCACATCAAACTCACGCTTCTCCGCGATGCCTTCCGCAATCGCTTCGTGCATACCGCGCGGATAAATCTGCCGCACGATGGCGTTCCTGCGCTCGTGCACATTCTCACCCCAGACGGTCACGCGAACTTTCCGCGCCATGAATCAACAAAGGCAGGATTCCTTGCCATGTCGAGCCGTTCCGAAATTCCTCCTCGCAGAGGCGTGACTGTGACCCCGGCTCGGTCGTTCCTGGTAAGTTGCGCCATCATTCTGCTAAAATCAAAACTGTGGTAAGCAACCGCAAACTTTCGATCGCTGGCGTCTCGCTGCTCGCGCTTGTCATGAGCGGGCTGGTGATCGCCGGATTATATTTTGCCAGTTGGTTACGCGGCGCCGAGTTGATGCGGCAGGGCGATATCGCTCTGCGCGACAACGATCTTGGAAAGGCCCTCGTTGTGCTCGATCGCGCATTGCACGAATGGCTTCCCAATCGGGCGAAGGCAACCGCGCTCTGTACGCGTGCAGTTGCGCTCAACCGTGCGAATCAGTTCGATGCCGCACTTCGTGATCTGAACGAAGCGCTTCGTCTCGGCAACACTACTGCACAAGTTCATTTCGAGCGCGGCGTAGCCTACCACTCTACAAACCGCTTGGATGACGCTCTCGTGGAGTACACTGCGGCGATAAACGGCGACGGCAATTTGGCGGCTGCTTATCTGAACCGCGCCATCATTTTAATGTCGCGGCAGGAATGGACGAAAGCGATTGCCGATCTAACTGAAGCCATTCGCTGCGAGCCTAAAATGATCGTGGCATTCTTCAATCGTGCTGCCTGCTCGCGGCACCTGGGAGATCATGACGCCGCTCTGCGGGACTATGATTCAATACTCTCGGCGGAACCTCAGAACGAAAAAGCCCATGCCGAGCGAGGCGCAACCCTGCAGGCCAGAGGCGACCTGAACGGGACGCTCGATTCCGTGCAGCAACTGCTTACTCCTCCGGCCTTCGATCCCGAGATCTTTCAGAGTGGTCGCCGACCTCTACCTACGCCGTCGTCGAATACTCCGTCGCCTTTGCCGGATTTAAGAAATAACGCCGCCTGGCTTCGCAAGACGGAAGTATATCAGAAAGCACTCGCGGCCGAGGCGATGGGGAATTATCAGGGCGCGCTCGACTATTACAACCGTCTTCTAAGTCTAAACGAAGGTCCGTGGGTGAATTGCGCGATGCATATGAACCGCGGCAATATCTATTTAAAGCTTGAGAATAAGGATCAGGCCCTGGTCGAATACAACGCGGCCATTCAGGAGGAACCCGGAAATGCGGGAGCTTATGTGGATCGGGGTCGTCTCCTGGGGGAACTGGGCCAGCACGAAGGGGCGATGGCAGATTTTGCCGTGGCTTTGCATTTGAATCCCGGCCAGGCTCAAGCTTACTACAATCGCGCGCTTGAATACTTGGAGCGCGGCGAAGTCGACGCTGCTATGGCCGACCTAAACAAAGCTTTGGAGTTCAAGCCTGATCTTTGCGAAGTCTATGTGAAGCGCGCGGAAGCTTTCAGAATGAAAGGTGAGGTGGCCGGAGACGTTCGCGATCTCGAGTTCGCATTGAATACAAGATGTCGCAAAATGGTTCTCAACGCGCTGGCGTGGCGTCTTGCCATGGCATCCGATGTTGAGTTACGCGACGGTCGGCGTGCCATCGAGCTTGCCACCGAGCAGTGCACCGAAACGCAATGGAAGAACGCCGCCTGTATCGATACGTTGGCCGCAGCCTATGCCGAAGCCGATGACTTCGATAGCGCGGTTGAATTTGAGCGGCGCGTTCTAACCATAGGACTCTCCTCTTATGAGCGCGCGAGTTGTGAGGAGCACCTCTCGCTCTTTCTCGCACACATTCCGTGTCGTGAGTACTTTGAGAGGAACCTCTACTAAGAGAGTTGATTGTAGTTCACACCGGCTCCGTCTCGTGTAAACGGCCATAGTCCACCGTCAGCTTGCCGTCACCTTGCTCGCTATAGATCTCGACGAAGCGGTGATCGAAACGGAAGTCGCGCGCCGTGTAATCCTGCTGCTTTTGCACAGACGCGGAAATGACCGGATCGATGCCGACGACCGAGGCGATAAGAATAGCACGTTGCGCTTCGAGTGACCCAGGAGTCGCGCCGTAGAGCGGACTCCCTTCATCGATGGTGTGCCGCAAAGTCAGCGCGGCTGGCCAGGCGATGAGCCGATCAAAAGCGAGCTTGAGATTGTAGAAGTGGCGGAAGTTGTCGCCTTCGAGAATCGGCTCGTCGCGGGTGAACATGAGCCGGAATTCTACCTCGACCATGCTTTGCTGGCGCAGGTTTCCGACGCGCAGCATTAAGGTAGGCCGGCCATTGAAAGGCGCGATGACAACGCATTTGCTGAAAACGATGCGCGCCGCTGGGCGCGAGAAGCGGACGAAGATCAACCCAGTCATGACCGCGAGAAGAAAGACGCCGCTCATGATTTCGATGGTGGTGATAACATGGCCGTAGAGTGTCTGCGGATACATGTGGCCGTAGCCCACGGTGGCGAGTGTTTGCACGCTGAAAAAGAACGCTTCGGCGAAGGAACCGCGCGCCATGCCCGCGATTGCTCCCGGGCGCAGCAGGTAGAACGTGGCGAAAACGAGATTGAGCGCGATGTAAACCGCGGCAACGAACGCGGCGAAACTGGGCCAGCGCAGGCTGAGGAGCCATTGATAGGCGTCGCGCCATTCCCAAGCGGCGGCGTTCAGTTTGAGGAACTCCGTCTGCCCGGCGCGCACTGACACTGGTTTGGCCATGTCAACTAAGGTGCGCCGGCGGAGAGCCGGACGTCAACTAACCTGAGACGACCGCGAGTCGCACGATGTCGTCGTTCATCCGGCCGATGAAGTAGAGTGATGCGCCGCGCACAGAGTAAACCGGATACAGCAGGTAAGGAACGTCGTTGAGCTGGACGGGATTGCGCCAGTCGATGTGGAGCGGGCGGGAGAAGTTATGCGCAACGATGGAAGTGTAGTGCGGGTCGATCGGCTCCCATCCCGGCACGCGCACGCCGCGGTAAGTAGCATAATGCACGCGCGATGAGTTCGGATCGCTCATTTCCACTTCGCTGCGGCCGGTTTCGACGATGTCGGGCGCGCGAAAAGCGAACTCGAGGTCAGGCCCGCCCCATGCGCTCAGGTTGAGCGGCTGATCGACGCTGACATCAATGATCTGGATGTTCTGGCGTGTGCCAGCGGCGGTGGCGGTATCGTTTGCGCGCGACACTGGTGCGGCAACCCGATTCTCGTAAGCCGCGGCTTCGGCCGGTGAGAGCACGAGGTTTGGATTGTGAAGCGAACGAAGGAGCGAATCGGACGCGCCCTGCGAGCGCAGAGTCGATTCCTGCTGCGACGTGAGCGGGCGGAGGAGCTTGCGCTGCGATGCGGTCTGGACAATGGAAGAGTCGCTTTCGTGGGCGCGAACGAGGAGCGAGACCTCGCTGAACTCCAGTGGGCGTGCGAGCACGGACGCAGCGGCGCAGGCGAACAGGCAGGCGATTGCGGTTGTTTGTAACTTATGGGGTTTCATGCCGCTATTTCTAGCAATTCCAAGCAGGGAATTGCACGAAAAAAACGCGGCCGATTTGCTGGCTGAGATTGTAGAGGCGCTCGCCGCGGCGAGCGCCTCTACAACGGCCGGCATTTGACAGAATGAGCAGGCTGCATCAACCTTCGCGTCCCGAGCAGGAGCGTCGAGCGATCCCCCGCGGCGCGTCAGCACTGCATAAAGGTATGCAACAAAATCGCAGCAAACGTTATCGCGCTTCCGCCGAGCAGGTGGATCGAAAGAAGGCTTACAGCTTGAATGACGCGGTGGCGACCCTGAAGAAATTTCAGCCGACAAAATTCGACCAAACAGTGACTGTCTCATTCCGGCTCGGCGTTGATCCGAAGCAGTCTGATCAAATGGTGCGCGGCACTTGCCCGCTCCCGCACGGCAGCGGCAAGCAGGTGCGCGTGCTGGTCTTCGCGGAAGGAGCGCCGGCAGCGGCGGCGAAAAATGCGGGCGCGGAATACATTGGGTTCAAGGATTTTATCCAGAAAGTGCAGGAAGGCTTCCAGGATTTTGATGTGGCGATTGCGACGCCGGCTGCCATGGCGGAGGTGCGCAAGCTGGGCAAGGTGCTCGGCCCGCGCGGGCTGATGCCGAATCCGAAGACCGGCACCGTGACCGATGACACAGCCAAGGCGGTGCAGGAAGTGAAGGCCGGACGCGTCGAGTTCAAGCTGGATAAGAATGGCAATGTCGCCGTTCCGGTTGGAAAATTTTCATTCGCTGAAAACCAGCTGGTGGAGAATGGTAACGCAGTTATCGAAGCGGTCGTGCGGGCGCGGCCGGCGACGGCGAAGGGACGCTATCTCGAAGCGTTGACCTTGAGCGCGACGATGTCGCCCGGTGTTCACGTTGATCCGAGTCCTTATCTCAGTGTTTAGGAAGGGAATGACGAATGACGAAACCCGAAGCTCGAAACAATGATGAAACCCGAATGACGAAAGGCAGCCTCGTTGCTACTCTTCGAGCTTCGTCATTGCTTCGAGCTTCGTCATTCGGATTTCGTCATTTTTAAAGTGAGACCTGAGAAAGCAAACATTGTTTCCGATCTCGCGGAGAAGTTGAATCGCTCGCCGTTTCTGCTGGTGACCGATTATCAGCGGATGAAAGTCGACCAGTTCGGCGAATTGCGGAATCGGCTTGCCCCAGCCGGCGCGGAGGTGCGCGTGGTGAAGAACAGCTTTCTGAAACGCGCCATGAATGACTCCGGTCTGCCTGATGTGGCGGAGAAGCTCGCTGGGCAAACGGCGATCGTCATGGGCGAGAAGGATGTCGCGCCGGTGGCGAAGATTCTGAAGACATTTGCGGCGGAGTTTAAAATCGCGGCGCTGAAGATCGGCGTGGTGGACAAGTCGGTTTTGTCGACGCAGGAGATCGAAACGCTGGCGGAGTTGCCGTCGCGCGAAGTTCTGCTGGCGCAATTCCTCGGCTTGCTCTTGTTGCCCATGACCCAGCTGGCGCGTCTGCTCAATGAGCCGGGCGCGTCATTGGCAAGATTATTGAATGCGAAAGCGGAAAAGGAAGGGAAACCGGCGGAGACGAGCGCATGAGAATTTCGCCGCGCGTGAGCGCGGCGAGCTAACGAGAACTGACCGAGCCGATGGCTATCGGCTTTAATTTCCCGGAGGCTTTCGGGAGCGGCTAACTGGAGAAAACAAAATGGCAGATACAAACGCGATTGTGGAGCAACTGAGCGGGCTGACCGTGCTGGAGATTGCTGGTTTGGTGAAACAGCTTGAGGAGAAGTGGGGCGTGAGCGCGGCGGCTCCAGTGGCGATGGCGGCAGCGCCTGCTGCTGGCGGCGGCGCAGCGGCCCCGGCGGCTGAAGAGAAGACGACCTTCGACGTTATCCTAAAGGAAATGGGGGCGAACAAGATCGGCGTGATCAAGGAAGTGCGCGGTGCTGTGCCGGGGCTTGGTCTGGCTGAAGCAAAAGCGCTGGTAGAAGGCGCGCCCAAAACCATTAAGGAAGGCGTAACCAAAGCCGAAGCCGAAGAGATGAAGAAGAAAATCGAAGCGGCCGGGGCGAAGGTGGAGATTAAGTAGCAGCACACGTTGCTTGAAGACTTCGGCTACTCGGGGTGACATAGTCGCACGAGCGGCTTGCCGCTTGCGCGCATCGCTCACCGCGCCCGCCAAACCGATGGAGCACGGTCACCAACTTCCACTTATTGAAACATCTCCTATCGCCGGAGCGCCAGATTTCACTCAGTACACCAGTGTTAGTCGCTAATACCCTTGACACTTGGCTGGCAGATGGAACAACCTAAACGCCCAATCTCCAAGCCTTTTACATAAATCCAAATAACCTATGAAAATCCGTCCCTTTCTCCCCCTCGTCTCCCTCTCCGCTCTGGCCTTGGCCGCCGCGCTCCTCGGCGCCAGCGTGAGTTCCGCCCGCGCCGACACCGTCGCCCTCAACACGGGTGGAATATTTCCCCCCCCCCGCTCCCTTTTATTTCGGACAATCCTTTACGACAACCACCGCGACGGCCGAGAATAACATCGTCTTCAACTGGTTCTCCGACGTGCCTGCCACGACTCCCTATGCCTTGGGCACCGGCTTTCTCTTGTCTTCGGCTTACACGGGCACGCCCGCGGGCCTCAACTCAGCCACGCCCGGTTTTCTGGGCCAGGCCGATGCGGCTGGGGGTTTCTACACCTTTGATTCCAGCCTGACGCTGTTTCCCGGCACCCAATACTTCTTCTACGGGAACGCGCTGATTCCCACAGGCGCTAAATCGGGAGGCAACGTTTACGCGGGCGGGACGGCTTTTTTCTCTACTTCGGCCGATGTCAACTTTTTGACCGATCCTCGCGGCCTCTCAGGAAATTTCCGGGTCACCGGCTCGCCCGTGGGGGCCTCGGTGCCCGATGGCGGCGCCAGCGCCTTGCTCCTGGGCTTGGGCGTAGGGGCGCTCCTGGTCATCCAGCGCGCACTCGGCCGGCGCGAAACCGCCCTGGCGTAAGGAGCGACCTCGCCTCGCCGGCGACCTTAACTCCTTGGTTCCAGCCCCGGAAAAGCGGCGCCGCACCTATCGCTGGATGCACGCGCCGCTCCGAGGGTTGTGGAGCAACCTCCGGACGCGAGTGGAGGGGTAGCTCTGCGCTCTGGTCGAGTGCAGATTAAAGTTGAGCGATACGGAGGGCTACGAAGTGATCCTCGCGGACCTGCGGTCAGGTGAGTTCTTTGGTGAGCTTGCATTACTTGACGGCAAAGCGCGGTGAGCCAATGCGGTCGTAGTCGAAGCCGCCACGCTCGCGGTGTTATCGCGAGAAACATTCCTGTCGTTTATTGACCGACGGCCCGGTATTGCTCTGGAATTGCTGGGCGCGATGGCACATTCGGATGCGACGGACAGATGAGCTGTTACGACACCGTGTGGCGAAGAATGCGAACGCGTCGGTGATTTGCTTATACAAATAGCCGCTCGCGCCGATCTGCCAGGCGGCTGCGACCGAGTAGCCGAGATACGTCTCCGCAGTTACCGCCAGATCGAAGTTCGAGAGGTTAACGCGGTCGTTTCCAGAGCTGTCGAACGTGTGGCGTGGCGCCATCGCTCGCCGGCGGAAACGAATGGTGGCGGGCGCATTGCTCCTCACGTTCACCGCGGCGATTGGGCTTCTCTGGACTTATCTTCATGAGCCAGGAACCACTCTCTCCGCTGCTCAACGGGAGAAAAGCATCGCGATCCTGCCGTTCAAGCCACTCTTGCGTGAAGGCAGCGATCAGGTGCTCGAGATGGGAATGACGGACTCGCTCATCAGGAAGCTCGGCAACACCGGCGAAATGGTCATGCCTTCGCTCACTTCCGTGCGGCGGCTTGAAGGGCTGGAGCAGGACCCGCGGGCCACGGGCGCAAACTCGGTGTGCACGCAGTCCTGGAGGGGAACGTGCAGAGAGAAGGCGGCCGCCTCCGCGTCAGTGTCCGTCTGATAAAAGTATCCGACGGCGCGTCACTCTGGAGCGGGACTTTCGACGAGAAATTTACCGACGTTTTCGCCCTCCTATAAAGGATTCCAGTTCATCAATACCTTCAACTACGTCGGCGATTATAAAGACTTTGGCGCCTTTCTCAACCGGAGCACTCTGATCATCGACGCCTTCGGCCGGGTGCCCGACCCCGCGAACGTCGAGTTCACGCGCCAACGCGACGTAAAAGCCTATCTGACTTTCGACACGCAGTTGTCGTACACTTACACTGCTCCGACGGGAGCGCCGGGCGCGTGGCAGCGATGCTTCGATCAAACCACGATCCGCGTCGGCCTGAACAACATCTTCGACGAGCCGCCGCCCTTCAACGCCCGCGCCCCCGACCGGAGATAACTACGACACCTCCCTTGGCACGATCTGCGGCCGCTATTATTACATCGGCCTGAACAAGAAGTTCTGAGACTTCTCCCTCGCGCTTTCGTGCCGGGAATTGTGTGTTCCAGATCGCCTACTGCCGACGAGAGTCGGAAGATAATTTCGATTTTTTGCTTGCACAGGTGCAGCCTTTCCTTTGTAAAGGGAAACACCCCGCCTATGAACTCCGGTTTGCTCTTCGCCATGTGTCATCGAGGGGCACGGTCACCAACTTCCACTTATATGAAACATCTCCTATCGCCGCTGCGCCGGATCGCACTCAGTTATTCCGCTCCACAGCATCCTCACGCTAGTCACGCCCGAAAGCGCGTTAGTCGGCAAAAGCCATGCGACAATACGTCGATTGCGGCCCGGCGTTACCGAAACGCGCAGCCCCTCTTCTTTCTCTTACTTTCATTCGGCCTTGGGGTGATTGGTGTGCAGAGCAGCCTCGGAGCGCCAAATACGTTCTCAGCCACCGGCTCTCTCGCCACCGCGCGCTTCTCTCACACGGCGACATTACTGCCAAATGGGAAGGTGCTGGTGGCAGGCGGGTTCATCAACTCAACACGCAGCTTAGGCCCCCTTGCCAGTGCGGAGCTGTATGATCCGGCGACGGGGAGTTGGAGCGCCACCGGCTCTCTCGCCACTGCGCGCTACGGTCACACGGCCACCTTATTGCAGAGTGGTAAGGTGCTGGTAGCGG
>JBBPYF010000092.1:0-26606 GCA_038200165.1 Chthoniobacterales bacterium | reverse complement strand
CCCCCGACCCCCCCCCCGCCCGCGAATCTGCACCTATCGGTTTACTGCGCGCGCCCTGTCCCGCGGGACGCATGATTGAGCTTCGTTCGGCTCAGCGCCTTTGAATGGCTCGCCTGCGACTTCTGCCCTCCCGAACGAAAGTTAAGGGACCGCGCCAGAGTCGTCCTTGACCAGCGTATCGGTCGCGATCCAATTGATCTCCCAAGTCCTACCTCCATCATCCGAGAAGGCTTGCTCAAATCGCCACGAGGCAGGAGAGACGTTCGAGATAATAAAGCGAACAAAGATAGCGCGACCGTTAAGTGAATCCTGCCCGAAGAACTCGTCGCGTCCATCTTTAAACTGGCCGAACATGGGAGCCGTCAAAGTACCGCTTGCACTATTGGAAAAATTGAGACTCCACTGCCGCGACCCGGGATTGTATAAACGCAAAGACAAACCTTCGATGTGACCTGCCGGTCCCTCGACTTCAAGCTCCGCCAAATTAGCGCGACCCTCCCACACTTTGCGGACAATAGTCGTTCCGTAGTACTCCACCCACTGAGTTGATCCGGTTAATGGTTTGCGCAGCCGCTTTAGATGGGTTTTCCAATTACCAATCTCGAAATCAAAATCGTGTTGCCCACTGCGCTCGGCTGAGATCTGCTGAGCGCTTGTGTTCGGTCGAGCAGAACTCTGTTGTGCGATGACACCATCCGGTTGCGCCATGAGCAGGCATGCCAGGAGGTAAGCTCCCGAGTTTGTGTTCATTCCGCCCAGCTTATCACTTACGCCCCATGGCGATATTTCGCAACCTTCCAGGAGTTACTCGATAATGGAGTAGCCATAGCTCACTCCAGGTTCCTGATAGATGATTCTTGTTCCCGCCGTTGTCCCATCTGTCATCCAAAGCTGTGTGCGCACGGTGTAGTTAGCATCGTCAGGCACAATCGCGACAAAGAAAAGTCGCCCGCCTGCCGCCGTAAATGACTGCGGACCAGAACGCATCACCGCGATTAAGATCAGCGAAGAGGTACGTCCCGTCCGCTGTTCCATCTGAAGTCCATAGCTCATTTCCGTGCACACCCTCATCGGCGCTAAAGAAGACGCGGCCATCGTACGGAGTGATCTCCAACGGCACCGAGTCCCCATTAGGGTTGATATCCTTAATCAAGCGGGTGCCAGCTTCTGTTCCATCGCTTCGAAACAATTCCTGTCCGTGCGTTCCGTCACCGGCAAGGAAATCAAGCGCAGTGAAGTCTCCGGGTAAAGGCGGACCAAAGATGCTCCCGTTTGTTAACTCGGGAAAAGTATCTGCCAGGAGAACCGTGCCTGCCTTGTCCCATCGCTGCGCCATACTTGCGAGCCGCGGTATTGTAAATTGTTGAATGCAGTGAAGTAGAGACTGCCGTTGACAACGCTGAGATTGTCAGGAAACCCATTAAACGAACCGGGATCCAAGTCCACTACCAACTCCGTCCCATAACGGGTGCCATAGCTCAAAGCCATGCGCTCCATCATTGGCGCGGAAATAGGCGAAACCGTTCAAGGTAACAAAGCCTGCGGGATCGGATCCCTTTTGGCTTCGATTGATATCTCTGACGAGCTGCACCACTGGATTTTGAGCAGAAAGGGTGCGATTAGAGAAAGCAATGCAAATGGCTGCCCCAACCATCCCACTTGCAGCGAGAGGCGAAAATCGAATGACCATCGTTTTCGATTCTGGGCACGGCCGCGGCGTGAACATTCCAGTTCAACAGACGCAAGCAGTCCAGATCTCGCCATCTTCGCCGTGGGAATGAGACAGGCTGACGACCAGACGCGTTTAGGCCAGGTAGGGCGAACAGTTTACGACACGGTGGAGCTATCGATGGTCTAGCTGGATAGCGTGGCATGACTCGCAGGTCACTCCTGACTGGACGTTTGAAACCGCTGCGTATTACAGGAGCTGCCGATAAGAAGGTCGACGCCTACTCCGCGGCTATGCCACCAGCGAAGCGTCTGCCATCAACCGAACGGCGTGAGGTGATCGCGGTGGCGGTGCTGCTGAAGTGAGCGTGGCGGTGCAGTTATTGCGCGGTCGCGCAAAGCTTTTTGCGGCTGATTAAAATGCTCGCGCCGGGCCCGGCAAAATGTTTGCCGGATCGCTGCTGCCGTTAACGAGACGCACGCGCAACGATTCTTCGCTTAATTCAATTGCGCTGATCGAGGCGGAATCGATTTGGATTCGCTCGAACAAATCGAGCGGCAGGCCAAGAGCGTAAGCCATGGTTGCGCGGATCACATCTCCATGACTGAAGATGACGACAAAGCGATGGCGTGCGCGCAATTCGCGCAGTTTGCGGACGACCCGCGCTTGCACTTCGAGCATCGTCTCGCCGCCAGGCGGCGCGGTGAAACTGCGGAATGAATTCCATATCTGGAACTCGCGGTCCTGCCGGAGCTGACTGAATTCCGCGTTCGTCCAGTCGCCGAATTGGATTTCACTGAACTCCTCCGCGACCTTCAGGGACAACCCAAGGAGCTGGCAAAGCGGCTCCGCCGTCTCGCACGCGCGCTCGAGCGGGCCGGCGTAGATCGCGTCGATGGGAAAGTGGCCGAGGGCGTCTGCGACGTGCCGGGCCTGCTCGCGCCCGCGCTCGTTCAGATGCACGCCACGCTGGCGCCCGGCAATGCGAGTGCTGATGAGATCGTTCTCGCCGTGGCGAACGAAAACGAACGTCGTCACGTTGCGGCGTGCGCCGTGCTCAACGCTGCTGGCGCATAACGCTGGGTCATGCGGGCACAGAATTCACCAAACTCTTCTTTGACCAGCGGCGGGCTGGTGTGGTGTGGCGCAATGCCCCGATGCTCGGGTGTGAAGCAAAAGGTCACCGTGAGGTTGAACTCAGCGAGTGCGTTCATCTGCCGATCGAACCACTCGTCAGCGTGCGGGCGGAAACTGTCAGCCCAGCTCAAGCCAGTGCGGAAATATTTCACGCCGAGTTTGCGCAGCCAGCTCACCGCGTCATCGAGCCGGTGATCCTCGAAATGAAACCACTGGCAGATGCCGAGTTCCGGCGTGAACTCCGGAAATAATTTGAGCGCGCGCTTCGGCGTGCCGTCTTCGCGGAGCAAGCCCATGTGGAAATGCCGATAATAACTCGAGCCTTCCGCTTCCCGATGCCGCGTCGTGGCCGGCCACGCCTTCGGCAAATCGTAAAGTGAATACCAGTGAATGCGCGGCGCGCGCCCGATGAGCAGCTCGGCTGTGCGACGCAATCCAAATTCCTGCACCTCTTCGGCGCCGAAAGTGGAAATGCCGACTTCACTTACCCAGACCGGGAGATCAGTGACCGCATGGATCTCATCAAGCCGTTGCGGCCATTCATTCAGCATCCAGTTATTCCAATCGAGCGGGAAACCGTGCACGGCCACTGCGTCGAGGCGTTCCAGCACTCCGAAATCTTCCATGCGTTTGATGAAAGCAGGATCGATCGGCGAAATGCCGCCGAGTACACGCGGCAGCTGCGGGTTCACGGCGGCGACACCGTCCACTGCCACTTTCGCCATCTCAGCAAAGCCCCGCCACTCCGGATCGAACTCCACGTCCCAGTGCGATTTGTTGTTCGGCTCGTTCCAGAACATGACTGCTTCAATCATGCCGCAGCTCCTTTGCCCACAACCCGACAAACGAAGACTTCCTCTTCCGGATGCCCGACGATGCTGAAGTCGCTCGAGCGCAGCATCGCTTCGACGCAGGCGCGATTCGGAATCCACCAGTTGGTTGGATCGCGGGCGTATTTTTTCTCGATAAAATACATCCGCGGGAATTCAGGCCGGTCGAAGATTTCGGTGCGCCAAAAATCGTAATCCTCCTCCGCGCGAAATGTCTGGTCGCTCCCGCGTTGCATCGATTGAAAAACGAAGAGATCGCGCGCGACATGCTCGCGGATGAGATCGAGCGCGAGCAGCGGATGGCGCAGGTGATAAAGCACGCCCATGAAAAGGACGACGTCGAATTTCTCCCGTAACTGCGGCACATCGTAGACAGAGAGCTGCCGAAACTCGACATCCAGATGAAGCGCCTCCGCGACGAAACGCGCCTGCGCCAGGTAACGTTCGTCGTAGTCGAGGCCGAGCACGCGCTCCGCCCCGCGCCGCTTCATCTCGAAGGAATAGAACCCGGCGTTGCACCCGATATCGAGAACGGTCTTACCGGTCAAATCATCGGGAATGGCATGGGCGAATCTGCGCCACTTCACCGCGGGATAATCGCCGAGAAAATGGCGCGGCGCGGTTTGTGTTCCGTTGAGGGAGAAATTTTGAAACCACGGGCCGAGCTCATCGATCCGGCGTTGCAGATCGCTCGCCTCCAGAACAGCGCTCACGCCATTGCCTCCATCGCGGGTTGCGCCCGCTCACTCAGCAGGCGAATGGCATTGCGGTAGCCGTCGAGCGTGCCGACGTCGACGTAGGATTCACCGGCGCGAACGCCGCGCGCGCTGCCGCCGCCGGCCAGCCAGGCGTTGACCAATGTGCCGAAATATTCGTCGCGCTTTTCCCGCGCCAGCCAGAGCTGATGCAGCGAGTGAAACACCGGGCCTGGCATTTTGAACGCGCCCCACACCCACTTCGATTTCCAATCATGCTGTTTTACCTGCACCTCACGCACGCGGCCTTTATCGTCCGTCACCACCACGTCGAAAAACTCCGGATGCTCGACCGGGAAAAGGAGGAACGATAATTCATCATCCGGCAACGCCTTCAGGCCATCCTCGGGAAACCAGATCGTATCAGGCAATCCGATGGCGACATTCTCGCGGCAACAATCGGCACCGCACAAAAAATCGCGTCACACAAACCGGCCGGCGCAGGTTGCACCACGAAGATGGCGCTCGCGCCTTCCAGCTGGCTGTAATACTCGAGGATGTCCGACTTCCCCGCGCCGATGACGAAACAAATTTTTGTCGCGCCGGCGATACGCATGCGATCGACGAGGTATTCGCTGACGGCGCGTGGCCGCTCGATGGTACCGTCGAGTCTGCCGCCGACGGGAAGCAATTCCTTGGAAAATGCCAGCGGTTGAATCCGGCTGCCCGCTCCTGCGGCTGGAATAATACCGAGCATGTCAGACCTCGACTGGTTGCGTTTCGCGCGCGTTGATCAGCAACTGTTCGAACTCGGCGGCGCGATGAGCGGCGGTGTGTTCGCTTAACACGCGCTCGCGAGCTGCGGCCGCCATGTCGCCCAGTTCTTCGTCGCTGCGCTGCAACGCACCAATCACGTCATTGGCATCACGCGCGATCAAAATTTCTTCATCGGGCGTGAAGAACTTATGCAAGCCTTCCCACCAATCGCTGATGACCGGCGTGCCACAGGCGGCGGCTTCGAACAGGCGACCCGACGGACACCAGCCCATCTCGCGCATGGAAGCGCGGGTCACATTCAGCGTCAGCCGCGACGAAGAGAAGAAGGCCGCATGTTGGGACGGGGCGAGATGCTGGAGGAAAAAGATGTTCGGCGTCCAGGGGAACTCCGGGGGATATTGCGCGCCGCCGATGACGAAGCGCAGTCGCGGCAATGCGCACGCCGGTTTGATGAACAACTCATCGAGTGTCTGCTGGCGTTCGGCCGCAAAGGTGCCGAGGTAGGAAAAGGCGGCGCGAAAATTTTCCACGGGCGCGACGGAATGATAAACCAACGGATCGACACTGCCGTAGAGTGGCGCGGCATGTTGAGCGCCGAGCTCTTCCCGTAGAGCGCGCAGCGCACCGCCGCCGGTGAAACTGAGCACCAGATCGAAGTGGCAAAGCGCTCGCTCGCCTATGTAGGAGAGCGGTTCGCCTGCGCGCAGGCGCGCGAGCGTGACTGGCGTATCGAGGTCGTAAAAAACGCGCAGCGCCGATGAGTCGCAGACCAGTTCCGATGCGGCGATGCCATCGGGGCAATATGACGTGACGATCGCGACATCGGCATCAGCGATTTCGCGCCGGCCCGAGGGCAAGAGCTCCTCCCAATGGCGGTAAAGCGACAACGTGCCGCCATTCAATTCGTGCAGATCGCGATGCGCAGCGTAGTACGGCACATCGCGCTCGAAAAATGTGACGTCGTGTCCACGCGCGATCATCTCCCGCAGCAGTCCACGCCAGATCGTGGCGTGGCCATTTCCCCACGAAGAACTGATCGTCAGGCCAAAGATAACGATCTTCATCGCGATTTTCGATTTTCGATTTTCGATTTTCGACTGGCCCGGCGCGGCGATTGCGGGAGCGGTGATTCCTCTCCACCGCGGATAAACTCGGCCACTTTTTCCCGCGCCTCGTCATCGGTGAATTGCACCGGCGGCGATTTCATGAAGTAGCTCGATGGGCCGATAAGGGCGCCGCTGATCTTGCGGTCGAGTGCGATCTTGGCGCACCGGATCGCGTCGATGACGACGCCGGCCGAGTTAGGCGAATCCCAGACTTCGAGCTTGAGCTCGCAATTCAGCGGCACGTTTCCAAAGGTCGTGCCTTCCATGCGGATGTAGCACCATTTGCGATCGCCCAGCCAGGGCACGTGGTCGCTCGGACCGACGTGCACGTTTTCCGCGGGCAAGGCGTGGCCGAGCTGGCTCGTGACAGCCTGGGTTTTGGAAATTTTCTTCGATTTAAGCCGGTCGCGTTCGAGCATGTTCAGAAAGTCGGTGTTGCCGCCGAAGTTGAGCTGATACGTGCGATCGAGCCGCACGCCGCGGTCGCGAAATAAATTCGTCAGCACGCGATGGGCGATGGTGGCCCCGACCTGCGATTTGATGTCGTCGCCGATAATCGGCAGGCCGCGTTGCTCGAAGCGCCGCTGCCAATACGGCTGTGACGCGATGAAGACCGGAATGCAATTCACAAACGCGCAGCCGGCATCGAGGATTTGCTCGACGTACCACTTCGTCGCCATCTCCGCGCCGACCGGCAGATAGGAGACGACCACATCGGTTTTCGTCCGCTTCAAAATGCCGACGATGTCATCAGTCGACCCAGGTGATTTTTTCACCACGCGCTCGAGATATTTGCCGATGCCATCGTGCGTCATGCCGCGATGAACACGCACCCCGAGCAGCGGCATGTCGGCAAATTTGATGGTGTTGTTTGGCTCGGCAAAAATGGCTTCGCCGAGATCGCGGCCGACTTTGCTGCCGTTGATGTCGAAGGCGGCGCTGAACTCGATATCGCGCACGTGATAGCCGCCGAGATTCACGTGCATCAATCCCGGCACATCATCTTCCTCGCGCGCGTTCTTGTAGAACTGCGCGCCCTGCACCAAGGACGACGCGCAATTTCCCACTCCGATAATGGCAACACGAATCATGACGGCACTCCTTCCAGGTTCCGTAGGCGGTCTTGTTCCCTCACGCTTTCGATTAATCGCTCCAGTTCAGATGCACGATGCGCGGCGGTATGCTCCGCCAGGACGCGTTCGCGCGCGCGGCGGCCGATCGCGCGCGCTTCCGCCTCGGGCGTTTCGCGCAAAATGCGCAGGACATCCTCCGTCGTGCGCGCAATGAGAATCTCGCGCCCCGGCTCGAAGATTTCCTCCAGACCTGGCCACGCGTCGCTGATGATCGGTGTGCCGCAGGCGGCGGCTTCGAATAGCCGCACGCTAGGCGACCATCCCGCGCGCACCATCTCCGCGCGGGTGATGTTGAGGGTGAAGCGCTGCGCGTTGTAAAAAGCGCGATGTGTCGCTGGCTCGAGATGCTCGATGCGCCGGACATTGGCGGGCCAGCGAATCGTCTTCGGATACTGCGGCCCGGCGACAATGAAGGGATCACTTAGCATCCGGCGCGCCACTTCGACGAGCAACGTCTCCAGCGCCGGCTGACGATCTCCGCTGAACGTGCCGAGATAACCCAGCGTCCAGCGTTTGCGCACGCGCTCAGGGAAGTAGTGATCGGCATCGACTGAGCAGTAAAGAGCGCGGGCGCGGCGGGCCCGGTACCTGTGTCCGATTTGGCGAAGCGTCGGGCCGCCAGTGAAGGACAGATAAAGATCGAATTTCGGAATGACGGCGGGCGAGATGTAATCGCAATCGTCCTCCGCCAGCTTCGACAAGGTGACCGGAGTATCGATGTCGTAAAACGCGGTCACGCCATCGGCGATGCGCGTGATCCATTCTGCAATCGCGGTCCCATTCGGCACGAAAGAGCCGAGGATAATGCAATCAGCGTCGCGAATGTCATGGACGAAACGGCGCTTCAGCTCGGCGATGCTGCGATAGATTTCTGCCTGACAAAACTCGGGCTGCGGAAGGTCGCGGTTGTCGGCGAACCACGGTTGGTCGCGTTCGAGAAAAAGGATGTCGTGGCCGGCACGATCGAGCTCGCGCAGGAGTGCGCGATAAGTCGTGGCGTGGCCGTTGCCCCACGATGATGTGATCGAAAGACCGAGAACGACGACTCTCATGGCGCGCTCACAGACGTGAGTTGAAAGCCTTGCACGGCAGGCGAGACGCCCGCCGGCCGCACACGCGAGACGCGCGTGTTCCGCAGAATCGCATCGAATTGCGCGGCGCGGTGCGCGTAGGTGTGGTGGGCGAGCGCGCGGCGGTAAGCTGCGTGGCCAATCTGGCGCGCACGTTTCGCGTCGACGTTCTCCACGTGCGTGGCGACCTCGCTGCCGTTGCGCGCGACCAGAATCTCTTCCTCCGGCTCGAAGAAGGTCTCGATTCCTTCCCACGCATCGGTGATGAGACAAGCCGCCGCACCGGCCGCTTCAAACACGCGCGTGGCCGGCGAAAATCCGTAACGCGCCATGCTCGCGCGCGAAATGTTCAGCACCATGCGCGGGGTGCAGTTAAACGCGTTGTGATCGGCCGTATAAACATGGCCGAGATTCTTCACGTTTGGCGGCAGCGCCTTCGTCTCCCACCCGATTCCGCCGAGGAGAAATTCTTGCTCCGGCAATTGTGCGGCTGCATTGAGAAAGAATTCCTCGACACGTGCCTCGCGATCCGGCAATCGGTGGCCGAGAAAACCGAGATCGGCCTGGAAGCGCGGATCAGGTGCAATCGGATGATGCGTTTCGGGATCGAGGCCGTTGTAAATCGGGACGCAGAGTTGTGCGCCTAACGATTCGTAGCCGCGCACCACCGGCGGGCCGCCGCCGTAAGTGAAAATGACATCGTAGCGCGGAATGCATTTGAGGAACGGATCATCAGAATTCTTCTCCACCCGCTCGAGTGTCGCGGGCGCGTCCACGTCGCAAAAGACGACGTAATTGCCCGGCCGTTTCAGCTCGAGTACTGCTTCCTCCAGCAGTTCATCGAAAACCCCGATGCCGCTCGCTTTCACGACCATGTCCGCGTGTCGCGCAGCTTCGAGGGCCTGCAGCGCGGCAGCTTCGCTGTTCTCGTAAACGACAACGCGCGCCCAGTTTGGCGGCTCGATGTCGCGATGCTTCTGCCGGTCGTAGGCGTCGGGCTCGTAAACGGTGATGCGATGACCGCGGTTGTGCAGCGCTTTGATTAAGCCGCGATAGTAAGTGGCGGCTCCATTCCAATAAGCCGAGAGCAGGCTGGATGGGAAAAAGGCGATGTTCACGGCGCGAGTTCCTCCTGCCGGGTAGCGCACGCGTCTCGCGCGCTGGTGCTGGCGTCCTCGCCAGCACGAACCTTCAGGACAGCGCGCCCTGCAAACGAAGATTGTTTCGGCGGGGACACCGAAACCAGCATGCGGGACGCATGCGCTACCCGGAATGATGAAGGCCGCGCGCTATGCAATTTCATGATAGATCTGCGTTAACTCATCCACGCGATGCGCGCAGGTGTGGCGAGCGCGGATCGTCTCCAGCCCATGCGCGGTGATTTCGCGCGCCATCTGTTTATCGGCGAGGAGGGCGCGGATGTGTTTCTTCATTTCATTGCCATCGCGCGCAACGAGGAAGTCGCGTCCAGGCGTGAACAGATTTTCCGCATCGTTCCACGGCGAGCAGATGAGTGGAATGCCGCAGGCGAGTGCTTCGAAAGGACGGATGGTGGGAATGCCTGGGAGCTGTTCCACGTAGGGCCGTCGCGGAATGTGAACAGTGAGTTTGTAGCGCGCGAAGATTTCCGGCACTCGATAATTCGGAACCCAGCCGCCGTATTTGATACCGGCCTCGATTAACGTCGCGCGCGCGTGCTGCGGGTAGCGAACGCCGAAGACTTTGGCCCGGAGTTTAAGCGATTCGACCGGCTCGACGAGGAACTCCTGCAACTCAACCGTGCGTTCTTCGTCCCCCCAATTGCCGATCCATACGATGTCGCCCTCGAATTCGGCACGTGGCCGCGGAAAGAAGACGCGAGTATCGGCTGCTTCATGCCAGGTCCAGGCACGTAAACCGCGCGCCAGGTAAACGCGGCGGAGCGCCTCACCGTACGCGAGCACGCCATCGTAGTTGGCCAGATCGTAGCGCTGCATTTCCGCCGGCGCGGTGATGGCGCGGTGGTGCGTATCGTGAAAAAAAAGCGCGTACTTTCTCGAGGCGCGGGCGTGATGTTCGCCGATGCGCCGAACTATCTCGGGATCATTCCATTCGTGGACGAGGACGAGATCGACGGATTCAAGCACGCGCTCCAGATCGAGAGAATCGAATTGTTCCGAACGCAAATGCGGAAAACGCTGCCTGAATTCCTCGAAGGCTGCGTGCCCGTATTCGGCGAAAAGATTGCGAGCGCTCCAGGAATCGTGCGGCTCATAAATGGCGACATCGTGGCCGCGCGCCACCAGCTCACTGGCGATGCCGCGCAGGAAATGGGCATTGCCGTGATTCCAATCGGAGACGAGCGAATGATAGAAGAGCGCGATTTTCACGCTGCCACCTCCATTTGGGCGCAGCTCGAATACAAGTCGCGGTAGCTCGTCGCCATTTTTTCGACGGAGAATGTCAAGGCCTGTTCGCGCGTGCGCCGCGAGAAATCCAGGCGCAGATCGTCGTCGCTGCTGAGCCGGTTCAGCGCGTTGGCTAGCGCAATGTGATCGTCCGGATCAACAAAGACGGCAGCGTCATTCCAGAGTTCGCGGAGACTTAGGATATCGCCGAGCACAAGCGCGCAGCCGCTCAGCGCCGCTTCCAGAATGGATAGGCCGAAAGGCTCGTATCGCGCTGGAGCGGCGAAGATGGCCGCGCTGGCCATTGCCTGAGCAAGCTGCGCCGCATCTAACCTCCCAAGAACACGCGCGTTTTGCAGCGCGACCAGACCTCCGGCAGGAGGAGAAAGATCACCGGCGATCTCGACCGGCCACTCCACCATTGGCGTGACGGCGTCGAGCGCGCGCAGATTTTTTGCTTGATCCCAAACGCGTCCCGCCACGAGAATCCGCGGCTGTTTCGTTGCTGGAAACAATCGTGAACTGTCGCAGCCGTTGTAAATGATGCGGCTGGTAAACGCGGCGTCGTAGTTCTCGCGCAGCGACTCGAGCATGGCGCGGCTTGGCGCGACAACCACGTCCGCCGCGCGCAAACCGGCAGGGACGCGCTCCCGGTATTCATCCAACCGCGCTGGCGCATGCTCGCGCTTGACCGCGCGCCACCACGAGAGCACGCAGGAATGCGCGACGAGGACGACCGGTGCATGCCATGGAAGTGGGGCGTGAGCGTAGCCGTTGAGGTGAATGATGTCGGGTTGAAATTCCGCCGCGATCTCCAGCAGCCAGTTGCCCGCAGCATCAACGTCACGCCAGGGGTCATCCATCCATTCAAGTTTGCACGAGCTCGCGAAAAGGCAGACGTTTGCGAGGGCAGTAAGATCTTCGTTTTGCGAAGGAGAAAGCGGCGCGCCCATAGTGCAGAGCGCGAACTCGATTTCCGGCAGGGCGCGCATCAGCTCGACCGAGTAGTTCCAGACGCCGCCAAGCGTGTCGGCTGTCATGAGCACGCGTTTCATTGCATCAAAATGAGCGCTTTGATGAAGTTGTCCGGGCGCGCGTCTGCCGTCTCAAATGCTTCGCCGATCTGATCAAAAGTGAAGCGATGAGTGTAGAGCGGGCGCGGATCAAGCAAGCCGCTCTCGACCGCAGGCACGGCGGCTTCCATTCCTGCTCGGTAAACTTGCGGATCGCGCTCGTGCGCGTTGATGACATCGAGGCCGCGCCAGTTCCAAAGCTGCATGTTGACGTGGCGCGGACCGTCCTGGTGATAGCCCGCGATGACGCACCGGCCGCGCTCTCGCGTGAGCTCCACGGCGAGATCGAGCGCGGATTGTTTGCCGACACATTCAATGACAACGTCGCAGAGCTTGCCGCCGGTGAATTGCTTGACCGATGCAATGACGTCCGCCGATTCGTCCATCACTTCCGCGGCGCCGAATTGTCGGGCAAGATCGAGCGCGAAACGGCGCCGGGAAATTGCGATCACGCGTGCGCCGGCAGCGGTGACGAGCTGTGTCAGCAATGCCCCGAGAAACCCGATGCCTATAATCGCCACCGTATCGTTCCGCTGAAGGGCGGCGCGTTTGAAAATGTTCAGCGCGCAGCCGAGCGGCTCCGCGGGGAAGGGCTCGCTCGCCACCGATGTGGGCAGGCGCACGATCGCACTGGCATCGGCCACATCGTAATCAGCAAAGGCGTGCAGCGACAGCATCCCGACCCGATCGCCGGCGGAAAAATTGCGCACGTCCTCGCCGGTGCCCTCGATGATGCCCCATGCTTCGTGACCGAGAGCGCCGGGTTCCATCGGATAGCGAAACCAGGGTTTCCCTTCGAACGGCGCAATGTTGGACGCGCAGATGCCGCAGCCTTCCACCCGCACGAGCACCTGCTGCGGTGAAATCTGCGGCAGCGAAACCTCGCGCAATTCGAAGTGACGCGGCTGCACGAGCACGGCGGCGCGCATGGTTTTTCGCGGGGCCGTTCGCGCCGGCTCTGGAACGGTCTCCGTTTGCATCACGCCGTCGCGAGCTCGGCGGGCAATTCGCGGCGCGTCTCGAGCAACCACTCGTGCAAACGCATAACGCCATCACGCAGTTGCACTCGCGGTCGCCAGCCGGTGGCGTTCTCGAACCTGGTAAAATCTGTGACGTAATATCGTTGATCGCCCGGGCGCCAATCACCCGATTTCACGCGCGGTCGCGCGGCGTTCAACGCGCCAATGAGCGCGGCCAATTCCAGCAGGCTCGTCGTGTTATTGACTCCGCCGCCGATGTTGAAGGCGTGGCCGCTCAGCGCACTGATGCGTTCGCGCGCGAGCATGAACGCATCGAGCAGATCGTCGATAAAGAGAATGTCGCGCACCTGTTTGCCATCGCCGTAAAGAGTGATGGGCCGGCCATTGAGCGCCTGGATGAGGAAATGCGCGACCCAGCCCTGGTCTTCGGTGCCGAATTGATGCGGACCGTAGATGCAGCTCATGCGCAGGACGACGGCGGGCAGGCCGAACGTTTGCGCATAATCGAGGATATATTGATCGGCCGCGCCTTTGGAGCAGCCGTAAGGGCTGTAGAAATCGAGCGGCTGATTTTCGGAAATGCCGCGGGCGTGGGTCTCGTGCAAAGGCACGTAGCGGTCGCAGCGCAACGCAAGCGGAACGCCGCGCAGACAGCCATAGACCTTATTGGTCGAAGTAAAGATAAGCGGCGGCGGATTGGGCCGAGCCCGCAATGTCTCGAGCAAGTTGAGCGTGCCGCGCGCGTTCACTTCGAAATCGTGTACCGGCGAGGTCAGGCTCGTCGTCACGGCTACTTGCGCCGCCAAATGAAATACGGCCGACGCATTCTGCACAGCTTCAGCCAGCGCATGACTGTCGCGCACATCGCGGACGAGCAGGTGGACCAAATCAGGATGCTGCGAGCGCAACCAGGCGACGTTTTGCTCGACCCCGGCGCGGGAAAGATTGTCGAAAATAAGGACGCGCTCGCCATTTTGCGCCAGACGATCGGCCAGGTTGCAGCCGACGAACCCTGCCCCGCCGGTGATAAGGACGTGATTTTCGCGCGGAAGATTGCGCCCGTTGCGCGAGCGGACAAAAGCGACTCGTGTGCGCGCCCGGCCGTTTCTCATACGGCCAGTCCGCGCGTCATTAATTCCTTCGACGCGTCGGCCACGCGATCAACTGCGGTCTGTCCCTCCAGCCATTCCGCTAACTCGGCCAGCCCATCCTCGAGCGCGACCTGCGGCTCGTAGCGCAGAATATCGCGTGCGTGCGAGATATCAGCGAAACAGTTGCGAATATCACCGAGCCGGCAGCGACCCACGATCTCGGGCTCAATGTGTTCTTTGTTCAGCACGCCCGCCATTTCCTGCGCGATTTCGAGGATGGAATAATGCCGCCCGCTTCCGATGTTGAAGACGTGATCTGCGGCTTCGGGCACTTCGAGCGCGTGGCGACAGGCGCGCGCGACGTCATGAACGCTGACGAAATCGCGCCGCTGCTGGCCATCCTCGTTCACGAGCGGCGCTTTGTTGTTGAGAAAACGCGAGGCGAAAATCGCGAGGACGCCGGTGTAAGGATTCGAGAGCGCCTGGCGCGTGCCGTAGATATTAAAGAAGCGCAGGGCGACGGTCGCGATGTCGTAGGCGCGGCCGACCGACAGGCAAAGGCGTTCCTGGTGGTACTTTGAAATGGCGTAGACAGATTGCAGCGCGGGCGTTTTCGTTTCCGGCGTCGGGATCGGCTTGAGCGGCTCGCCATCGGGGCCGCGTACTTCCCAATCGTGTTGCTTCAACTGCGCGATGGTGCGTTCCGGCGGCTCGACGCGGCTGCCGTGGCGGTCAGCATACAATCCCTCGCCATAAATGCTCATGCTCGAGGCTACGACGAGGCGCTCGACTGGCCGCTGCGCCAGCGCTTCGAGCAACACCGCCGTGCCCTCGCCATTGATGCTGGTGTAATTGACAATCTCATACATGCTCTGGCCGACGCCGACAGTGGCGGCAAGGTGGAAAACGGCGTCCACACCTTTGAGCGCACGTGCCACAGCATCTCGGTCGCGCACATCGCCGCGCACCAGCTGCACCTCTTTCATGAGATAGCGCGGCCGGCGAGCGCGCGCGCCATGCACCTGGGCAGCGAGATTATCAAAAGCGCGCACGGAATAGCCGTGGTCCAACAGCTCGTCGGCCAGATGTGAGCCGACAAATCCCGCCCCTCCCGTGATCAGTATTCGCATGTGTCCAGCCTCCGGCGGTATTTCGTTTCCCCCGTTAAAATTGCGTGCCTTTTAACTCTCTCGTCCCGAAGAGTCTGCGCCCAGCTTCTTTGTAGCACGGACGCAGGTTGCTGCGTTCGATAAGCGTGCGGCGAGACCCCTCGTCGGCCCAGTCTCTTAGCTCATCGGCGTCGGCAAATCTATCAATTTTCGACGAAAGCCTTGCCTTCCGGGATTCCAAACGGTAATTATACCTTGACGTTCCAAGGCCGCCCCAGGCCCGTAAGCTGCTGCAACTGAGAGGCAGAAGCTTCTTTGAACAAAATACTTCCCCCCACTGTCAGATTTGCGATATTTAACCTTGTTAAGGACTTTGTCGCATGCTAAACCGTGCAACTGAAATCCGCCGGGCGCGCCTGACAACCCGGAGAATGCATCCCGCGCCCGCAACCATTTTTCATGAGAAGTTTTATGGCCGCTGAAGATAGCGATACTGGAATTAAGATTTACCTGCGCGAGATCGGGCAGATCCCTCTGCTCACCCCGCAACAGGAGATCGAGCTCGCCGCCAAGATCAAGAAAGGCGACAAGGAAGCGCGCGCCCTGATGATTCGGTCGAACCTGCGCCTCGTGGTCAAGATCGCGCACGATTACGCCAATCTGGGTCTGCCGCTGCTCGACTTGATCTCGGAGGGCAACATCGGATTGATGAAAGCTGTCGAGCGTTTCGATCCGGCCAAAGGTGGGAAACTTTCCACCTACGCCGCGTGGTGGATCAAGCAGTCGATTAAACGCGCGCTGGCCAATCAATCGAAGACGATTCGGTTGCCCGTGCATCTGGTCGATAAGATCTCGAAGATGCGGCGCGTCTCGCTGCAGATGAGTGAGGAGCTTGGCCGCGAACCGACTGATGACGAGCTCGGGGAGGAGATCGGCATTGCTGCGGGCAAAGTTTCGCAGCTGAAGACGGTCTCCATCCGTCCTGCGTCGCTCGACGCGCCGATCAGCGATGACGATTCGACTGAGTTCGGCGAAATCGTCGGTGACGAAGAGGCGATGACGCCGTTCGAATTGCTGCGCGACAAGAATCTGCGCAATGAAGTCGGCGGGCTGCTCGATGTGCTCGATGATCGCGAGAAGAAGATTATTTTCCAGCGCTTCGGGCTCGACGGCGGCAAACCGAAGACGCTCGAGGAGGTGGGCAAGAAATTTGGCGTTACCCGCGAGCGCATCCGTCAGTTGCAGAACATCGCGCTTTCGAAACTGCGCCGCGCTTTGGCCAAGAAAGAACGGCCCATCGACGTCGATCTGGAGATGCCGGTCGAGGCGTAAAGGCACTTCGCGCGCAGGCGTCCTCGCCTGCTGAGTCACAAGAAAGGCCTAGCGTGCGCTGCGCAATTGCACGGTATCGACGAGCATTTCGCCGGCGCGCACATCACTGATAATGACGAGATTATCGCCCGCCATCGTGAGTTGATTGTCGCGGAGATATTTCTCCGCTGCTTCGATCGTCGCGTTCGGATCATCCGTGAATTCTATCCGCACCGGACAAATTCCCCAGCACAACGCCAGCTGTCGCCGCACTTCCTCAGTGGGCGTAAAAGCGAAAATGGGCGCGCGTTGCGGCCGCAGATTCGAAGTGTTGCGCGCCATCGCACCGTGCCGCGTGAAGACAATGATCCTGGCCCGTGCTAACGAGTTCGCGAGAACGACGGCCGATGCGACCGTTTTCTGCCGCACATCGTCGAGAACAGCCTCTTCGGCATAACCGGCGCCGCCGCTCCGCTCGATGCGCAGCGCCACGCGATCGAGCACGCGCACGCATTCCTGCGGGTAGGCGCCCACACTGGTCTCGCCGCTCAACATGATGGCATCGGCCTGCTCAAAGACGGCATTGGCCACGTCGGTGATTTCGGCGCGCGTGGGCAATGGATTGTGCACCATCGATTCCAGCATGTGGGTGGCGACTACCACAGGCTTGCCCAGGCGCGCACAGAGCTTCACGATTTTACGCTGAATAATCGGCAGCTCCTCGAACGGACATTCAATGCCGAGATCGCCGCGCGCGATCATGATGGCGTCAGCTGACTTGATGATTTCCTGAATGAGGCGTACCGCCGATTGATCTTCAATCTTGGCCATGATTTGCGCCTTGCTCCCGTGTTGCCCGAGCAGGCGGCGCAGTTCATCGATATCGCTTTGCTGGCGCACGAAACTCAGCGCCACGTAGTCGACCCCCAGCTCGGCGCCCAGTGTCACATCCGCGATATCCTTCTGTGTCAGTGGCGGAAGGTTCACGCGCACGCCAGGAAGATTGATGTGGCGGCGCGAACCAAGCGTCCCCGGCGTCAGCACCTGGGAGCGGATCCGATTCTCGCGTTTCTCCAGGACGAGCAAATGGATGACGCCATTATCCACCAGCACCGTTTCACCCACCTGAATCTCGTTAATCAGATCGTCGTAGTTGACGTCGACTGAGTACGCCTCCTCACTTTTCGCGCCGCGCACCGTAAACTCGAGAACGTCGCCCGGCTTGAGATGCAATTCCGTCTTGAGATCGCCGGTGCGAATGGCGGGACCTTGCGTATCCATGAGAATGGCGACAGGCCGGCCAAGCTCTTCGGCGAGGGCACGGATGCGCGGCACCAGCACACGCACCTCCTCGTGCTGGGCGTGACTCATGTTCAAGCGAAATACATCCGCACCGTGGCGGATCAGGGCTCGGATTATTTCAGCCTCATTACTGGCCGGCCCGAGCGTGCAGATAATCTTCGTTCGGCGCATTTTCTTTATTTTCGCAATACAAATCTTAGTAGTTAAATAGCATCAGCCATGCAGCAGCGACCATTCTTCCGAAAGGCCGGGCAGTCTCGGCGGGAAAGCCAGGTCGAAACCAGGGAGGGTAAGTGACAAGTTTGGACTATAGAATGGATCGCGCAGTAGCTGATCGCCCCATTTTGAAGTAGTCGCGCGCAGCTCCTGCTCCAGCGCTTTATTCTGGGTTAACGAGCTACGGCCACGCGACGCAGACTCATGGTGAATGAGGTTGGCATACGGTGTCCAGACTACTTGCCAGCCCCGCTCGCGCAGCCGCAGACAAAAATCGACGTCATTGAAGTTCGTCGGAAACCGTTCATCAAAGCCCTGCACGGCTTCGAAGACCTGCTTGCGTACTGCCATGCACGCAGCCGTCACTGCCGAGTAGTTCTGCGCCAGGATAAAGTTGCGGTTCAGGCGCGAGCCCGGGCTCGGCGGAAACCGGTAAAAGGCGTGAGCCGCAACTCCAGCCAGCCCCGTAATCACCCCCCCATGTTGCAGTGTTCCGTTCGCTAACCACAGCCGCGCTCCGACCGCACCGACTTGCGGCAGACGGGCATGACTCACCATCTCACGCAACCAACCGGATTCGCTAACTTCGATGTCATTGTTAAGTAACACGAGTATCTCGCCGCGCGCCGAGTTCGCGCCGAGATTAACTAAACGGCTGAAGTTAAACTCGCCCGGCGCTTTTACTACCGACGCTATCTTGTCGCGCACCACGCTATCCAGGTAGATCAGCGTCTCGTTTTCTTCCGACCCATTATCTACTACGAGAATCTCGAACGGAGAGTACCTGGTGCGCTCGCGTAGCGTCGTGATGCATTGCCGCAGTAACTTCAGCCGATCGCGCGTCGGAATAATTACCGAAGCAAGTGGCGCCGGCGCGGGCAAATCATAGATGACACGGTGCCATTCCGGATTCTCCGGACACGCAGTCACCCTGCCGACGATCTTGTTGCTTTGGAGAAAATCGGCGATGGCGCGGCGGGCCGCGTCGCGCGCATACGGTTTGGCTTCCGGTTCGTGAGCCACGCTCCGTTTGGTCATGCGCCAGTGGTAAAGGATGCGAGGGACATGCACGATTTGATCCGGACGCAGACGTTCGACGCAACGCAACGCCAGATCGTAGTCCTGCGAACCTTCGAAACCTTCGCGGAATCCGCCCACCTCGCGCACAAGTGAGTGCCGGTAAACTCCGAGATGGCTGATGCAATTCTGTCCAAGGAGAAGCTCGGGATTCCAATCTGATTTGAAGTAGGGGCTACACCGCTCACCAAACTCATCCAGTTTATCTTCATCGGAATAGATAACACCGGCATCAGGATGGCTGATGATGACATGGGCGACCACGGCAAGCGCATGCTCCGGGAGAAGATCATCATGATCGAGAAGCGCGATCCACTCGCCCGTGGCCAGACTAAGAGCGGAATTGGAACAAGCCGAAATGTGGCCGTTGTGCTCGCGCAGCGTGAGTTTGATGCGGGTGTCTGCGGCGGCGTGTCGCTCGAGCGCGGGAGCAATGCTCGGATCGTTGGAGGCGTCATCGGCGATGCACAGCTCCCAGTTTTGATAAAGCTGCGCGCGCACTGACTCGATCGCCGCATTCAGGTCGGCCAGGTCAGGATTATGAACGGGCAGAATAATGGAAATCAGCGGGTGCCGGCGAAGAGCGCGGAGCTGGCGTCGAATGACGCTGCGTTCGCGCGGCCCAATCGCATCGAACTGCCTCACCCACGCGACGTAAGACAGGTCAACGTCCTGGTCAGGGATCGTTAGCTTGTGCCGAGCCTCGTTAGCCGGCGCCGGGCAAACCTGGCCATCCTCATTCATCAACTCACGAGCTGCCCGGCCATGGCTTCGGAAATGCGCGCTCGCCCAACCGGCTGCGCGCCGGCGGCTTCGTCCAACAATTCAACAAACTGGCTGCCAAAACGCTCCAGCGAAAAGTGCTTCTTATAAGCGCGCCCCGCGTTCACCGCCAGCTCAACGAGCAGTTCTGGATTACGGGCCAGCCGTTCGATGGCGCCAGCCAATGCTTCCGCGTCGCCAGCCTCGACAAAGATCGCGTCCTTTCCCGCGACTAGATTCTCGCCGATCACACCTACTGGCGTGGTGAGAATAGGTTTTCCGAGCGCGGTTGCCTCAATCAGAGTCAGGGGGCCTGTCTCATCCGATGACGTGCAAACCATGACGTCGCAGTGCCGGATGAATTCAATCGCCTCGGAGTGCGAAACACCTTCACGGTAACGCAGCTGCGCCAGAGTTTTCGTCGCGGCGCGAATCTCCTCAGTAAGTTCCGGGTCGTGGGGCCGTCCAACGATAAGAAATTGACAGCGCTCCAGCACCTCGCGCGGCAGCTTTGACAGCGCGCTCAGAAAGACGCGATGGCCTTTGCGTTGTTCCACCGTGCCGAGAAGAAGAAACTGGAGTGGTCCTTTCGCGCGCGGAGGCGGCGGGAAGCTCGCAGCTAAATCGGGGATACCTTGCGGTAAAAGACGAACTGCCCGGCTTGCGAAAGGTTGATAAATCCGGCTGCTCGCTTTGTCAGGCGCAACGATCAGGTCGGCCAGCTCGAGAACGCCGCCGACGCGCGGAAATCTTTTCAGAAAGTGCTCGCCGACGACTCCTTCATGCAGCCACCAGATGTGGGGAATGCCTGCGATGCGGGCATCGCGGATCAAGGGCGCGGCGAAGAGTGTGCTCGCCACAACGCAGTCGAAATCACGCGCGAATTTGATGAATGATTGGTGGCTTTGCACCGGGGAGCCGCGGCCGAATTTTGTGAAGGTGTCAAAGCCGGTGGCGAGCAGGGGATCGATCAGCAATGGGATGTCGGCCTTGACAAAAGTATCGCGCAGCGGCCCGTCCTCTGGCGACATCACCACGGCGAAAATACTGTGTTGTCGCAGCCATTTAGCCAGGTGCGCCAGGACGATTGGTGCGCCGGTGGAAGTGAGCTCGTGTGAAATGAAGAGAACATCACGCGTCCATTGCTCGTTAGCTGAATTCCTCTGGGCCAACATGCGGCTGGGTGTAGGAGAATCGCGATAGAGCCACTCGCGCATGTTGCCGGTGAAATAAGGATCGTGGCAGGTGAATGCGGCCCAGCGTTGCAGCAGATAGATCGAACTCTTGTTCACTGGAGCTGGGGTGGCTTTCTCTTCCTCCGTGCCGATGGATGCATGACCGCGATGCGTCAAAGTGACGAAAGGAGTGTAAACACAACGCAAGCCTGCTTCCCGGATCTTGAAGCAAAGATCGAAATCGGAATCCGCGATCGGCGTGTTGAGTTCATCAAACTCGCCGATCCGGGAAAAATCATCGCGCCGCATGGCGAGACACGCGGCCGAGAGCGCCGATACCGTCCGCATTGATTGCGCGAAGTTGGCGTACTCGGTTGAATCAGCAGGCCACTGATGCATGGCGGTGCCGACCAGACCTCGCACTCCAGTGACAAGCCCGGCGTGCTGGATTCGTCCGGTGCTGTAAAGCAGCTTGGGCGCGACCGCGCCGACCTCGGGGTTCTCGAGCGGCTCGATGAGATTTTCGATCCAGTCGCGCTGGCTGGCTTCGACATCGTCATTGAGGAAAATGAAACGCTGCCCGGTGGCCGCGCGTGCCCCGGCATTGCACTTGGCCGAAAAATTGAACGGCAAGTCGAATGCGACCAGGCGCACCTTGTCGCTGATCGGTTCTTCCGAAGCGCGCAGTTGCTCGATCAGCGCGGAGTTTGTCACGACAATGAACTCCGCGTCCGCATACTGCGTCGCCTTCGGCAAATCGCGCGCGCAGCTTTGGGCGCGGATGGACGAATCGGTGGGAATGATAATGGAGACGCGCGGCGGCGTGCGCAGATGCATTCGCACGCGATTGGCCGTGGGATATTCCAGCACCTCTGCGTCGAGTCCACGGCGTCGCACCGCGCCGGCAAGGGCGGCAATGTTCGACTTGCGCGCCTCCGGTTTTCCTCCGCTCGCGCCCGAAGCCGGATGCTCGCGCCAGTGATAAAGCACGTGCGGAATGTGGACAATCTTCCTCGCCCGCTCCGTAGCTCGGAGAGCGAAATCGTAGTCCTGTGAAAGGTCGAATTCCTTGCAAAACCCGTCGAGCCCGAGCGCGAAATCGCGCCGGTATGCGGTGAGATGCCCGATGTACATCAAAGAGAAGAGCAGCTCAGGACTCCACTCCGGTTTGAAAAAGGGTTTCGCCCGCAGCCCGGATTCGCTCAGCCGATCTTCATCGCTGTAAAACATCTCCGCTTCGGACTCGCGGCGAATGGCGCTGGCAAGCTGGTAAAGCGCGAAGGGCGGCAGCAGATCATCGTGATCCACGAGCGCGACGAAATCGCCCATGGCTTCGCGCAAAGCTTCATTTGTGTTTTCGGCAACACCGAGATTTTTTTTTAGCCGTTTTACTCGAATCCGGCTTTCCCTTTTTTCCCAGCGAGCCAGCACCTGAGTGGTCGCGCGCTTACTCGAGCCGCCGTCGACCACACATGCTTCCCAGCGCGAGTAGGTCTGCGTCGCGAGGGAAGCGAAGAGTTCATCAAGGAACTTCGCCGGCGTATCAAACAGCGGAATGAGCAGGGATATTTGGGGCCGATCGCTCCACGCATTTGACTCATCGCTCTGTGCCTTCAATGCCGCAGGGTAAGGCTCATGGTTGAGAATCCATTCAGCATAACGCGGGTCGGCAGAAATGTTGCCCGCGGGGGCCGGTTGCTGATTCCTGAGCCGGGAAACGAACTGCCGGGTGTTCCGGGGTAAGCGCCCGAGCTCGCGCGCAATTTTTTCGCCGACTGACCGCCTGACCTTGTCCTTGGGAACGTCAAAACAGCGCCCTCCGCGGCGACAATTTTTCTTCGCTGCAGTTACCAGCTGCTTGAGCTCATCTAATTTGTCGCGGGTGAGATCGAGCGAGGCGGCCATGGTCTGAATGCGCGCGGCCTGTGTATCGATCACCAGTTGGGCTTTCGAGCGGTCGGTCTGAAGATTGGCAAAGCGGTGCTGCAAATTGTGCCGCTGCTTTTGCAGTTCATCCATCACCACCTGCGCGCGGTCGCGGTCCTGCATGACGGTGTCGAACCACACTTGCCGGGCGCTGAGCACGCGCGCCTTTTGTTCTGCCTGTCGCAGCCGCACGCGGGCGGTAATTAATTGGACGCCGAGCCGGCAGTTTTGCATCGCGGCGAGCGGCTCACGCATGAGAGCGGCGCGCAGCGGCGAAGAATTGACCTCAGTGGCGCGGATGCCCAGGCCAATGCCGTCGCTGAACTCCCTTTTTTCTCCGGGCAAATTGCTCCAGATTCTGCGGGGCGGGTCTGCCCGTTCGAGATTGATGCCGTGGCACAGCAGCAAGGCGCGGCTGCTTAGTTTCGGAAGCAACAAACCGAGTTCGTGGCGGAGAGCTTCGCCGCAATCAATGTCATCGATGAATAGCAGGTCTATCGTGCCATCGGCCAGCCGTTCAGCCGCTTTCGCAGCGTCCCCGGTAATGATCTCAGAGATTTCGCGGTAATGCGCCGCCTCGATTGCACCGGTCGCAGGATCGTCTGCTTCACCCGTTCGCGCGCGGCGAATGGCAATACAGCGGCCAGCGATTTTCTTTTCGACCATCGTTTGGCAAAAAGCCAGGTGCGCCTGCGCGTCACTCAGGCCGAGAGTGACGATGAGCGACGGCTTTTCGTGCACGACCACATCGCGCAGGATGGGCAGATACAATCGCGCCGGCCCGCCCGAAAAAAACGCCGGCTCAAAATCCTCGGCGGTGAAGAACTCCATCGGGCTGCGACTCTAAAGCGAAAGCGAGCGCGGGCAATGTGACACGCTTTTAACCAAGGACACCGTCGCCCGGCTCTTACCGCAGACCTCGTTTCTCAAGAGCCGCCGCTACCAAACCCTTCTGACTCAGCCCGCGTACGTGAGAACGGCGCGCCTGACTTGACGCGCCGTTCTGCACCAATAATCAGCAATCCTTACTTCAGCTTGGCGTCGATCTCCTTCGCCATCTCCAGATGCTTGCGGACGATGCCCGCCGTTTTATCGGCGAAGCGTTTCAAGTCCGTGTCGCTGCCATCCTTGGCTTCCTTCTCGAACGCGGCGAGGTCCTTTTCGTGGTCCTTCACCATCATGCTCATGTAATCCTTATCCGATTTCCATTTGCCCGGTTCCTTCTCTGCCGGCAAATCCACCTTTTCTTCTGCCGCGATGGACTTGAGCTCCGAGTTTGCCTTTCCGTGATCAGCCACCATGCGAGCGCCGAACTTCTTCACCTCGGCCGAGCTGGCGTTCTTCTCTGCTTCGCGCCCCATCGCTACTTCCATCATTCCACCTTTGGCTGTTTCCTTGATGAAGTCTTTGTCAGCGGAACTCAGGGCGCGTTTTGTTTTGCCCGCAGTGGTCGCCTTCGCCTCTTTCGCTGGAGAGGTCTCCGCATCTTGCGAGAGAGCGGTTCCGGTAAGAGCGAGAGCGACAACAGCAATCGCCGAATTTATAAATAATGTGTGTTTCATGAGATTTGTAAGTTGCGGAACGCCGGGCATTTTCCCCGGCACTGAGAGTTCGCGTCCAGCTCCCTTCATGGTCGTAACCTTTATTGCGGCCTGTGAGGACATAAGCTTCCGCACCGACATAGCCGGTACACACAACTCATCGGTTCGCTTCCTGCCGGTCAGCTTTCCCACTCCTCACCCGCTCCGCGTCTCACTAACGTAGGAGCTTTCCACGCGGTCGGCCACATCCCTGTAGCCGTAATCGGCCTCGTAAATCTGCTTCATGCACTCGAGCGCTTTCCCACGTTCACCCATCTTCTCGTAAACCAGCCCCAGATTGTAAATGATCTCCTTTTTCGTCGGGTCCATCGTGTAAATCTCGCGCGCCGCTTCCTCCAGCTGCCGCGCCGCCAGGTCATACATCCTCAGCTCGCGGTAACAACGCCCAAGCGCATTCATCGCTTTCAGCCGCACATTCGGGTTCTGCCGCGCCCGCTGCAGTTCCGGCAGCGCCTCGCGATAGTGCCCCGCCGTCAGCAGAACTTCGCCCAATTCAAACCGAAACTGGAGATCGGTCGGATTGCGTTCCACTCGGCTGCGCGCTTCCGCGATCAGCATCTGGGCCCGTCGTTGTTTTGCTTCCGCCAATGCCACCCGCTTCTCTTCCAGCCCGGGCGTCTCGCGCGCGTGATTCGCCACCCCTTCCTCCAGCTCGGCTATATCGCGCTCGGCCCGCCGCACACTGAGGTCGGAAATTTTGCGCATCAACCCCGGATCGCTCTCCTGCATCAATCCGCTGGCATAGCGATACCAAGCAATCGCCGTCTCCAGGTCATTCTTCTGCTCGCTCAAGGCCCCGAGCCGCCGCGCCACGTCCACATTCCGCGGTTCAGCCCCGTGTTGCGCATACGTCTCCGCGATCTGCTGGTCGAGCGACTCATCGCTCAATTGCATCCGGCTCTGCTGCTCGAGCGACACTGCCGCGTCTTTGTCCTTGATCAAATCGCGATAGCTCTCCGCCTGGGCCCAGCCGCCGCGTTTCATCGAGCCGCGGGCCGAGGCATCCTTGCCCTTCCGCAACGCCTCCGCATCCGCCGGATCGATTCCGCTGATGCGCGTGTAAATATCCACTTCGCGCTCCGCTTCGCCCAGGTCGTGATACAGCCGGCCCAGGTCATGCAGCAGCTTAGTATCGCGCGGACTCTCCTCGAGCAACGTCTCCAGCGCGAACACGCCCGTCTCCAGCCAGCCCGCCGCCACCGCCGCTTCCTTGAGCGCGAGATTCACCTGCTTGTTCCGCGGCTCGTCTTCCAGAATCTTCTCGATCAACTCCACCGCGCGGCGCGGGTCGCGCTTCATCTCGCGCTGCACCTTCATCAGCCCGACCGACGCGGTTGAGAGATTGAAAAACTTCCTCTTCGTCGCTTTCTGCTTCGCGATTTCAGCGCGGCGCAGCAACTGGCGACCGGTGAGAAACTCCGGCTGATGTTTTAAAATTCCCTGCAACAGCGAGATAGCGTAGCCGAAATTGCGCAGCTCGATCGCCGCCACCGCTTTCAGCCAGTGCGCGCGCTGCTCGTCACCTAATTCTCTCTCCGTTTTGATCGCCATCTTCTCGCGCCGGAATTGTAGATTCACCAACGCGCGCCGTCAGCACAAATGCTCTGAGCGCAGTCGAGGGATCCCGGGGCGCCACTTTCCAGGTAACTTCCACGGGATCCTTCGACTTCGCTTCGCTGCGCTCAGGATGACTCAATTAACTACAGCAAATCCATCTGCGGCTTCTCACTCTGCGGCCAGACCTTCTTCCCGCGCCGCGCTTTCGTCTGCTGACTCGTCGCTCCATTCGGGTTCTCCAGATGCGCCAGAATATCCTTCGCTCGCGCCAGAATCTCACCCGGCAAACCCGCCAGCCGCGCCACCTGAATCCCGTAACTCTTGTCCGCCCCTCCCGGAACGATCTTGCGCAAAAAAATGATCTGCTCATTCCATTCGCGTACCGCCACATTGAAATTCACCACCCCGCTGCGCTGCGCCGCCAGCTTCGTCAGCTCGTGGTAATGCGTCGCGAACAGCGTCCGCGCCTTGATGGTATCGTGCAGAAATTCCGCCACGCTCCACGCGATCGACAGGCCATCGAATGTCGAAGTCCCCCGCCCGATTTCGTCGAGAATGACAAGACTCCGCTCCGTCGCATTGTTTACGATGTTGGCCGTCTCATTCATCTCCACCATGAATG
>JBBPYF010000091.1:0-13657 GCA_038200165.1 Chthoniobacterales bacterium | reverse complement strand
CGTTCGCTTGTCGTGCCGACACGGCCGCCCCCCGGTTGCCCCAGGATGTGCGAATGTAGGTGACCACTGCCGCGATCTCATCGTCCGACAGGGATTGAGCGAATGGCGGCATGCCATAAGGCATCGGATTTCCAGCGGTACCCGGCGGAAAGCCGCCATTAAGCACCATGCGGACGGCGTTGACGGCTGAGGACATCTGGATCGACCCGCGACGGCTTGCCAGCTCTGGTTTGGTGGAGCAACAAAGGATCTTCCAGAAAGCGTGCCGCCCAACATAAAGAATGTCCTGGTCGCCGCAGCTGAAATACAGGATTTCTGCTCCGGCCAAAGCTGGCTGTTCTGTTTCATTGGCGGTCTTGCCGTGCAACGCTGGGGCGAGCCTCGCTTTACCCACGATGCTGATCTCACCGTGCTGGCGGGTTTTGGCAAAGAAGAGAGTTTCGTTGCCGCGTTGCTCGCTCAGTTTACGGCTCGGTCCACTACGGAAAGAGAGCTTGCGGCGCGGAGGCGCGTCGTTTTCCTGAACTCTTCAGCCGGCGTTCCTATTGACGTCGCATTGGGAGCGCTCCCCTTCGAACGACGCTGCATCGCCCGCGAGGAGAACCTCGAGTGATGCATTTGCCCGAAACGGCAATTGCTCCAGCTTTCGAGCAAATACTCGGCGTTCGCTTCATCAATGCTTCTGTGGATGAAGCGGTGAACTACAGCTTGCAGCATGGCGGCTACACCGTTGTGCCGGCTGCGCCTGCCTTGGCGCGCATCGATCATGATTCCAACTATGCGCGGGCCTTGCTCGAGGCCGACCTCGCTATTGCCGACAGTGGCTTCATGGTGCTGCTTTGGCGGGCCCTGCGTCGGCGCAAACTGACCCGTGTCTCAGGCTTGCGTTACCTGCTTGCCTTATTCCAAAAACCTTCACTCCGGGAGGGTGGGGTGTTTCTCGTTCTGCCGAGCGTGTCTGCTCGTGAGAAGACTTTGTCATGGCTGACTCAACAAGACTTGACCGTAAATCAAGCCGACACCTACATAGCTCCTATCTATCGAGATAATGTTGTTGATACCTCGTTAATTGCACTCCTCAACCAGCGCCAGCTTGCCAACATCATTGTCGCCATTGGTGGAGGGACGCAGGAAAAACTCGGCTGGTACTTGCGCGAACATCTGGAGTATCGCCCGGCCATTCACTGCATTGGCGCTGCTCTTGGTTTCCTCACGGGCGATCAGCCGCCCATTCCGCTCTGGGCCGATCGCCTGTATCTCGGCTGGCTTCTTCGATTACTTCGTCAACCGCGCCTCTTCGGCCCGAGGTATCTCAGCGCATTTCGGCTTCCTCTTTTGATTCTTCGATATGGCTCTGAGGTGCCGCCCACGAGAGGTTTGAGATGACGATACTGGGCCTTAATGCTTATCATGCTGACTCGGCCGCTTGTTTGCTGATCGACGGCAAGCTTGTTGCCGCGGCTGAGGAAGAACGGCTTCCGGCAGATCAAGCATTGGGCTGGTCTGCCTACCCAAGCCATCGATTACTGCCTGCGCGAAGGCGGGCTAACGATTCGTGACGTCGATCACATAGCGGTCAATCGCAAGCCGGGAGTAAACAACTGACGACGGCTTGCCTTTGTCCTGAGACATCGGCCTGATCCGCGCCTGATGTGGCAGAAAGTGCGGAATATGCGGAGCGCCGCTACGGCCAGGCAGGCGCTGGAAGAACGTTACGGCACGGAACTGCGGGTCTCGTCAAAACCCGGCCCGAGATAGGGGTCGCACTGTGACACGGAGGTCCCGCGCCGGAGAAGGTATGAGTGGGCACGCGAAGTTTACTCACATCTCGTTATGTCATCGCTGCCGGTCAGGAATGATGAGCATTATAACTCGCGGCGTCGTCGCAAACGCGCCGGCGGGAAAACGCAGGTGCTTATGCTGGTGAGCGATGCTTTCGGTGGAATCGCGAAATTCAACCGCGATTTCATAACCGCTCTCGCTGCCAGCCCGAGGACGGACGATGTCATCGCTATTCCACGCATCGCTTCTCAGGAGACGGGGCCATTGCCGCCGAAATTGAGGTATGCCACTTCTGCGCTGGCCGGCAAATCTCACTTCGTTCGCGCGGTCGTTACGGCAGCGCGCGAATTGCGCAAAAGAGGCACTCCTCCTCTTATTATCTGCGGCCACATTAATCTGCTCCCGACGGCCTTAATGGCTCGGGCGATTTGCGGGGGACCACTTTATCTCATCGTTCACGGCATCGACGCGTGGAAGCCGCTGCGCAACCAGCTTGTTAACAAATGCCTTCGCCGCGTGGATGACTGTATCGCGGTCAGCACCGTCACCCGGCGTCGATTCCTGCGCTGGTCAGGTTTGCGTCAGGATCAAGGCATCATTTTGCCCAATTGTGTTGATCTTTCGATCTTCACCCCGGGACCGAAGGCAGAGACTCTTCTGCGGAGATACGACGTGCGCAATCGCACGATTCTGCTCACGCTTGGCCGTCTGGCCGAAGAAGAGCGTTACAAAGGCTTTGATGAAGTGCTCGAGCTGCTCCTACTTTAGCGAAAGACGTTCCCGATATTAGCTATCTGATAGTAGGTGATGGCCCGGACCGGCCGCGACTGGAAAACAAAGCGCGACAACTTGGGGTGACCGAGCGGGTCATCTTCGCTGGGCGCATCGCGGAAAAAGAGAAGGCCGAACACTACCGCCTGGCGGACGTCTACGTCATGCCCAGCTCAGGTGAAGGCTTTGGCATCGTCTATCTTGAAGCACTTGCCTGTGGGATTCCAGTGATCGGGAGTAAGATAGATGGCAGCAGAGATGCGCTGCGCGAGGGCCAGCTTGGCCTTTTAGTTAATCCGACAGGACCGGCGGAATTACGTGCAAGCTATTCTCCAGACGCTGCAGACAGGCAAAGGCCGGGCGGAGGAGCGTCGCAAAGGCGTAGAGTATTTCTCGGTCGAGTGTTTTCGGGAGCGCGTTTTTGAGATTGTCGAAAAGATGGCAGCAGCATCAGGTGCAGGGACGGCGGAAAGGATCACCGGTGGTTCAGCGGAGCCAGCTGAGGCGATGTCGCCTTCGGAAGCTGGGCAGGTGCAAACTGCTAATCATGCGCCTGCGATTCGTGAAGCGCGCAGTTCTGAAGAGAGTCACCACGGAACGGCGCTGTGATTACGTCGCTGTTGCTGGCTTGGTTTGTTTTGCGGTGATTTCGCGGGCGAGTGTCGCTTTGCCGCCGCCGCGGGCCCGGGTCCACCAGAGGACGATGGGCGAGGCGATGAAGATGGAGGAATAGGTGCCGACGACGACGCCGATGATGATGGCGAGCGAGAAATCGCGCAGCACCGCGCCGCCAAAAAGAAACAAGCACAAGATCGGAATGAGCGTGACCGTGCTGGTCAGGATCGTGCGCGAGAGCGTTTGGTTGATGCTCTCATTCATGATCCGCTCGATCGAACCTTTGCGCCCGCTGGCCAGGCCTTCACGAATCCGATCGTAAACGACGATGGTGTCGTTGATGGAATAACCGGCGATGGTGAGCACTGCGCCGACCATCGTGAGCGTGAGCTCGCGGTGCAGAAGTGAGAACATTCCCACAGTGATGAGCACGTCGTGCAGGAGGGCCACGATCGCGCCCACGGCGAAGGAGAGCTCGAAGCGAAGGGTGACGAAAATCAAAATCCCGAGAATGCCGAGACCGAGCGCGATGAGTGAGCTGCGCGCGAGCTCGCCGCCCACGAGCGCGCCGACGCGGTCCGACCCTTCCACTTTGAAATGCGCCGCCGGCATTGCATTCATGATCTGTTTCTCGACCGCGTCGCTGGTGTGGAGCGGTGTGCGCACGGTGATGTAGTTCTTCGCGCCCTGTGTCGATTCCTGGATGGAAGCGTCGGCCAGGCCGATTTGTTGTAACGCGCCGCGCACCTGGCCGACGTCGATCGCCTGGGGCGAGCTGAGCGTAATCAAGTCGCCGCCGCGAAAGTCGACGCCGAAATTTTTCTCGCCGCGCAGATAGAAAGAGGTCGCGCCCGCGACGATGAGAGCGAGCGAGCAAAGGCAGGCGAGAAGGCCTTTGCCGAGGAAGTTGATGTTCTGCGACGAGATGAGGTGGAGCATCGAGATTTTTTTGACGCGGCCGGTGTCGACGAACCACTCCAGGGCACTGCGCCCGACGATGAGCGCGGTGAAAAGCGAGGCCAGGATGCCGAGTGTGAGCGAAATGGCGAAGCCTTTTACCGGCCCGCTGGCTTTCCAGAACAAGATGACGGCGGTGATGAGCGTGGTGACGTTCGCGTCGAAAATCGAAGAAAACGCTTTTTCGTAAGCGGCCTGCACCGCGGCCTTGAGCGTTTTACCAAGCGCGAGCTCTTCGCGCAGGCGCTCGTAAACAAGCACGCTGGCGTCGACCGCGAGACCGATGGTGAGAATGATGCCCGCGATGCCGGGCAAAGTGAGGACGAAATGGAACATCGTGAGCGCGCCCATGAGCAGCACGATGTTCACGAGCAAAGCCAGGCACGCGATCAGGCCGACGAAGCGATAATATAACGCCACGCATACCAGAGTGATGGCGAGGCCGACCAAGCCCGCGAGAATGCTGGCGCGAATCGAGTCGGCCCCGAGGGTAGGTGAGACGCTCCGTTCCTCCTCGATGCTGACAGGTGTTTGCAGCGGATTCTCCAGCACGCTGGCGAGATTGCGCGCTTCCTTTTCGCCGAAGTGGCCGGAGATGCGGGCGCTGCCCTGGTAGATCGGCTCGCGGATGTTGGGCGCTGATTGAATCACGTTGTCCAGCACGATGGCGAAACGATGATTCACATTCGCCGCGGTGATGTCGCCGAAGCGTTTCGCTCCTTCGCTGTCGAAATCGAGGGTGACTTCCCAGCCTTCATTTCCGTAGCCAGCGGCGGCGCGGTGCACATGCTCGCCGCCGAGATCGGCCTTCTTCTTTACCAGCAGCCGTTCCTCGCTCGCCTTCTCGTTACCTTCGGCCGCGTGCTTGTAGGTTTCGACGCGAAATTCCGGCGGAACGACCTCCGTGCCCTGCTCGATTTTGCGCAGTCGTTCACCATTATCCGGATAAACCATGCGGAACTCGAGCTTGGCCACGCGCGAGAGTTGATCGCGCGCTTCCTGAATCTTGGCGGTGTCGAGCCCGGGTATCTGCACCAGAATGCGGTCCTGCCCCACCGGGCTGATGATCGGTTCGCCGCCGCCAAAATAATCAACGCGTTTGCGAATGACTTCGACCGCCTGGTCCAGCATCGCGTTCGTGATCGCCTTGTCGGTTTGCTGAAGTTTGATCAGGAAAGAAGTGCCTCCTTTGATGTCGAGACCGAGCGCGATCTTTTGCTGCGGCGGCCAGATGGTGGCCACGCTGAAAGCCACCAGCAGCGCCGCCAGCAGCGTGGCGAGGAGCCGTTTGCGAATGCCGTAATCGGTGGCGAAGTACCAGCCGAAGAGAATGAGCAGGACGAGCCCGATGAAAAAGGTGAGCGCGGGGGTCATCTCGAATGTGTCATTCTGAGCGTAGCGCAGCGGAGTCGAAGAATCCCGCGGAAGTTACCTTTGAAATAGCGCATCGGGATCCCTCGACTGCCCTCGGGATGACCGTGTTCATGTTCCTGCTCCGTTGTCTTTGCCGACACTCGCGATGGCTGCTTTATCCATCTCGATCTTCACATTGTCCGTCACTTTCACGATAACGGTGGACTCCTTCACATTCGCGATCAGCCCGTGAATGCCAGAGCTGGTCACGACGCGGTCACCCGTTTTCAGCGCGCTGATCAATTGCTGTTGTTCCTTTTGCCGCCGCTGCTGCGGCCGGATCATGATGAAATACATGATGATGAAGATGAAAATGAAAGGGACGAATGTGACGAGGCCGCCACCCGGACTGGCTGGAGCAGCGGGAGAAGCCTGAGCGAGATAAAAAGCGACCATAGAAGAAGCGGGCATGAATTGAATCCAAGCGTGTCCTCAATGCAAGAAGCGCCGTTGCCTGCGGAATGTCAGCCTTGCGCAACCAGAGATGCGATTGATCCAATCCGCGGCACGGCCACGCTTTCGTTTCAGCTCGGTCAAAACCTACAGCGGCTCCGGTGTTCGATTTTGTTTCGGCGGTTCGGCCGTCGACGCTAATCGGCCGCCGCCGCTTCGCGCGTTCGGTAGTTCGCCACAAAGTCGCGGCGGAACGTTTCGAATCTTTCGCTTTCAATCGCAGTGCGCGCCCGATCCATCAGGTCCAAATAGAAATGCAGATTGTGTAGCGTGATCAGGCGCAGCCCGAGGATTTCCTCCGCTTTAATCAAATGGCGGACGTAACCGCGGGCGAATTCGCGGCAGGCGGGACAGGCGCAGTTTTCTTCAATTGGATTTTTATCGAGCGCGAACTCGGCATTCTTCAGGTTCAACGTTCCGCTTGAAGTGAAGGCGGTGCCGTTGCGCGCGAGACGCGTGGGCAGGACGCAATCGAACATGTCGATGCCGCGCGCGATGAGCTCGAGCATCTGCGGCGGCGTGCCCAGGCCCATGGCGTAACGTGGTTTGTCTTCTGGTACAAACGGCACGCTCGATTCAACTGCGCGCATCATTTCTTCTTCCGGCTCGCCCACGCTCACGCCGCCGATGGCGTAACCATCGAAGCCGATCCCGACCAGCGCCTGCGCCGCTTGTTTGCGCAGCTCAGGGAACGTCGCGCCTTGCACGATGCCGAAGATCAACTGGTCATTCCGAGCGAAGCGCTCATTTTTCATGTCATCCTGAGCGGAGCGAAGAGGAGTCGAAGGATCCCGTGGCGAAATCTTTAAGCTAACTTCCCCGGGATCCCTCGACTTCGCTTCGCTCCGCTCGGGATGACAGTAGGAATGCGGGCTGCGCTCCGGATGGCTGGCTGCTTTGCACCGCCTGGCCCAGCGTCTGGTCAATTCCAAACTGCGCGCCGCGTACTCGTACTCACATGGCCAGGGCGGGCATTCATCCAGCACCATCGCGATATCGCTGCCGAGCGTCGCCTGAATTTCCATCGCGATCTCCGGCGAAATGAACGCGGGCATGCCATCGACGTGATTCTGAAAATGCACGCCTTCCTCCGTGATCTTGCGCAATTTCGCCAGAGAGAAAATCTGGTAGCCGCCGCTATCGGTCAGGAGCGGTCCGTCCCAATTCATGAACCGATGCAGTCCGCCGAAATGTTTGATGACCTCGAGCCCTGGCCGAACGAAAAGATGATATGTGTTGCCGAGAATGATGTGCGCGTTCAGCTCGCGCAGCTCACGCGGGCTCACCGCCTTCACGCTGCCTTGCGTTCCCACCGGCATGAACGCCGGCGTCTCGATCAGGCCGTGCGCGGTCGCGAGGCGGCCGCAGCGCGCGCGCGAACCTGCATCGCACACAAGCCTTTCGAACATCGGTGACTTTTCGTTGCAGTGCCGGGAATCGGTGGCCCTACTCTGAGTTCGTCCGCAAAACGAACGCGTGCACGAAAGGAGTGAACGCCCGCTCCTGCGCAATCATCAGCCCGGCGGCACGAATTGATTCCATCCAGATGCGGCGTGAATGAAAATGAAACGCGCTGGGGCCGAAGGCGAGAAGATTTGCAGGCGGTGCCATATTGCAAATCAGCCGGCGGCGAGGCGGCGGGTGTAATTCCCAGATGCGCGCCGGCTTCGGGCTGGAAAACGAGGAACTTGAAAAACCAAAACATAGCTGAGAGAACGAGCGCATGAAGCCTTTCATCTGTGCCTGCCTTGTTTTCTTGAGCCTGATGGAATGTATGCGCGCCGGAGAGGAACAATCAAGCACAGCGCCCGGTTTTACTCAGGGCACTCATGTCTTCGAAGGGCTGGTCGGTTACTTCGATTCCATCGATAAGGTTTTCGGCGGACGTCCCCGGCTGCAGACCGCGCTCGGCATGGCGCGTTATGGCTGGATGCTGAATAATCAGCGCTCCGGAATTTTCTTCGGCAACGACGAGCTCCTGCTGGAAGGGTTTGTCGGTCCAGTGGTGGAAGGGCCGGGCAGTGCGCTCGGCGGCGGGATGCTGCTCCTGCGCCACAATTTCGCCTGGGATCGCCGCCAAATTGTTGTGCCCTATTTTCAGATTGGCGCCGGCCTCGTCGCGTCCGATGCCTACAGCGAGCACGACCAATTCGCCATCGGTCTCCCGATCGAATTCAATTTGCAGGGAACGCTCGGCGTCCAGTGGCGCGTTAGTCGGAACTGGTCGATTCAGACCGAATGGAGCTACCGTCATATCTCCAACGCCGGTCTCTCCTCGCGCAACGGCGGCTATGATTTGCTCGGCGGACTGATCGGGCTGGGCCGAATGTTTTAGCCGCGTCACCGGGAGCGCTCATCGGTTGCGATAAAAGGCGGCGGTGAAATAGATCGCGGCCAATCCGCCATAGCCGAGAAACTGCGCCAGGGCCGACGCGCGCAAGAGAAGCATGATGTTCATGATGGCGGATAGATATTTACCAGCGCGCTGTGCAGAGTCGGGAAATCAAAAGCGAAACCCGCCGCGAGGAGACGCCGGGGAACACAGCGCTGACTCGCCAGCGCCAGACTTCCGTCGCTTCCCATCAACCACGCTCCCACGCGCGCGGCCAGCACCGGCACCGGTGGACTCCACGGCCGATGCAACGCTCGCCGCAGCTCGCGCATCAACTCGGCGTTGGTCACCGGATGCGGCGCAATGGCGTTGAAAGTGCCGCTGATCTCATCACGCTCGATGGCCCACAAAATAACCCGGCAAAGATCCTTGATGTGAATCCAGCTGATGAATTGCCGTCCATCACCAACATGGCCGCCGAGAAAAAGGCGCGTCACTCTGCCTAGCGTCTCGAGGAATCCTCCACCGGGGCCGAGCACGACGCCGAGTCGGAGGAGCACCTTGCGCATCGCCGGCGAATTCACCTCGGCGAACGCCGCTTCCCAGCGTTCACACACCTGCGCGACAAAATCGCTGCCGTGCGCCGCCGCCTCATCGCAAAGCTGCGCGCCGCTGTCGCCATAAATCCCGATACCGCCAGTCTGCACGAACACTTCTGGCGGATGCGTGCATTTGGAAATCCCGCTGCTCAGCGCGCGGATGGAATCAACTCGCGAGGCGATGATGTCACGGCGGCGCCGCGGAGTATGACGACAGTTGATGCTGCGGCCGGAAAGATTGACGAGCGCGCGAGCACCCTCCAGCGCAGCGACCCAGCGGCCCACCGATGTGCCATCCCAGTTGACGTGCCGGATCACTCCCTCTCGCGATGGGCCGCGCGTGAGGACGATGACCTCGTAGCCATGCGCGAGGAAAAAAGGCGCGAGCGTTCGCCCGATGAACCCAGTGCCGCCGGCGATAACAACGCATCCTTTCATTCGGGCATCAGCACGAGATTAGTTGGGAGCGGCGCGCGAATCATGTATCATAGCAAGTATGTCTTCGAAGCGGTCTGTTTGTCCGACGTTCGTTCTATGCAGTCTGTTGTTTGCCGCCAGCGCATTTTCGCAAACATCGCCCAGCGGTGAGGTGCGAGGAACTGATGGCCGGCCGATCGTTCGGGCGGAGGTCCGGCTTCAGCGCGAAGATGCGAAGGCCGCCCCAGTCGCGGTGAAAACCGACGCGAAAGGGCGATTCGTCGCCGGCAATTTGCCCTCGGGCCGATATGCGGTGACGGCGAACGCCAGCGGTTTGTCCTCCTCGCGCCAGATCGTCACCATTTCTTCCTCTAAACCGCAGACGGTGTCGTTGCGTGTCGCCGCTGCCGTTTCCGACATGACCGGCCCGGTAAAGAAGAAAAAGAGAGTGGTGTGGGTTCCCGCGACGACCGGTTCGCGGATCGGAGGTAACTACGTCGAAGTGGAGGATTCCGCGGACGATAGCTCGACAAAACGCGACAGCGCCGCTCTGCAGCGAATCCAAAGCACCCAGGCGAATGCGCTTTCGCGTTCCGCTAGCGGCGGCACGCCTTAGCGCTTTCGCTCCACACCCCTTGCCGTTGCTGCCCGGCTGAGGGGCGCGGTGGCGAAGCCGTCATCGATTAGCCGGCGGAAGAGCGCGCGAAATCCGCGCTCTTTCCCGCGCTTTCGCGGCAAAAAATTCTTTGCAGCGTTTCCTTTCGTTCCTATATTGCGCGCTCTCCGCATCAGTGGCGTGAGCAGGGGTTCACGGCTCTGAGCGGCTTTTTTGTCGCCCAGATCGCAAGCTCGCAGCGACGCTTTTTGTTAACCGGAAATGCCAACCATTAACCAACTTGTCCGCAAAGGACGCCGCAAGGTGTCGGTGAAATCGAAGTCACCGGCCCTGACCGATTGCCCGCAACGCCGCGGTGTCTGCGTGCAGGTGATGACGCGCACTCCGAAGAAGCCCAACTCTGCTCTGCGCAAAGTGGCGAAGGTGCGGCTGACGAATGGGCAGGAAGTAATCGCCTACATTCCCGGCGAAGGGCATAATTTGCAGGAACATTCCATCGTGCTCGTGCGCGGTGGGCGAGTGAAGGATTTGCCTGGCGTGCGTTATCATATCGTGCGCGGCACGCTCGATTCCCTCGGCGTGGATGGACGGCGACGCAGCCGATCGAAATACGGCGCCAAACGGCCAAAAGCGGGCGGCGAAGCTGCTCCGGCGAAAAAAGGAGGCGGGAAGAAATGAGCCGCCGGCGTAAAGTTTACAAAAAAGAGGAGAAGGTGGACTCGCGCTATGGGAGCCCGGCGGTGGCGCGTTTAATTTCGACGGTGATGAAGCGCGGGAAGAAATCGCTGGCTGAACGGATCGTTTACACCGCGATCGACAGATCACGCGAAGGATCGGATTCAGTCGATCCATTGGAGATTTTGAACAAAGCGCTCGAGAACGTGCGCCCGCGTCTGGAAGTGAAGTCGCGGCGCGTCGGTGGTGCGACCTATCAAGTGCCGATGGAAGTCACGCCGGCGCGGCAGGTCTCGCTCGCCATGCGCTGGATCGTGCAGTACGCCGACAACCGCCGGGGACAGCCGATGGCTGAAGCGCTGGCGCAGGAGATCAGGGACGCGGCGGCGGGCCAGGGCAACGCCATAAAAAAACGCGAAGACACGCACAAGATGGCGCAGGCGAACAGAGCTTTTGCGCACTTCCGCTGGTAGCGGAACGACGAAATCCGATGACGAAGCCCGAAACAATGACGAATGACAAAACCAGAAACAGGCGGGTCGGAGTGACGCTTTTTTGTCATTCGGGCTCCGGATTTGTTTCGGATTTCGGATTTCGGATTTCGGCATTTTAATTCCATGGCTACAGCGACGATCGAAAAGCAAGCTGCCGCGGGCGCGAAGAATCCGAATTCGCCAGAGCGCAAGTTCCCGCTGGAGCGGACGCGGAACATCGGCATCGCCGCGCACATCGACGCGGGAAAGACGACCATCACCGAGCGCGTTCTTTTCTACACGGGTATGATCCACAAGATGGGTGAGGTGCACGAAGGCACCACCGTGACCGACTGGATGGAGCAGGAGCGCGAGCGCGGGATCACGATCACTTCGGCGGCGACGACCTGCAGTTGGTCGCAACGCAAGGAAGAAGGCGTTTACAAAATTTTCGAAGGCATCAAGCAGCGCATCAATATCATTGATACCCCGGGTCACGTCGATTTCACGGCGGAAGTGGAGCGCTCGCTGCGCGTGCTCGATGGCGCAATCGCGGTTTTCGACGGCGTGGCCGGAGTCCAGCCGCAGTCAGAAACAGTGTGGCGGCAGGCGACGAAGTACAATGTGCCGCGGCTGGCCTTTATTAATAAGATGGATCGCGTCGGGGCCGACTTCGCGATGTCGGTCGACAGCATCCACAAAAAGCTTGGCGCGAACGCGTGGCCGGTGTTGCTGCCGCTCGGAAGAGAAGATCAGCTCAAGGGTCAGCTCGATGTTATTAATAAGAAGGCGATCATTTATTCCGAGAGCGATCAGCTCGGATCGACTTATGAAGTGACCGACCTCCCGCAGGAACATGTCGCCGCGGTCGACAAAGCTTACGCGGATTTGGTCGAGCAGATTTCGAATATCGACGATGAGATCGCTGAGCTCGTCATTCACGAGCAGCCGGTCACGCCGGAATTGCTGAAAGCGGGTATTCGCCGCCAGACCATCGCGAACAAATTTGTGCCGGTGATTGGCGGCTCGGCTTTGAAGAACATCGGGGTGCAATACCTGATCGATACCGTGGTCGATTATTTGCCCAGCCCACTCGATATTCCGCCGGCCAAAGGCATGGAGCCGGACACACACGAGCCGATGGAGGCGCTGACGGATGACAGCGGGAATTTCTGTTCGCTCGCTTTTAAACTTTGGAGCGATCCTTTTGTCGGCAAGCTCGTCTTCTTCCGCGTCTACTCCGGCACGCTGAGCAAAGGCGACACGGTTTACAATCCGCGCACGAACAAGCGCGAACGCATCTCGCGTTTGATCCAGATCCAGGCGGATAAACGCGAGGATATCGACACTTGCTACTCGGGTGACATTGCCGCCATTGTTGGAATCAAGAACATCACGACCGGCGACACGTTGTGTGATGAAGATCACCCGATTCTGCTCGAGCCGCCGTCATTTCCCGATCCGGTCATCTCGATGGCGATCGAGCCGAAGACGAAACTCGACCAGGAGAAAATGGCGACGGCGTTGCAGCGCCTGGCGGAGGAGGACCCGACGTTTCGCGTTTACACGCACGAAGACACCGGCCAGACCATCATCGCGGGAATGGGCGAGCTGCATCTGGAGATCATTCGCGATCGCATGTTCCGCGAGTTCAAGGTCGATGCGAATGCGGGCAAACCGCAGATCGCGTATCGCGAAACGATCACCGGGAGCGCGCACGGCGTGGGCAAGTTGATCAAGCAATCAGGCGGTCGCGGTCAGTACGGCCACGTCGAAGTGGACGTTCGGCCGGCGGAGCGCGGCAAAGGTTTGGTGGTGGAGAACAAGATCGTCGGCGGTGTCATTCCGCGGGAATATATTCCGGCGGTGAAGAAGGGCATCGAAGAAGCGGTGCTCAACGGCGTGCTCGGCGGTTATCCGGTGATCGACGTGGAAGCGGACATTGTTTACGGCAGCTACCACGAAGTGGACTCGAATGAGCTCGCCTTTAAGCTGGCGGCGATCTTCGCCATGAAAGATGGTTTCAAGCAGGGGAAACCGATATTGCTCGAGCCAATCATGAAAGTGGAGAACTCGACTCCGGAAGAATTTCAGGGCGATATCATCGGCGACCTCAATCGTCGGCGGGCAAAGATCAACAGCATTGAGTCACGCGGCAATCTGACCATCGTGAATGCGGAGGTGCCGCTGGCGGAAATGTTCGGTTACGCGACGGCGATCCGTTCACTTTCGAAAGGCCGCTCGAGCTACTCGATGGAGCCATCGCATTTCGAGCAGGTGCCGGCGAATCTGGTCAGCGCCATTCTCGACCAGAAGGAGACGAAATGACGAACGGCCAGCGCATTCGCATTCGCTTGAAAGCGTTCGATCATCGCATGCTCGATCAATCCGCGGTCGAGATTGTGGAGACGGCGAAGCGCACCGGCGCGCGCGTAGCCGGGCCTATTCCGCTGCCGACGTTAATTGAGAAATTTACCGTGAACCGCTCACCGCACGTCGACAAAAAGTCGATGGATCAATTTGAAATTCGTACGCACAAGCGATTGCTCGACAT
>JBBPYF010000090.1:0-18285 GCA_038200165.1 Chthoniobacterales bacterium | reverse complement strand
CCCACGAGATGCCAGTCAGCCCCAATCCCATCCAGCGCAGCAGCGGGTACGACCAGGCGCCGATCTGATCACCGGTGCGGTCAACAAAGGTGTCGATGAAGCTCTTCGCTTTGTATTTGTCTTCGCGCGGCAGGACCGTGAACAACACTTCGCGCGCCGGCCGCGTGACGGCGAAATTTCCCGCGCGACGCAGTGTTTGGAAAAGCGCAAGGAACGCCAGCGTCGGCGCGACTGCCATTGCGCCGAAACCGATGATGTTAATGAGCGGGAGAAAAGCCAGCGTGATTCCCACGCCCAGCCACTTCAGCAGCCGCCCGGTGAGAAAAAGCTGCACGACAATGGTAAGGACGTTCACCGATAAATCGACGTGCGCGAAAAAGGCGGTGCGTGCCGCGCGGTCGTGAAACTGATGGCCCGTCACATCGGCCTGCTGGAAGTAAACGATGGTCGAAGTGATGGCATGCAGCAGCATGAACGCGCAAATGCCGAGGAGATATGGCGAGCGGAAGGCGTGCGAGACTCCCGAAATGATGCCGCCGCCAATGGGCTGCTCAGCGGTGTCATCCCGACCGGAGCGAAGCGAAGTGGAGGGATCCCGTTGCGCACCCTTTAAGCTAGCTTCCCCGGGATCCCTCGGCTCCGCTTCGCTGCGTGTGCGAAAGCTCGTCGGGAAAAACTTCACACACCACGCGCCGGTCTCCAGCATCACCGCCGAGACGATGAGCAAATTGACCGCACCAACCCCTTTCACCAGCGACCCGGTCACCAGCGCGCCAACGATGCCGCCGAGGGTCCCGCCTACGCTGATGAAGCCAAAGAGCCGTTTGCCTTGCTCGCTGTCAAAAACGTCCGTCATGAATGCCCAAAACACGCTCACGACAAAGAGATTGAAGACGCTGACCCAGACGAAAAAAGCTACGCCTACCCAGAATTGCCGGCCGAGCGCAAGGAAGCGCATGGCAAGATAAAACAGCGCCAGGTTGAGAATAAAAAAACGGTAGGCGATCGGGATGAAACGCCGTCGCGACATGCGCGCGACGATGGCGGAGAACAATGCATTCGCCACCAGCATGGTGACCATCGTACCCGTGTACATCCAGGAGAGATTTTCCAGGCCATTCGCCGCGCCGATATCATCGCGAATCGGTCGCATCACGTAGTAGCTGCCGAGAACGACGAAATTGAAAACGAAAGCGAACCATAGCGCGCGCACTTCGTCCGAGCGCACGTCGACGATTTGACGAAACGAAATCATCCGGTGAAGCGGTGCAGCTCTCGGCCTGTCGCGGCAGGGAGCTGGGTCTATTCGATTTTGATCACAACCTTGCCTCGGGCATGGCCTTGTTCCAGGTACCGCATCGCATCCGAGACTTGCGCCAACTTGTAAGTGCGATCGATGACAGGCTTCACCTTTCCGGATTGCATGAGATCGGCCAGGACGGCCAGGTCTTTTTGGTTTAGCTCGGCAAACATCATTCCCATCTCGTGACTCACGAAGTGCGACAACAACCACGTTTGCAGCGCGCGAGCCAATGGCCCAAGCGCTCCCTGCTCGTTTGGCCCGCCCCCGCCTATCATGACGTATTTGCCCTTCGCATTTAAGACGCGCCGGAAACCTGACAACGGTTGTGTGCCGACGTTGTCGAGGATCAGATCATAACGCCGGCTGCTTTTAGTGAAATCTTCCTTGGTGTAATCAATCACCTGATCTGCGCCGAGTGATCTAACGAGCTCAAGATTGCGCGTGCTGCATACGCCGGTCACATCGGCTCCGAAAGACCTCGCTATTTGCACGGCGAAAGTGCCGACACCTCCCGAAGCGCCATTGATCAACACTTTCTGGCCAACTCCGATCTTTCCCTTATCGCGAAGCGCCTGCAACGCGGTGATTGCCGCGACCGGTACAGACGCAGCGTGACCAAACGTGATGGCGGCGGGCTTGAGTACTACTGCGCGATCAGCGCGAGCACAGACGTATTGGGCGAGCGCGCCGTTCTTACCGCCGAAGACCTCGTCCCCTTTTTTGAACTGCGTCACGTTTTTACCCACTGCTTCCACTGTGCCGGCATAATCGACGCCGACACGGGTGTCTTTGGGTTTGCGCAGGCCCAGGCCAAGCCGTGCGAGCCAGGGCGTGCCTTCCATCAGGTGCCAGTCAAGCGGATTGAGCGAGGCGGCATGAACTCTCACCAGGATCTCGTTTTCATCCGGCGCCGGCTTTTCCACGTCCGCGAGCTTGAGAACGTCCGGCGAACCATAGTCGCACCTCACAACAGCTTTCATCGGCGCGCCGCGGAAATGACCGAGCTGATCGCAGTCATTGGTTGAAGTCCAATACGCGACGAGCACGGCCACGATGACGAGCAGTAACATCGCAAGCGCGCTCCACCTTATGATGCGCTTTATTTTCATGGTTCCTCTAACTTCTCGCCTCAGCTTTTTTGCGACTTATGCCAGGCGGCGAGCACTTCCTTCTCGCGTTCCGGTGAAAGGCCGGCGCGCAGCTTTGCCTGACGCTCCGGCGGCAATGATTTGAACCAGGCCAGCGTGTCGCGCGCGGTCTCGCCTACCGGACGAAAGGTGAGACCCTTGCCCAGCGCGCGGTCGATCTTCGTTCGCGCCATGCCACTCTCTTCTCCGGTCCACACCGGCATGTCCGACCACGCTTCCACCTTTTGCTGCGTCAGGAAATCGGCGGGCGCCCAGGTGAAACTCGCCTCTGCGTGCAGCGCATCTTTGATTCCATCGAGCATGGCGCCGATTCCCAGCGGCGTGGCAGGCCCAGTTGCATTGAACGTGCCGGTCTCGCGATTCTCCGCCATCCGGATCGTCCACTCGGCGAGATCGCGCGCGTCGATGAATTGCAACGGATCATCCGCCTTGCCCGGCGCGAGCACTTCCCCGCCACGGTCGATTCGCACCGGCCAGTAGGTGAAGCGATCGCTCTCATCGCGCAGGCCGATGATCAATCCAGGACGGATGATGAGCGTCTTACCCGGAAACCATTTCTCCGCCTCCTGCTCCGAGAGGGCCTTGAGGGGGCCGTAGGTTTTGTAACCGGACGCTTTCATGGCTTCGAGCGTTTCCGTGAATGCATCCGGCCCGTCGTATTTGGCGAGTGGCGCTGTCTCATCCACGCCTTTGCTCGTGTCGGCGTAAACGGAAAGGGTCGAGATGAAAATGTAGCGGTCGATATTTTCCTTCAGCACCTGGCCGGCGTCGCGCACCCAGGCTGGCAGCGTCGTCGGGTTGTCGATGCAAATATCCCACTGCCTGGCTTTCAGCGCATCGAGCTGGCTGTTGCGATCGCCGATGAGCTGCTCCACTTCCGCCGGAAGCTCACCGGGATGGGTCTTGCCGCGGTTGAAAGTGGTCACCTTATGGCCGCGGCTGAGCGCATATTTTACCTGATATGGGCCGGTGAAGCCGGTGCCGCCGAGGATGAGAATGCGCAATGGTTTCATCGCAGGCTCTGCGAACAATGATATGGAGTGAGTGCTTAGCGCAATCGCGCTGCCGGCGGAAAGCTTGATGAAATGGCGACGGGTTGTGGGCATGTTGCGCTTTGTCATGTCAAGCGAAGGCCGGACATCTCGTGGCGCACGTTTAAACGTAACGCAATGTGATTCCTCGACTGCGTTTGGAATGACGAGGCGCGCAGAGGCGCGCGTCCTCGGCGGTGCGGGCGCGAGTCTGTTCTTGCCGGCTGGCGCAGCGCGGGCGACGAACGGATCATCGAGCATGCTCATGCGCGCGATTCCTTCATCAGGAGAAAAGCTGCCGGTGATCGGACTGGGAACGTGGCAGGTCTTCGATGTTGATACGGGGCACATCGCCGGTCTCGAGCCGTTGCTCAGTGGCTTTGTCAAACGCAGTGGTCGCCTGGTTGATTCATCGCCGATGTACGGGCGCGGCGAAGAAGTCATGGGCGAGCTGGTGAGTAAGTTGCGGCTGCGCGATTCAGTTTTCCTCGCGACCAAAGTGTGGACGCGCGGGAAACAGGCCGGCATCGACTCAATGGAACGATCGTTTGCGCGCCTGCAGACGACGACAATCGATCTGATGCAGGTGCACAACCTGGTCGATGTCGCGACGCATCTGGCAACGATGCACGAGTGGAAGGCGCAGGACCGTTTCCGTTATATCGGCGTGACTCATTACGAAGCGAGTGCTTTTCCGGAGGTGGAGCGTGTGCTCGCGCGGGAGAAAATCGATTTTCTCCAGATCAACTACTCGCTCATGGAACCGGAAGCGGAGCAGCGCGTCTTGCCGATGGCGCAGGAACGCGGCGTCGGCGTCATCGCGAACCGGCCTTTCGGCGCGGGCGGGTGCGCGGGAAAGCGCTGCCGGATTTCGCCGCGGAATTCGATTGCAGCTCGTGGGCGCAGTTTTTCCTGAAATGGATCATCGCGCATCCGGCGGTGACGTGTGTCATTCCCGCGACTGACAAGCTGTCGCATCTCGAAGACAACACGCTCGCGGGGAGCGGACGATTGCCGGATGCGAAGATGCGAGCGCGGATGAGGGAAGCAGTGGCGAAGTTGTGAGAGCCGAAGGTCGCGCCCTGATGCCTGCTGCCTCACGTTGTAGCTGCCGCTGTCCTCAGCGGCAGATGGCGTGGCAGCGAAAAGCGCATGGCGTCAGAGAACCGTTTTGCTTCTGCCGCCGAGGACGGACGGCAGCTATAACGGCGGCAGCGGACGGCGTCCGCTAGGAGCGGTGTCGCTGTCGCTCATAACCACTCGCGCAGCTTGGGCCAGAGTTCGCGCAGAGTGCCATGCAAGCCGCGACAGATTAGAACGTGTTGCCGCTGTTCCCACGGCATCGCCCACGGGCTGCTCTCCACCACGCCGCGATCTTCCACTGATGTGAATTGCTGCCGCTCATCAGCGCTGTTGTCGTCGAGCACGATCATCAGCTCGCCGGTGTAATGGCGCGGGCCCCAGAGGAAATAATTCTGGTGCCCGGAAATAGCCGGCGGCAACCCATATTTTGGGCCGAAGAGATTGATGGCGCCGGCCTGTCCGTAATTCTGACAGAAAATGGCGGCGCGTTTTTGTTCGTCCGGAGCTAACGAGCCGTAGGCGCGGGCGACGGAACGCACCATTCCCTCCCAGCCGAATTGATCAGCGAAGAGCTGAGGCAATGTCGCAGTGTGTGAAGTCTCAGTGCGCGGCGGTGCGAAATGAATGGCTCGCATGTAGCTGAGCAATTTCTCCGGTGGCAGGACCGGCAGAACCAGCGGTGCGAGCGCGGCCGCTGAGAGAAGCATGAGCGATGCGATGAGCGCTTTCAGCCAGCGCAGACGCAGAGCGAAGAGACTCTCCCAGACGCCGCCGCCGGCCGCGAAAAGCATCGGGTAAATCGGCGCGAGGTAATAATTTTTGCCGTGCATGATGATGAACTCGACCAGCGCGATAATGTAGGCGATGGCGAGAGCGCGATAACGCGAGGCGAATAGCCAAACCAGGCCAGCGAGCCACACCGGCAGCGTCGCGGGATTGAGCAGGAGGATTTGCTGCAGGAAAAACTGGTCCGGCCTAAGGACGACGTTCTTATGGGAGCGTTCGACGTTGGCCAGCAACACCCATGTGGGCCAGCCGTGCTGGATTTGCCAAATGATGTTAGGCAGCGCAATGAGCAGCGCGATTGCGCCGCCGAGCCATATCCACGGCTGCGAGAAATGGCGGCGCTCCGGCGTTAATAAGAGCGCCAGAACGAGCGCGAGGGCGAAGAATGCGATGGAATGTTTATTCTCGAGTCCGACGCCGGCGAGGACGCCGAACCAGAGCCACAGGCGCGGTGAGCCGCCGTTGATGATGCGCACGAGCAGGTACGCGCAACCGCTCCAGAGCAGCGGTTCATAAACGTTGAGCGAATAAAAATTGCCAATGCCGAGATAAATCAGCGCGCTCAATGTCGCGATGCAGCTGAGCGCGACGGCCCAGACCCGGCCGCCAAGCTCGCGCGCGAAGATGCCGGTGAAAGCGACCGTTAGCGCGCCCGCGATCGCTGGAAATAACCGCACCGCAAAAAGCGAAGTGCCGAACAGTGCGAGCTCGACGCGCAACAGCAACGCGGAGAGCGGCGCCATGTCGACGTAGCCGAAATCGAGGTGCCGCGCGCAGTCGATGAAGTAAAGTTCGTCGCGAAAATAACCGTAGCGCTGGTTCGTCAGAAGATGCACGAGAAGCGCGATAACGGCGCAAATGAGGATGATGTTGCTTTCGCCGCGGGCCTTTTCCGGCGATGAAATTGCCGCCATCGGCTGAGACTAAAACCGGACGAAGCGGCGCGGAAGAATTTTCTGGCTGAGGCACTTGCCGCAAAAGAAAGTTTTAGAAAACACTTGCGTGACGTTTAAAGAACCGCCAAACATCCGCCGCGTGAGACGGCTTTTCCTGCTCGCCGGCGTTAGCGTGTCGGCCTCGATCTTCTCCACCATGGCGGCGCATGGGCAGATGCTGGCGCCCTCGAAGCTGCAGCTCGGTAGCGGCGGCACGGAAGCGAAAACGGAGACGACGCGCGCGCCGCGTTACGTTTTCAAAACGGCGGATGGCAAAAAGGAATCGGCGCCGATCATCACCGATTATTATCCGAAGCAGATCGTGACACCATTTGCGAAAGTGAATCGGCAGATCGATCCGAAGTTATTGCGCGCGGCCAGCATCGCCGAGGAACGGGCGCACGCCCATTCGCGCTCGCTCTGCTGGCATTATGTCAAAGACGCGCTGCTCGCTTCGGGCGTGATCGATTCGCGGCCGAAGACGGAATATGCGCGCGATGCCGCACAGGAGCTGGTGGCGAATTACGGATTTCAGAAATTGGCCGTGCGCGATCCTTTCGCCGCGCCGGTGGGATCGGTGCTGGTGTACGGGCCGAGCCGCGCGGCGGGCCATGTCGAGTTCCGCACGAAGAACGGGTTCGTGAGCGATTTTCGTTCGACCACACCTTCGCGGCGGCCGCTCATCGGCGTTTACGCGAAGTTGTAGCGGCGGATGTGGCAAACGCCGCCTTGACGCGCGGTCATCCCGAGCGAAGTCGAGGAATCCCGTGAAAGTCACCCGTACGTTGCGCAACCGATCCCTCGACTTCGCTCCGCTCCGCTCGACTTAGCTTTTCAGCCGCGCGTTGAGCTTGATCTCTGTGCCCGAGAGCGCGACTGACACCGGGCAATTCTTTTTCGTTAGCTCCGCCTGCTGCTGAAAAGTCTGCTCGTCGATGCCTGGCACCTCGGCTTCGCAATCCAGATCGATCGATGTGATCTTCGGTCCGCCGCCGATCATCTCCAGATTGACCCTGGCCGTTGTGCTGATCCGTTTCGGCGCGTGACCGGCTTTGGTTAAATTCGACGACAGGGCCATGGAGAAACAGCCGGCTTCAGCCGCGCCGATCAACTCCTCGGGGTTTGTTCCCGTGCCGTCCTCGAAGCGCGAGGCAAATGAATAAGGACCTTCGTAGGCGCCGCGGCCTACTTTCATCGTGCCTCTGCCTTCCTTGAGATTGCCTTCCCAAATCGCCGAGCTCGTTCGTGTCGCCATAATGATTTCCTTGTGTTGTGTCGCACGAAAGTAGCGTGCGCAACCACGCTGTCTATTTCGATGACTTGGGTCGCCAATACTTTTACGTCGAAGCCGCTGGCGTAATGTTTGTGGGATGGAACCTGGGGCAGCTCACGGCAAGCCGGTGCGAATCGCGATGTGGTCAGGCCCGCGAAATATTTCCACGGCGATGATGCGAGCGTGGGGCAATCGCGCCGACACCGTGGTCGTGGACGAGCCGTTCTATGGTTATTACCTGAAGCAAACAGGCGCTCGACATCCCGGAGCCGACGAGATCATTGCCGCGAGTAAAACCGATTGGCGCGAGATCGTGGCGCAGTTGACCGGGCCGGTTCCGCATGGCGCAACCGTATTTTACCAGAAGCAGATGACGCATCATCTCCTGCCAGAAATACCGCGCGACTGGCTGTTGCTCGTTAGAAATTGTTTCCTCGTCCGCGATCCGGCTGAGGTGATTGCTTCCTATATCAAAAAAAACGGCGAGCCGCGCCTCGAGGATCTCGGTTTTGTGCAACAGCTCGAGCTTTTTCAATTTGTGTGCGCCGCGACTGGCACGGTTCCCCCGGTGATCGACGCACAGGATGTGCTGGAGAACCCGGAGCGAACCTTGCGGCTTTTGTGTGATGCGGTCAGCCTCGGGTTTGATCCAGCGATGTTGTCGTGGCCATCCGGCCGGCGCGAGACTGATGGCGTGTGGGCGAAACACTGGTACGCGGAGGTGGAACGCTCGACATCGTTCGGGCCGTATCGGGCTGACGACGTGATCGTGCCGGAACGTTTGCGCGAGGTGCATGAGCGCTGTCGCGATTGCTACGCGCAGCTCCGTTCACAGCGATTGAAATGATCACACAAAGGGCACAACGGCCACAAAGGGCACAAAGATACGCCGTAATTATCCTTTGTGTCCGGTGTGGACGCGGTGTGAGGTAAGTTCCGAATGCTGCAGAAGTTCGATGAACGAAATCGGAATCTCATCGTCAACATCAACGGCCGGCTCGTGCACCGTGATGAAGCTGGCGTGAGTCCCTTCGATTCGGCGGTGCAAGGGGGCGATGCGGTCTGGGAAGGATTGCGCCTTTACCGCGGCCGCATCTTCAAATTGCAGGAGCATCTCGATCGGCTCGAACGCTCCGCGCGCGCGCTTGCCTTCGCTGAAATTCCTCCGCGCGAGAATATCATCGAAGAAATCCGGCGCACGCTTGCAGCTAACAAGATGCAGGATGGCGTGCACATCCGGCTCACGCTCACACGCGGCCTGAAAATGACGTCAGGGATGGACCCGCGGCTGAATCAAAGTGGACCGACGCTCATCGTGCTGGCAGAACACAAGGTGCCGGTCTACGCCAAGAGCGGCCTGCGTTTAATCACCAGCAAAATGCGCCGGCCGCCGCCAGAGATTCTCGATCCGCGCATTCACCACGCCAATCTGCTCAACTCCATTCTGGCGAAAATCGAGGCGAACAACGCGGGCACCGACGATGCCCTCATGCTCGACACGCGCGGGTTTATGGCGGAGACGAATGCGACGCACGTTTTCATCGTGCGCGGAGGCGAAGTCGCGACCAGCCGTGTCGTTGCCTGTCCCGAGGGGATCACGCGCGCGACGGTGCTGGAGATTTGTGCGGCAGAGAAGATTCCACATGCGGAACGCGACATCACGCTCGACCAAATCTACGCGGCTGATGAAATATTTTGCACCGGCACGATCGGTGAGCTGGCCGGAGTGGTGCAGGTGGATGATCGTATGGTCGGCGATGGGAGAGTAGGGTCGATGACGCGGAGACTGAGCGAGCTTTACACCGCGAGGACGGCGCGCGAAGGCATTCAGGTCGCGTAGCGACTGTCGCTTGGTAGCGCACGTGTCTCGCGTGTTGGTTTAGGCGCCCGCCGAAACGATCTTCTCTGATGACATAGCCGGCTAGAAAGTCCGCGCAGGCGAGGACGCGTGCGCTACCCGGAGGAGCTATGACCGCTGTTTGCTATTGGATGCGCAGGGCTTCGACCGGGTTCAAAAGGCTGGCGCGGCGCGCGGGGAGCAAGCAGGCAAGAAGCGCGGCCAATGCGAGGGTCCCTGCGGTGACGGCGAGCACGAGCGGATTGTGCGCCGAGACCTGGTAGAGCTGCGAAGTGAGCAATCGACCGAGCGCGAGCGCGGCGGCGATGCCTACGATTAATCCGATGACGACCGGCTTCATTCCCTGCGCGATGATCAGGCGCAGGACGTGCATGGTTTGCGCGCCTAGCGCCATGCGCACTCCGATTTCTCCGGTGCGCTGCGCGACCGAGTACGCGACTGCGCCGTAGATTCCCACTGTCGCAAGGAGCAGCGCCACGCCTGCGAAGATGCCGAGCAGCAGCATAACGAGTCGCGCCTGACCGAGCGCCTGCGCCACCACCGTGTCCATCATTTGTGGCTGGGCGATGGCGATACCGCGATCGATGCGATTGATCGATGACTGCACCAGTCTGGTGATGGCGTCTAGTTGCAAATTGCTGCGCACGGCGATGGTCATGAACGGAAAGTTCTCCTGTCCCCAAGGCCGGTAAAACTCCATCTCGTTGGCAACATTGAGCCGATCACTCCGCACATCGCTCACAATTCCGACGATCTCGCACGGCACGCTGTTACTCGTAACAAGCAGCGTTTTGCCGATGGGATTTTCATCGCCGAACACCTTCTTCGCGCCGGCCTGGCTGATGAGGACGACGTTCTGCCGGTCCTCGATATCGTGGGCGTCGAACTCGCGCCCGGCCAGAACGCGAATGTCCCAGGCCCGGAAATAACCGGGACCGACGTCGTGCGAGGGCGCGGCCGCGCGCTGCGGCACTGGCAACACTTCGCGGTCGGCGCGCGCATACAGCGTCTGGCCGTTGCCGCCGGCGAGCGGGAAATCGCCGCTGATGGCGACGTTCTCAACGCCAGGCGTGCTCCGCAATGAACTCAGCGTCTGCTCGGCGAAACGATTGCGCGACCCCAGGTCCGGATAGCCGGCAGTCGGAAATGTGACGAATCCCACCCAAAGATGATCGGAGCGGAAACCGGTATTTTGATGACTCAACCGGACGAAGCTGGCAATGAGCAACGCCGCTCCGGCCAGCAACGTGACAGAAAGGGCGACCTGCGCGCCGATCAGAATTTTGCGAAACCGCTGCTGCCGCACGCTGCCGCTGCTGCCGCGTCCACCCTCTTTCAAGGCCTCGACCAGATCGGCGCGCGAACTTTGCATCGCCGGATAAACACCCATGAGCAGACCGGTGAGCAGGGACAAGGCGATGGTGAATCCCAGCACCGGCAGGGACAAACTCGTCGCGCGATTTCCTTCGAGCGGAAGAAAATTTGCCGCCATCTGCGGCACGAGCGGCACGAGTCGCCAGGCCAGAATCGCACCCAAAACACCGGCGAACGCGCTCACCAGCACGCTCTCGAGCACAAACAGCCGCACCACGCTCGCGCGCGACGCGCCCAGCGCCATGCGCAATGCGATTTCGCGCCGCCGCCCGCTGAAACGCACGAGGAGAAGATTGGCCACGTTGCTGCACGCGATAAGCAGGACAAACGCAACCGCGCCGAGCAGCGTGGCGAAGGCCGGACGGATATTTTCCGTCACGTCTTCCGGTAATGTTTTGATCGCGGTGGTGAACTGTGCGTCGATCTTATCCGGGTATTGCGCGCGATAGCTCTGCTCGAGCGCCGGCAATGCGGCGCGCGCCTGATCGACGCTCACACCGGGCTTGAGCCGGCCGATGACGCGCAGGAACCCGGTGCCGCGCATCATTCGTTCATGCGAGAAACCTGGGATGACGAATGGCTTCGTCGTCCAGACCTCGTTAGCATTTGGGCCGACCCATTTCGTCGGCATGTTCGGGAGCACACCAACGATAGTGTGGGCGATGCCGTCGAGAGTGATGCCGCGGCCGATGACATTGGGATCTCCGCCCAGCCGTTTGCGCCAGAAGTTTTCGCTCACCATCGCCACGTCCGCGCCTTCCTCTTCGGCCGGCAGAAAATTGCGGCCGCGGATCGGGCGAACACCGAGCACATCGAAGTAGTTCGACGTTACTTTGAAGACGGGCAGCTGCACCGGATCACCGAGGCCGGTGAGTGTCTCCGCCGCCCCGTTCTCGGCGGCGAATCCGGAAAAGATGGTCTGCCCATCGCGATAATGGAGGAATCGCGGCGCGCCGAGCGGGAGATTGATTTCCTTACCCATGCGACCCTTGTCGCCGGCGAGGACGTGCACCAGGCGCTGCGGCTCGGCGAAAGGCAGACTGCGAAGAAAGAGATCGTTGATCAGACTGAAGATGGTGGTGTTCAAGCCGATGCCGAGGGCGAGGGTGAGAAGCGCCAGAAGAGTGAAGGCGGGCGATTTCAGCAGTTGGCGAAAAGCGAAATGAAGGTCCGTCATAACGGTGTGAAGGTGGATGCCGCGGCCGGCGGATTTGGATTCAGCTAAAAGACGCCGCCGGCGTCAATTTTTGTTTGAGTGATCCCGTCATCCCGAGCGGAGCGAAGCGCAGTCGAGGGATCCCGCGGAGTTACCGAAAAGGTTGCGCAACGGGATCCCTCGACTTCGCTCGGGATGACGCCGTTGTTTGCCTCAGTCTTCTTTCCGATGACGGAATTCTTCCAGCAGCTTTTCCAACCGCGTGACTGCTTTCTCCGCGTCCACTCCACGCGCTTCCAGCGTCGCGCGCGCGCCGCAATCGAGATTGGCCCGCAGCACTTCGATCAAACTCGCTGCCGAGTAGCGCTCGCCCTCTTTGATGAGGGTGATCTCTGCCCGAAATGAATTGGCGATGCGGACGAATTCCGCCGCTGGCCGGGCGTGCAGACCGAGCTCGTTTTGCACGACCACTTCACGCAAAACGACGATGCTCTTCTCGTGCGGGCGGGTGCGGCGCAGCATTACGGGCTGGTGCCCCAGCGACGGTGCAGGAACGTCTCGAAAGGCGAAAAGAAAATCTTATCAGCAAGCAAGCCGATGACGACGATGACGAACATGATGCCGATGACCTGATCCATCGCGCTTAATTCGCGACCGTAATGGAGTAATTGGCCGAGGCCAAATCCGGTCAGGATGGTGACAAAAATTTCCGCGGCCATGAGCGAGCGCCAGGCGAAGGCCCAGCCTTGTTTCATTCCGCTCACGATGAATGGGAGCGCCGCCGGCAGAATGACCTTGAACCACATGTGCAGCCGGCGCGAGCCCATCGTGAGCGCGGCACGGCGATAAATCGGCGGCACGTTGCGGACGCCGGTATCTGTCGCGATGACCACGGACCAAAGCGTGCCCATGACCACGACGAAGAGCATGGCGGCTTCGCTTTGACCAAACCACAGCAACGCAAGCGGCACCCAGCAAACACTCGGCAACGTCTGCAATCCGAGCGCGAGCGTGCCGATGGTGTCGTGGAAGACTTTCCAGCGCGCGGTCAAAAATCCGAGCGGGAGACCGCCGAGAATTCCGATGAAATATCCGATGAGGAGCCGGCGCATGGTGATGACCGTGGCGTGCAGCAGAGTGCCGTCCTGGGCCGACGCCTTCAGATACTCGGCCACTTGCTGCGGCGAGGGGAGCAACACCGGCGACCAGATTTTAGCGCGATAGGCCGCTTCCCAAAGCCCGAGCAAAATCGCGAAAAAGAGGACTGCGAGAACCAGACGTTTCATCAGGCGAAGGCGGCTTCCGCTTTTGAAAAGCCTTTGAGTGCGCGCGTGATCTCGCTCGAATGTTCGGCGAGATCGACGCTATTGATGTCGCGCGGGCGCGGCAAATCGATGAGGAATTCCTCCTGGACTCGACCGGGATGCGGCGAGAACAAGAGCACGCGATCGCCGAGGCAAGCGGCCTCGCGCACATTATGCGTAACGAAAACGATCGTTTTACGGCGCGAGGCCCAGATTTGCTGAAGATCGCCGTAAAGCTGCTCGCGCGTGAGAGCGTCGAGCGCGGCGAACGGCTCGTCCATGAGAAGCATGCGCGGGTTGGGCGCGAGCGCGCGGGCCAGGGCGACGCGCTGTTTCATTCCGCCGGAAAGCTCGTGAATGTTGGCGCGCTCGAACCTCGTTAGGCCGACGAGCTCCGAGCCGTTGCTCGAACCACCCTTTCCCCTGTCGCGTCAGCGCGTGTGCGACCACACCCTGAGCGTGGGTGATGTTCGGGAAATGGCCGAAGCGGAGAACGACTTTGTCCTCAGCCGAGGCGGCGTGGCCGAGTGCGAGCGCGGCGGAGAATGCGAGAAGCAGTTTTGCTTTCATTTTTTAATCAGAAGCTCAGTGTCGTCATGACGTTAGCCGAAATCGGCATCAGAATGCGGGCCTGTATCGACGAGATAATCACCCGCGAAAAAGTGACTGTATCCCGTCTGGATTTTGACGTTCTTCGTCAGCTCATAAGTGCCGGTGAGGTCCAATTCCTGGCCGGCGAAGTTACCCGCTCCAATTGTGCGCACGTCGCGTCCATCGGGTGTTTTCGTCCGCAGAGTGGAGATGCCGTTTGAGCGATACCAATAGTCGCTCGTATCAGCCAGCCAGAAGGCATGGTAATCCGCTTCCAGATCCAGCTTCTTGATCGGCTTGAAGTTCAATTGAAAGCGCGCGTCGTGAATGTTGCGCCAGCTGAACTCATCCATGAACCCGTACTTCTCGTGGTTGGAGGGGAAGAGGTTCTGGAATGACTGCGAATCGTTATCGTTCGGATTGTTGTCGCCCGAGGCGAAATCGTATTCGAGGCCCACGCGCGGAGTCCACAGCGCGTCCTTGAAGGTGTAACCGCCGGAGACGTGCGCGGCGACGGCGGAGAGACTATAGCGCTTGGAATCGAGCGTGGTCTGGTAAAGATCACCGTTCGCATACGCTGCTTCTGCGGTGTAATCCCAGCCGTGAAGCGCGCCCGCTTTGGATTTCACCCGCGCGCCGATGGTGGCAAAACGCGCCGCCGGTCCATTCCAGGTTCCCTGCGGATCGACTTTGTTCATCGGGTCGAGATCGGGCTGGTTGTCACTTTTATCGCGATAAAAAACGTAAGCGTCCGTTGTTTGAAACGGGATCGCCGTTGTCGAAGCGTAGACGCCGTAGAAATTATCAGCCGAGTCGCTGTCATCGAAGTCGTGTCGCTTGATCTGCACCGGCCGCATGGCGAAGCCTTCCACCCAGAAGTTCGGCTCCTCGAAGCGCAACCGCACTGCGTCGAACGTGCGCCCGAAATTTCCCCAGCGTGAATCAGCCACCAGCCGCGCGTCACCGTACGTGATCGCCTGCCGGCCCACCGTCAGCAGCAGCGGAAACTGCTTTATGTCGCCGATGGCGATGTGGGCCTGCCGCAGATCAGCCGCGTCGTCACCCTCAGCGCCGCGCACGCCGGGAATATTGGCGCGGTCCGAGTAGGCCTCGCGCACATCCTGGAGTTGGCCGTAAACCTTCAGCCACGACACTGGTTTCACCGCCAGGCCGAGACGGAAGCGGTTCAGCAGCCACGAGTCGTCGTTGTCGTCGTCAAGCGACGCGTCGAAGTCGCGATTATTTTCGCGCGCCTCGATGCGCACTCGCTCTTCCAGGTCGAAGACCAGTCGCCCATCCCAAAAACTGAGCGGATTCGACGCGGCTTTCTCGACCTTTACCGTCTTTTGCTTTTCCGGCGGCGGAATGTCACCCGCCTGGACAAACGCGCCCGGGCAAAGGGCGATGATCGGGAGGGCGAGCGTCCACGCGAGCCGCTGAGCGCAATGCTGGCGCAGAAGCGTTGTTGGCGTGGCGGATCTCAAATGTTTTCAAGGCGCACCTCCGAAAGTCCGGTCGGCAATGTTGGCTTGGTGAGTCCTCCAGTAGTCTGGTCGGCCAGTTTCCAGCGCCGTGATTGACGCTGCTCGAGTTGGATTTGCGTGCAGCGGCGGCGGATCGCCCACAGCTCGCGCAATTTGCTCCAGGTTGTCTCTCTCATTGTTGGTGCTGTTTGGGTTCTTCTACTGAAGGAAAGTTTGGGGAATCCCGGCGTTCCTATGCCTGCGAAGGCGTTTTCAGCGCATCGACGCCGGCCCCGCCGTTGAGCCGTGTCCGCTCCGTCCGTTCGATCTGGGTGACTTTCGAGTCATGCACGACGATTTGGACTACTCCAAACCGCAAGGTTCGTACCTTTTCCCGCACAATCTCGACCCAATCACTAGAGTTTTGCTGCTCGTGTCGCATACAGTCTCCTTCGTTTGACCTCCTCCGATGGTGCTGCCTCCGAATCCATTAGCAGCCGGGCCGTCACTTCGGGCGGCAGGTGAATGACTCGCTCGCCAAAAGCCGGCGCGATTTTGTCCCGCCGCATTTTGCGCAACGTGATCTCGACGATGTCGGCCAGGCTGTAGCGGTCGAGAACTTTGGAAATGGCGGTGCGCACATCCATCATCAGCATGCGGAGTCCGCAATGCGCCTCGTCTGGACAGGTGCAGCGCTCGTAGGCCGTCTGGCTCACGCACGGAATCGGCGCGAGCGGCCCGTCGATCAACCGAATAACGGCGCCGAATTTGATCCGGTTCATTGGTTTGGCCAGCGAGTAGCCGCCGAGTTTGCCGCGATGGCTCTCGACATAACCGGCCGCTTTGAGTTGCGTGAAAATCTGCTCCAGAAATTTGGTCGGCAGCTTCTCCTTGGCGGCCAGCTCGCTCACTTGAATGATGGGCCGGTCGAGCTCAGCCGCGATGCCGAGATCGATCAGTGCCCGGAGCGCATATTCGCCGCGTTTGGAGAGCTTCATGGCAAATGGGGGGACGAGCACTGCGCCGTCCCCATTTCTGTGGGATGCGTCATAGGCATGTTCATGCTTTTAGCGCCGGCGACACCAGAGCGCCGAAACCGAAATTCTTTCTCGCCCGGCGTCGGGCCCGGCTGACACGCACATAGTGGAATCCTTGTTCGTCCTGGTAGCCAATTGGGGCGCGGCGGCTCAGCTCATGCACAAGGCCGAGCAACGCCGCGGCGCCAACTAAAACGCGCACCGGCAGGTAAGGAGAAGCGCTGACCGCGCAGAAAACGAGCGCGCCGGCGCAGCCGATGAATAGAACGATCCTCATCGCATTTCCTGCCCGACCTGCTGGGAAAAGCCGCCTCTGGTTCTTCATCTCTACCGCGACAGTAGAGTATTAATGTATACGACGCAAGTAGGAATTTAAAAGTTTTTTCAATCATCGATGGGAGGGCGAAAGCTATGCTCGGACGCCGTAGCCGAAGCGCCGGTCCAGCTGCGCACAAACCTGCGCCGCGTACTGCCGGCTCTCCAGGGAGAGATATTCGACAAACCCGCCGACCCTTCCCTTCCTCACCTTGAACGATTCGCGATCGGCCGCATCGCGCGGCGCCAGAATCTTGTCCCGGAACGCGCCGCTCGCTTCCATTTTCTGCATGTTTTCAAAAGAGGAAAATTTCAGCGACTCGGCCAATGCGGCGGCGTTGATCACTTTCTCGCCCAAAAGGTGAAGGATTTTCCGAAACACGCCCGCCGGATCGACGCGCAAGTCTTCATAGCGCACAATGGTGAAATCATCGCGGCCGCTGAACTCGCGCGCCCAGGCATTCATCACCTCCACCATGCTTCCGATCCCAAAGCGCGGATGACGGAGGAGCGCGTCGGCGCTCATGCGCTTGATCGATTCCGGCGCAGGATGATTGCGGTGCGTAAGCTGCACATAATACGAGACGAAAGCATCGCGCGGATCGCGCGCGAGGAGGACGACGGGCGAGTCGCGTAACTGCGCGCGCGGCACCAAATATTTCCCGCGTAAACGGTCTCGCATTGTTGCTTTCGTCCGCTGTTCAAAAAGATCGTGCGAGTAAATGATATGCGGGATGCCCTGGCTCCGGCGCTCTGTGATCTCGATGGAAAATGGGCGACCGGATTTCGCGCTAAAGTATGCGCTGAGGAACACGCGCAGCCACGTCCGCCCGCTTTTGGGAGTCGACAAAACAGTCGCGTCTCCGCCGGAAAGTTCGCCGGCGCGGCTGCTGAAATTCCATCGCATCAAAACTCTTGCTCCTGCTCGTGATCGTAATCGAAACGATCACGCGCACGAGCACGATTACGAGCAGGAGTTGAACAAACCGCGCGATCGTTTAACTTGACGACCTTCCAAACGGGGGCGTACTGGCTTCGACTTGAAGTTTGAAGCGCAGGCGGCATGTCGGGGACGGTTCGTTGGCCTCGTTAAAAACCGGACCAAAACAAATAAACGCAGATCACGAAGATCTCGCTCTCGCGGCTTAATTGACCGCGACGTTCGGAGCTGGACGCCTGCTACGGCGCCGAACGTGGACAGCAGGCTAAGTGGACGGCGGAGCGACCGCGCCGGACGCTGAATCGATTTCGCGGACGCTCGGGAGCCGGCAGTGTGCCGGTGCAACGTTTGGCTCCTTAAAACTCAGCACCGGCTAAACATGTAGATGTTTGCGCGGACCGCTTCGAGGACAGGGGTTCAACTCCCCTCGCCTCCACTAATGTTACGATAGTAAATCCGAATTGCCTTTGAGTTTGTGACAAAGTGGGTTCATGAAAGAGCCCCTTCGCGTCACTGCGGTTAAAGGACACGACATTTCCACTTACCGTCTCTCCTCGGGCAGGTACATGACGGTTTGGTATGATTCCGACGGCCGACGGCAGCGGCGCTCGCGGGCGACTTTGAAGGAAGCGGATGAGCTGACTCGTGATGTTTCCGGGGCGCTCCGGGACAAGCTGAACGGAGCGAT